>NZ_JBITEZ010000008.1:0-475863 GCF_044455665.1 Nonomuraea sp. NPDC051191 | reverse complement strand
CACGTCCGGCCGTGTCGCGCCCAGTCGTGCCGCGCCCGGTCGTGCCAGGCCCAGTCGTGTCGGGCCCGGGCGGGGGGGGGCCCCGCCCCCCCGGCCCCCCCGGGGCGGGCCCCCCCCGGGGCCCCCCCCCGCGCGCCCCCGCCCCCCCCCCCCCCCCCCCCCGGCCCCCCCCCCCCCCGCCGGGGGGGGGGGGGGGGGGCGCGGGGGCGGGCCCGCGGCCGGGGGGGGGGGGGGGGCCCCCCCCCCCCCCCCACGTCCCACCCCCCGATGTGAAAGGCACCTGACCACGCCTTTCACGTCTCACCCCCCGATGTGAAAGGCACGCACATGAGCACCGACGAATCTCCCACCGGGCGCGAGAGCCGCGTCGCGGTCAACGAGGACTGGGCCGCCACGGCCGTCGGCCTGGTCCTGCTCGTCCTCGTCCTCACCGGCGTCATCCCCGTCGGGCTGGTGCCCTGATGAGCACCGTCACCGGCGACCGCGCGACCTGGCACGGGACGGCGCTCGGCGTCCTGGTCGTGCTCGTGCTGGCCGCCGCCACCCGCGTCCTGGAGAAGGGCGTCCCCGGCTGGTTCCCCGGGTCCGGCCTGGCCAAGGCCGTCGAGTTCCCGGTCTACGCGATCGCGCTCGGGCTGCTCGGCAACGCGCTGCTCACCGCGTCCGGGCTGCGGGAGCGGCTGTCCGGCGGGTTCCGCACCGAGTTCTTCATCAAGACCGGGCTGGTCCTGCTCGGCGCGTCCATCAACCTCAAGGTGATCGTGACCGCCGCCGGACCGGCCGTGGTCCAGGCGATCGTGCTGATCAGCGCGGTGTTCCTGTTCACCTGGTGGCTCGGCGGACGGCTCGGGCTCGACGACCGGCTGCGCGCGCTGCTGTCGTCGGCCGTGTCGATCTGCGGGGTCAGCGCGGCCATCGCGGCGGCGGGGGCCGTCCAGGCCAGGAAGGAGCAGCTCGCCTACAGCGCCAGCCTGGTGATCGCGTTCGCATTGCCGTCGATCTTCGTCCTGCCCGCCCTGGCCTCGCTGCTCGGGCTCCCGCCCGAGGTGGCGGGGGCCTGGATCGGCGGCAACATCGACACCACCGCCGCCGTCACCGCCGCCGGGACGATCGCGGGCGAGGACGCCCTGGCCATCGCCACGATCGTCAAGGTCACCCAGAACGCGCTCATCGGCGTCGTCGTGGTCGCGCTGACCGCCTGGTTCGCCTTCCGGGTCGAGCGGCGGGCCGACGCCGAACGGCCCGGCCTGATCGAGTTGTGGCGGCGCTTCCCGAAGTTCGTGCTCGGGTTCGTCGCCGCGTCCGTGGTCGCCACCTGGTGGCTGACGACGGTCGCCGCGGGCGAGGGCAAGGCGGTCATCGGGGTCGCCAACGACCTGCGGACCTGGTTCCTGATCCTGGCGTTCGTCAGCATCGGGCTGGAGTTCCGGGTGTCGGCGCTGCGTGAGGCCGGATGGCGGCCGGTCGCCGTGTTCGCCGCCGCGACGGTGGTCAACGTGGTCGTCGCGCTGGCCCTGGCCCTGGCGCTGTTCTCCGGTTTCACGGCCGGCTGAGAGCCCCGCCCCCGGGGGGCGGGGCCGTCCCGCTAGGCGACGGGCAGCTCGGCGGGGTCCGCCACCCGCACGATCGAGCCGCTGATCTGCTGCGGGTTGCGGATCAGGTTGAGGATCGGGCACACCCGCTCGACCTCGGCGTGCAGCCCGGCCAGCTCCTCGTCGGAGGCGGGCGAGCTGATCTGCACCTCGTAGGTGAAGTTGTGCGGGGACACCGGGACACCCTGGTCGCCCGGGAGCTGGGCCTTGGGGTCGTACTCGGCGCGGACGTCCACCTCCAGGGAGTCGATCGGCACCTCCAGCTCGGCCGCCTTGATCAGGAAGATGTGCGTCACGCAGCTGCCCAGGACGCCGGCCTGGAGCTCGGGCGAGCCGGGGCCGAGGTCGTAGCCGGCGAAGTCGGGGCCGCTGTCGCTGATGATCTGGAAGTCCCTGATCCTGACGCGCCGGATCCCGCTGCGGCCCTCGGCCGTGACGTGGGCGTGCAGCGGCACCGGGCCGCCCGCCGGGGCCTCCCGGCGGGCCAGCAGGGCGGCGCGCTTGTGCGACAGGTACTCGCGAAGGGTGCTCATGGGTCTTTCTCTCCGGAAGGGGTTCAGCTCAGGGTCACGTGGCCGAGCGGGGTGTCGATGACGGCCCGCAGGGCGGGCTCGGGCCCCTCGGTGACGTCGAGCGTTACGTCGAGCGCGGCCAGGTCGCGGCGGAGCGCGCCGGGGTCGGGGTGGACGGCGGCGAAGGAGACCAGGCCGACCAGCGGCAGGTCCGTGGCGGCCGGATGGGTGGTCGAGCCCCAGTCGATGAGGAAGGGCACCGGCCGGACCGCGGCCGGCTCCTCGCGCCGGGTGAGCCGCCACTCCAGCAACTCCCCGGACGGGGTGCGCCGGGACAGCGGCTGCACGTCGCCGGGGTCGTAGCCGCGCTCGCGGGCCAGCTCCACGGTCTTGTCGAGGTCCCGCGGATGCACGGCCCAGGCGGCCAGGCGGGGTTCGGTCAGCGTCTCCAGCCCGAACGCCCTCGGCCGCACCTCCGACTCCGGGTCCGGGCCGATGATCTCCAGGTACGCGTCCGGCCCGAAACGCACCAGGTAGTTCGCGGTGCCCCCGGGATGGCTGCCGCCCCGGACGGGCCGCACGCCGGTGCGCGCGGCGAAGTCCTCAACCCCCTTGAGCAGGTCGGGCACGGCATGAACGAGGTGGTCGAGGTGACGGTCGGTCATCGGTGGTCCTCCGGTTCGCCGAGTGAGAGCATGAGCCGGTTCGCCCAGTTGAAGAAGGCGGCGGCGTGGATGGTGTCGCTGATCGCCAGATCGTCGAGCCCGGCCGCGCGCAGCGCCGCGAGGTGCTCGGGCCCGAACTCGACGGGCGTGGCGGCCAGCGCGACCGAGGCGTCGACGACCGCCCGCCAGGTGTCGTCCTGCGGCGCGTCCACCCCCTCGTCGAGCAGGCGCTGCACGTCCTGCGGGCGCTTGGAGTGGTGGGCGGCGAAGCGGGCGTGCACCGACGCGCAGAACACGCAGCCGTTGCGCCGCGAGGTGGCGGTCGCGGCCAGCTCGCGCTCGGCGCGCGGCAGCCCGCCGTCGGCGTTGTAGAAGATGTCGTTGTCGGTCTTGGTGCGCGCGTGCAGGATCTCGGGGTCGCGGGCCAGCAGCAGGAAGTACGGCGACGACGCCCGCGCCCGGTCCACCAGCGCCTCGTGGTGGGCCTCGGTCAGCTCCTCCGGCGCGAGCGGCGGCAGCCAGGGCTTCCAGCCGAGCTGTTCCCGGGTGAATCCGGTGCTCACGCGGCCACCTCCTGGCCGAGCAGCCGGAGCCCGCCGACCACCCTGACCTGGAAGGCGAGGAAGGCGACGAGCTGCGACAACGTCACCACGCCCGTCGGGCTCCAGCCCGCCGCCGCCAGCGCGTCCAGGGCCTGCCGGCTCGCCTCGCGCGGCCGGAAGACCAGCAGGTGCGCGTGCTCGAACGCGGCGGCGAGCCGGACGCCCAGCTCGTCCGGGTTCCGTACCCGGTAGCGCAGGCCCTCGTCGCTCTCGGCGGCCAGCGGCGCGGGGTAGACCCCGTACGGGCCGGTGGTGACGCCCGCCTCGACCTCCGCCTCGACGGTCTTCAGCAGGCCGGGGGCCAGCTCGGCGAGCCGGTCGGCGTAGAAGCCGGCGACGACGGCGTCGCGGTGCAGCCCGGCCACGAAGGCCGCGACCGCGTCCCGTTCGACGAGGGTGACCTCGCCCTCCTCGTCAGGGACGAAGAGCGCGTCGAAGCCGCGCTGGGCGTGCTCGCGGGCGGCGGGCCGCAGGTCGCGCAGCTTGTCCAGGCGGGAGCCCGGTCTTATCCCGGCCAGGTGGTCGATGACGTCGTTGATCATGTGGAGCTCATTTCGGTGGAGGGGAGCCAGCCGAGCGCGGGCGCGACCTCGGTCGCCAGCAGCTCGATCGAACGGAGGACGAGCGGATGCGGCGGGTCCACCGAGTGCACCTGGAAGACCAGGTCGGTGACCCGTTCGAGGGTCGGGTCGGCGCGCAGGCTGTCGATGACGTCCTGGGGGGTGCCCACGTGCACGTCGAAGGCGGCGATGCGGCTGTCGAGGTCGCCGCCGGGCAGCTCCCACGGCAGCGGACGGCGGCCGAGCCCCGCTTCGGCCAGGCGCAGCGCCTCGGCCCTGTTGTCGGCCACGAACGCGGTCCGCGAGGCCACGATGCGCGGGACGGCGCCCGCGGGCAGGTTCTCGTGGTAGGCGTCCACGATCGGCTGTTGCAGGTCGGCGAGCGTCGCCTGCGGGTCGTCGGCCGGCCGCGGCTGCGTGCGCGAGAGCATCAGCCCGTTGCCCGCCCGGCCGGCCCGCGCTCCTCCGGAGACCGAGAACGTCGCCTCCCAGACGGCGCCGGCCAGCCGGGGCGCGGGCGGGTAGAGCCGGTTGCCGCCGCCCAGGTCCTCGCCCGACCAGGCCCTGAGCAGGATCGACAGGTGCTCGGCGTACAGGGTGGCGCGGTCGCCGCTGTCGTGCCCGAACGGCCCGAACGACGACGGCGTCCCGCCGCTGCCGACCCCGACCTCCAGCCGCCCGCCGGTGAGCAGGTCGAGCACGGCGGTGTCCTCGGCCACCCGGACGGGCTGCTCCAGCGGGAGGGTGATGATGCCGGTGCCGAGACGGATGCGGCTGGTCCTGGCCGCCACGTGGGCGAGGAACACCAGCGGCGCGGGGAGCCCGCCCTCCTCGCCGTCGAAGTGGTGCTGGGCCACCCAGGCGGTGTCGAACCCGAGCGACTCCGCGTGCGCGATCTGCTCGGCGGCCAGCCGGTAACGCTCGGCCGGAGGCGCCTCGTCCAGGACCCGGGTGAAGAAGCCGAGCCTCATCGCACCGGCTCCGGGATGGCGGCGAGCAGCTCGCGGGTGTAGTCGTCGGCCGGGTCGGTGAAGACCCGCCGGGTGGATCCTGATTCCACGATGCGTCCTTTGTTCATGACGGAGACGGTGTGTGAGATCTGCCGCACCACCGCCAGGTCGTGCGAGATGAAGAGATAGGTCAGGCCGAGGTCGCGCTGGAGCTGTCCGAGCAGGTCGAGGATCTGCGCCTGGACGGTGACGTCCAGCGCCGAGACGGCCTCGTCGAGCACGAGCACCTCCGGGCCGGCGGCCAGCGCGCGGGCGATGGCCACCCGCTGCCGCTGCCCGCCCGACAGCTCGCGCGGCCTGCGGGAGCTCACGTCGGCGGGCAGCGCCACCCGGTCGAGGAGTTCCGCGACTCGGGCCCGGCGGGCGGCCCGGTCGCCGAGCCCGAAGTTGCGCAACGGCTCCTCCACGATGTCGGCGATCGACTGCCTCGGGTCCAGCGACCCGTACGGGTTCTGGTGGACGAGCTGGACGTGACGGCGGAATCCGCGGCCGTCGGGGGCCCCGGTGACGGTGACCGTTCCCGACGTGGGCTCGGCGAAGCGCACCACCATGCGCGCGGTGGTGGTCTTGCCCGATCCCGACTCCCCGACCAGGGCGTGCGTGGTGCCGCGCGGCACCTCGAACGAGACGCCGTCCACGGCCCGGAAGGCCCGCCGGCCCGAACGGAACTCCTTGACCAGGTCGCGGACCACGATCGCGGGCTCGGCGGCCACCGGCTCGCGGAAGGGACGGGCCGACAACGCGGGGGCGTCGTGCAGCAGCCGCCGGGTGTAGTCCGCGCCGGGCGCCGCCAGGATCTCCCTGGTCGGGCCCTGTTCCTCGACGCGGCCGTCCTTCATGACGACCAGCCGGTCCGAGCGGCTCGCGGCCACGCCGAGGTCGTGGGTGACCAGCAGCACGGCCGTGCCGAACTCGGCGCGCAGGTCGTCGATGAGGTCCAGGATGCGCCGCTGCACAGTGACGTCCAGGGCGCTGGTGGGCTCGTCGGCGATGATCAGCCGGGGTTCGAGCGCGACGGCGATGGCGATCAGCACGCGCTGGCGCATGCCGCCGGACAGCTCGTGCGGGTACTGGCGGGCCCGCGTCTCGGGGTCGGGCAGGCCGACGCGGGTGAGCAGTTCGACCACCCGGCGCCGGACGGCGGCCCGGTCGCCGCGCTTGTGGATGCGCAGCACCTCGGCGATCTGCGCCCCGACCGTCTTGACCGGATCGAGGGAGTTGGACGGATCCTGCGGCACGAGCCCGATCTGCGCCCCGCGTACGGACTCCATCCGCCGCGGCGACCAGGTCGCCAGGTCGTTCTCGCCCAGCAGCACGCTGCCGCGCTCCAGCGAGGCGTTGGCCGGCAGCAGGCCGATGATCGAGTGCGCGGTCGTGGTCTTGCCGGACCCCGACTCGCCGACGACCGCGACGACCTCGCCCGGCTCGACGGTGAAGGAGACGCCGTGCACCGCCGGGCGGCCGTCGTAGGAGACCGCGAGGTCGCGGACGTCGAGCAGGCTCACGAGGACTCCTTGGCGATGGACCGGCTGATCCGGCCGGCGGCGAGCACGACCGCGACCACCACGGCCCCGGGCAGCGTGGTCAGCCACCAGGACGTGGCCAGGTAGTTGCGGCCCTCGGCGATGAGCAGCCCCCACTCGGGGGTGGGCGGCTCGGCGCCGTAGCCGAGGAAGCCGAGCGTCGAGATGGCCAGGATGGCCACGCCGAACTGCAGGGCGGCCAGCGCGACGACGGGACCGAGCGAGTTGGGCAGCACGTGCCGCCACAGCACGGCGGTGAACCGGCCGCCGCTGCCGAAGGCGGCCTCCACGTAGTCGGTGCGGCGCACCCGGACGACCTCCGAGCGCGACAGCCGGGCGAACGCGGCGACCGAGCCGACGCCGACCGCGACGGCCACGTTCACCGTCCCCGGGCCGAGCAGGATGATCACGACCAGGGCCAGGAGCAGGCCGGGGACCGACAGCAGCACGTCCACGACCCGCATGACGGCGGCGTCGGTCACCCCGCCGAGCGAGCCGGCCAGCAGCCCGAGCAGCGTGCCGAGCAGCAGGCCGACCGCGACGGCGACGAACGCCCCCGACAGCGAGTTCACGGCTCCGTGCACCACCCGCGCGAACACGTCACGCCCGACGGCGTCGGTGCCGAACAGGTGCTGCCCGCTCGGCGCCTGGAGCTTCTCGACCGGCACGCCGGCGATCGGGTCGTACCCGGTGAACAGGCCAGGGACGACCGCCCACAGCAGCACCACGGCGATCACCGTCCAGGACAGGATCAGGCCGGCCCTCACGACGCCGCCTTCAGCCGCGGGTCGAGCACCGGGAACAACACGTCCACCACCAGGTTGACCAGGACGAACACCGCCGCGGCGAGCACCACGACGGCCAGCATCACCGGCGTGTCCTGGGCGGTCACGGCCTGCTCGGTGAGCCGCCCGATGCCGTTGCGGCCGAAGACGGTCTCCGTCACGACCGAGCCCGCGATCAGCTCGCCGAACGTCAGGCCCGCCACGGTCAGCGTCGGCAGCACGGCGTTGCGCGCCACGTGCCGCCACAGGATCCACCAGCGGGTGGCGCCCTTGGCCGCGATCACCGGCACGAACGGCTGCGCGTACACCTGGTCGATGCCGCGCGCCAGCACCTGCGCGATGGGCGCCGAGATCGGCACGGCCAGCGTCACCACCGGCAGGACGAGCTGCTGGAGCTCGCCGCCGCCGATGACCGGCACCAGCCGCAGCCGGAAGGAGAAGGCCTGGATCAGCAGGATCCCCAGCCAGAACGCCGGGACCGAGATGAACAGCGACGGCACCGACAGCAGCGCCCCGCGCAGCCACGACGTCCTGCTGTAGCTCGCCACGAAGGCGATCACCACGGCGAGCAGCACCGCCAGCGCGAACGCCGCCGAGGCCAGCCGGGCCGTCTCGGGCAGCGCCTCGCCCAGGCGCTCGACCACCGGGGTGCCGGTGTCGATCGAGTAGCCGAAGCCTCCGGTCAGGAAGCCGGACAGGGTGCGCAGGTACTCGCCGATCGGCGAGCCGCCGCTGTAGTACGCCCGGATGTCGGCGATCTGCTGCGGCGACAGGCCGAGCTCCGGGTTCTGGAACTTGATCAGGATCGAGTCGCCGGGCAGCAGTTGCAGCAGCACGTAGCTCGCGGTGAAGGCGGCCCACAGCACGAGCACCGCCTGCCCGGCCCTCGTCAGGAGGTACCTGGTCATTGCTGCGTCTTCCAGGCCGAGTAGAACCACGGGCGGGCGACCGCCTCGAAGGCCACGCCCTTGACGTACGGCGCGCCGCCGTACACCTGGGGCTCCTCGAACAGGGGGATGGCGTAGCCCTGGTCGATCACGTAGCGCTGGATCTCGGCGACCTTGGCGTTGCGCTCGGCGTTGTCGGGCTCGGCGGACTCCTCCTCCAGCAGGGTGTCGAGCTTCTTGTCCTTGGAGAGGATGACGTCGCGGTTCTGGCTGTGGAAGTGGCTCTTGATGACGTCCTGGTCGGCGCGGCCGACCATGCTGTGCGCGACGGCGGTCTTCTCGGCGTCCTTGATGTCGACGGCCTGGGTGCCGGCGTCGGCGGGGCGGATCTCCAGTTGCACGCCGAGCTTGGCCCACTGCTGGCCGACGAGTTCGAGCGTCTGCTTGGACAGCGGCTGCGGCCCGGCCACGAAGACGCCCAGCCGCAGCTTGACGCCGCCCTTCTCGCGCACGCCGTCGGCGCCCTTGGTCCAGCCGGCCTTGTCGAGCAGCTCGCCGGCCTTGACCGGGTCGTAGGCCAGGTCCTTCGACAGATCGACGTACCCCTGGGCGAGGTGGCTGAGCACGGAGGTGGCGCGCGGGTAGCTCGCGGTGAACAGGGTGTCCACGACCTCCTTGACGTCGGTGCCCGCCTGGAGCGCCTTGCGCACGTCGAGGTCCTTCAGGATGCTGTTGGACGGCCGCAGGTACAGGCCGTTGTTCACGCCCCTGGTCGGCTCGGCGTAGATCTGGAAGCCCGCGTCCTTGACCGTCTTCTCGTCGTAGGCCTGGACGTAGCGCACGAAGTCGGCCTGGCCGGAGGTCAGCGCGCCGACCCGGACGTTGTCCTCGGGCGTCACGATGATCTTGATCTCGTCCAGGTACGCCCGTCCCTGGTGCTTGGAGGAGGGCGGCGCCCAGTCGTAGTCCTTGCGCGCGGCCAGGTCCACCTCCTTGTCGACGATCTGGTTCTTCAGCGTGAAGGGGCCCGAGCCGACGATGTTCTTGAGCTGGCACTGCTGCTCGTACGGCAGCGAGATCGTCTTCTTCGACACCAGCCCGGCCCCGATGACCGAGGTGCCCTGGAGGAACCCGGGCGAGGGCTTCTTGAAGTGGAACTTGACGGTCAGCGGGTCGATGACCTCACTGCGCTCGTAGTTGTTGACGAACTCGGCGACCGGCAGCTTGAGCTCGGTGTTCCCGAGGCCGTACACGTCGAAGTTGGCGGCGACGGCGGCGGCGTCGAGCGGGCTGCCGTCGCTGAAGGTCACGCCCTGGCGCAGGTGGAAGGTGTACTCGGTGGCGTCCTTGTTCACCTCCCACTTGGTGGCGATCCAGGGCTCGATCTCCAGGGTCTGAGGGTTCTGCCAGGTCAGCTTGTCGGTGATCTGGTTGAGGATGCCGCCGTTGGGATAGAAGCCGGCGGCCGGCAGGTAGAGGCAGGTGGGCGGCTGGTGCTCCAGGTAGGTCAGCGTGCCGCCGTAGACCGGCTGATCGCTGGACGGCGCCGCGCCGGCAGCACCCCCTTGACCTCCACAGGCGCCGAGGAGCCCAACGACGGCGAGCATGACGGCTGCGGTGCGCAGGTTGGATGAGGACATGGGGGTACTGCCTTTCAGACAAAACATACCTAAAAAGTAGGAAAAGGCTACAGCAAACGTGGCACCGAAGCCACCAGGGCCTCGGTGTAGGCGTGACGCGGGCGGGTGAACACCTCGCCGACCTCGCCCTCCTCCACGACCTGGCCGTCCTTCATGACCAGCACGCGGTGGCTGACGTGGTGCACGACGCCCAGGTCGTGGGAGATGAACACCATCGCCGTGCCGTCCTCGGCCTGGATCCCGGCGAGCAGGTCGAGCACCTGCGCCTGGATCGAGACGTCGAGCGCGGAGACCGGCTCGTCGCAGACCAGCACGTCGGGGCGGGGCCCCAGGGCCCGCGCGATGGCCACGCGCTGACGCTGGCCGCCGGACAGCTCGCGGGGACGGCGGCCGGCCGTCCCCGGCGGCAGGCCGACCCGGGCCAGCAGGTCGAGCACGCGGGCCCGGCGTTCGCCGCGCGGCAGCCGCAACGGCTCGGCGACCAGGCGGCCCACGGTGTGGCGGGGGTCGAAGGAGCCCAGCGGGTCCTGCGAGACGAGCTGGATCCGGGGCCGCAGCGGGCGGCGGCGGCTCTCCGGCAGGTCGCTCCAGGGGCGTCCGTGCAGGCTGACCCGGCCCGCGTCGGGCTCCAGCAGGGCCAGGACCAGCCGGGCGAGCGTGCTCTTGCCGGAGCCGGACTCGCCGACGACGCCCAGCGTCTCGCCCTCGTGCAGGGTGAAGGAGACGTGGTCGACCACCACCCGCCGCCCGTACGCGCGGGTGAGGCCCGTGCCGGCCAGCACCCGGGCGTACGGGTCCGGCTCGCGTACGGCGATGGGCGGGCCGGCGGTGAGCCGGGAGCCCCGGGAGGCCGCCGACGGCACGGCAGCCAGCAGCGTGCGCGTGTACGGGTGGGCCGGGGCGCCCAGCACGTCCCGCGTCCGGCCCTCCTCGACGACCCGGCCGTCCTTCATCACCAGGACACGGTCGGCGATCGAGGACACGACGGCCAGATCATGGCTGATCAGCAGCAACGCCGTGCCGGCCGCCTTGCGTTCGGCCAGCAGCCGCAGGACTTGGGCCTGCACGGTGACGTCGAGCGCCGTCGTGGGCTCGTCGGCGATGATCAGCTCGGGGTCGGCCGCGATGGCCGAGGCGATCAGCACGCGCTGCCGCAGCCCGCCCGAGAGCTGGTGCGGCCGCTGCCGGGCCCGCAGGGCGGGCTCCGGCACGCCGACCGCCGCCAGCAGGTCGAGCACCCGCTCCGCGCGCCGGGCGCGGGGCACGACGTCGTGCGTGGCCAGCACCTCGGCGATCTCCGCGCCGACGGTGCGCAGCGGGTCGAGCGAGACCAGCGCGTCCTGGAGCACCAGCCCGGCGAACCGGCCGCGCAGCCGCCGCCACTCCCGCTCGCCGAACGCGAGCGCGTCCCGCCCGGCGACCGTGAACGCCGAGGCCGTCACGGACGAGCCCGGCCCGGTCAGCCCCAGCAGGGTGCGCGCGGTGACGCTCTTGCCCGACCCCGACTCCCCCACGATCGCCACGCACTCCCCGGCCGCGACCGACAACGAGATCCCGTGGACGACCTCGGCGTCGCCGAAGCTCACCCGCAGGTCCTCCACGGCGACCAGCGCGGAGCCGGCGGGCCGGGCCACGGCGGGCGCGGTGCCTTCGTCCCGGACGGCGGTCATGGGGTCCTCCCTTCGAAACGGCGTTGCAGCCGGCGTCCGACGACGGTCAGGCAGACCACGGTCAGCGTGATCGCCAGGCCCGGGAACAGCGCCTCCCACCAGGCGACGCGCAGGTAGTTGCGGCCCTCGGAGAGCATCGCCCCCCATTCGGCGGCCGGCGGTTGCGGCCCCATGCCGAGGAAGCTGAGCCCCGAGCCCGCGATGACCGCCGTGCCGAGCCCGATCGTGGCCAGCACGGGGACGGGCCCGAGCACGTTCGGCAGCACGTGCCCGAACGTGATCGCCGCGGGCGGGCGACCGAACGTGCGGGCCTGCTCCACGTACCCCGATCGGCGCACCACGAAGGTCTGGGCGCGGACCACGCGGGCGTAGTTGGGGATCTGCGCGACGGCGATCGCGAGGATCACGTTGACAGTGCCCGGCCCGGTGATCGCCACGACGAGCAGCGCGAGCAGCAGCTCGGGCAGCGTGGACAGCACGTCGAACGAGCGGGCCAGGGCCTCGTCCAGCCATTTCGGCGACAGCCCGGCGGCCAGCCCGAGCAGCGCGCCCGTCACGACCGCGAGCAGGGTGGCCCCGACGCCGATGCTGATCGAGTGCCGGGCGCCGTGGACGACGCGGGCGAGCACGTCCCGGCCGAGATGGTCGGTGCCGAGCGGGTGCGCGCCGCCCGGCGGGGACAGCGCGCCGAGCGGGTCGGCGGCCAGCGGGTCCGCCCCGGCGAGCAGCCCCGGCGCCAGCACGGCCAGCGCGAGCAGGGCGAGCAGCAGGACCGGCAGCAGGACCGGCGCCGCCGTCCGGAGCGCGGCGGCGGACGGGCGGCGGCGCGGGAGCGCGAGAACCGGCGCGCTCATCGCCGCTCAGCCCCTCATCCGCGGGTCGATGACGCGGTAGGCCAGGTCGAGCAGGGTGCTGATGGTCACGTACGCGACCGCCGACAGCAGCACGACGGCCATCACCACCGGCATGTCCTGCCCCGTGACGGCCTCCATGGCCACCCGCCCGAGCCCGGGACGCCCGAACAGCACCTCGGTGATCACCGTCCCGCCGAGCAGCGTGCCGGTGAACCAGCCGGCCAGCGTCACGGCGGGGATCAGCGCGTGCCTGAGCGCGTGCCTGGCCACCAGCGCCCGCTCGGTCAGCCCGCGGGCCCTGGCGGTGACCGCGAACGGCTGTTCCAGGGCCCGTTCCAGCCCGCCGCGCAGCACCTGGCCGAGCACGCCCGCGATCGGCAGCCCCAGCGAGAGCGCGGGCAGCACGAGCGCGAGCGGCCCCGCCGCCCCCGACACCGGGAACCAGCCGAGCGTGAACGAGAACACCGACAGCAGCACGATCCCGATCAGGAACGGCGGCACCGACACCGACACCAGCTCGGCCAGCGAGGCCACGCCGCGCGGCAGCCGCCCGCGCCCGGCGGTGACGATCGCGATCACCCCGGCGAGCGCGACGCCGACCCCGGCCGCCGCGAGCGTGAGCTGCGCGGTCGGCAGGATCTGCGTGGCCAGCACCTCGCCGACGCCGAGCTGGAGCCGGTACGAGCGCCCGAGGTCGCCGTGCAGCAACCGCCACAGATAGGACAGGTACTGGACGACCTCCGGCCGGTCGAGCCCCCATTCCTGGACGATCCGCGCCCGGATCTCCGGCGTGTCGGCCCCATCGCCGATCAGGATGTCCACGGTGTCGCCGGGGGCGAGCAGCAGCGCGAGGTAGGAGGCCGTGGCCGCCGCCCACAGGACGGCGAGCCCGGTCCCGAGTCGTCGGATCACGTCCCGATCCGTACGTCGTAGGCGCCGGCCGGCGTGCCGGACGCGGGATCGAAGCCGAGCCCCTGCACGCTCCTGCGCGCGGCGAGCTGGTCGGCGGGCACGTAGAGCGGGAACACGATCGCCTTCTCCCGCACCACCGCCTGCTGGACCTTGGCGTAGAGCTCCTTGCGCCTGGCCTGGTCGGAGCTGGCCGACGCCTGCGCGAGCCACTTGTCCACGCGCTCGTCGGTGAAGTGGGTCCGGTTGATCGCGCCCTGGCCCGGCAGGATGAGGTTGAGCGCCGCGCCGACGTCGGGGTCGCCGCGCGAGTTCTCGAAGATCTCGTACTCGTTCTCCTCCACGGCCTTCTGCGCGCTGCCCTGATCGACGATCTTGACCTGGAAGTCGATGCCCGCGCTCTGCTTGACCTGGGCCTGGACGGCCTGGGCGAGGATGTCGCGGCGGTCGCGGACGAACGGCGCCGAGGCGACCGTGCGCACGGTGAGCCGCCTGCCGTCCTTGACCCGGAAGCCCTCGGCGTCGCGCTGCCGCCAGCCCGCCGCGTCGAGCAGCGCGTTCGCCCTGGCCGGGTCGCCGCCGTAGGCCTTCTCCAGGGTGGCGTCGTAGAACGGGCTGCGTTCGCCGACGACGCTCCACGCCCTGGTGGCGGTGCCCTGGTAGACCGACCGCAGGACGGCGTCCACGTCCACGGCCTCGCGGAAGGCCTCGCGCACGCGCTGGTCGTCGAAGGGGGCGCGGCCGGTGTTGAAGTAGTAGGAGAAGGAGGTGCCGGCGTTGAGCGACGTGCGCAGGGCCAGGTCGGGGTCCTTCTTGATCAGTTCGACGTCGGTGGCCGGGACGCCCTCGATGACCTGCACCTGCCCCGAGGTGAGCGCGCCCACCCGGACCGCCGCCTCCGGCAGGAACCGGTAGGTGAGCTCGGAGAGGTAGGCGGGGCCCTGGTGCGCGGCCCCGGCGGGCGGCCACTTGTAGGCGGGGTTGCGGCGGTAGCGGATCTCCTGGCCGGGCACGTACCGGTCGAGGATGAACGGCCCGGTTCCGACCAGGTCCGTGCCGCCGAACTTGAGGTCCTTGGCGTGCTTGAGCGAGGCCGGCGAGACCTGCCCGGCGTACGGGGAGGCGAGGAAGTCGAGGAACAGCCCGTCGGGCTCCTTGAGCGTGATCCTGACCGTGTACGGCGAGACCACCTCGGCCTGGTCGAAGGCGCGCAACTGGATCGCCGAGACGGCCGGGTTGTAGCCGGGCACGCGGAACTGGTCGAGGTTGGCCTTCACCGCGGCGGCGTCGAACCGCGTGCCGTCGTGGAAGGTCACGTCCCGCCGCAGGTCGAGGGTGTAGGTCAGGCCGTCGTCCGACGCCTTCCACGAGGTGGCCAGCCAGGGGTGGAAGGTGCCGTCCTCGGCCCGCGAGAGCAGCGCGTCGAACTGGTTGAACACCAGCAGCCGGACCTTGTTCTGGGCCCACTGCTGGGGGTTGAGGGTGATCGGCTGCGTCTCGATCGCCCAGGTCAGGGAGGTTCCGGGGGCCTGCTCGGCGGGTCGCTGGGCGCCGCACGCGGCCAGCGCGAGTGCCAGCAGGACGGCGGGCAGGCGCTTCACGGGCGTTCCCAGGCTTCGGCGAGCAGCTCGTAGGAGCGCACGCGGTCGGTGTGGTCGTGGGTGATGGTGGTGACCAGCAGCTCGTCGGCCCCGGTGACCCGGCGCAGCACCCGCAGCCGCTCGGCCACCGTCTCCGGCGTGCCGACGAACTGCGTGTCGATCCGGTCCTTGACCAGCGCGCGGTCGGCGTCGGTCCAGACGTGCCGGGCCGCCTCCGCCGGCGTCGGGTACGGCATCGCCCCCTCCCCGGTCCTGATGCTGCGCACCCACAGCCCGTACGGCGAGGCCAGCTCGCGCGCTCTGGCCTCGTCCTCGGCCACCACCGCGTCGGCCGACACGATCACGTACGGCTCGGCCAGCTCGTCCGACGGCTTGAACGCCTCCCGGTACGCCTCCACGGCCTCCAGCACGCTGGACGGGCTGACGTGGTAGTTCGCCGCGAACGGCAACCCGCGCTCCCCCGCGACCTGGGCGCTCTGCCCGCCGCTGCTGCCGAGGATCCACACCCGCAGGTCGGCTCCCTCGCCCGGCACGACGTGCGCCTCGTGGGTCCCCTTGAGCAGCGCCAGCACCTCGTCGATCTGGTCGGCGAAGTCAGGCGTGACGGCTCCGGGCTGCTGGAGCAGGCTCGCCTGGAAGGCCAGGCGGGGCACCTTGGCCAGCCGCGACCAGTCGAAGGGCGGCGGGATGAGCAGCCCGTCCACCACCCTGGCCTCCTGGCCAGGCGGCCGCGCGGGGGCCGGCTCGGTCCTGCGCTGCCCTGACCGCCCGATCCCCAGATCGAGCCGTCCCGGATGCAGCGCGTCGATGACCCCGAACTGCTCGACCACCGACACCGGCGTCTGGTGACCGAGCTGTACGGCGCCCGAGCCGACCCTGATCGTCGCGGTGGCCGCCGCCACCAGGCCGATCAGCACGGCGGGGGCCGAGCCGGCCACGCCCCGGGCGAAGTGGTGCTCGGCCAGCCAGTAACGGACGTAGCCGAGTTCCTCCGCGCGGCGGGCGAGGTCGATGGTGTTGCGCAGCGCCTCGCCCGCGGTGCCGCCCGAGCTGATGGGGGCCAGGTCGAGGATGGACAGGCTCATGACGCGCTCCCCGGGAACGGACGGCTGGGGATCTCCTTGCGCAACGCCGGCGCGATCTCGGCCTGGAACAGCTCCAGCGTCTCCCGGTGCTGCCCCGGCGTGAGGCCGTCGGCGTCGGCCTGCAGGTGCATGACTTCGTGCCCGAAACGCTTGTGGTAGCGCAGCACCTTGTCGATGATCTGCTGCGGGCTGCCGACCAGGATCGAGCTGCGCTCGATGGCGTCCTCCAGGGTGGGGAAGACCGGCTCCACGCCGACCCGCCGGAACGTCTCCAGGCGGGCTTCGTAGATCGGCCGGTAGACGGCGACGGCCTCCTGCGAGGTGCGGGCCGCGTAGTAGCCCGCGGTGCCCGCCCCGACCAGCGCGTCGGCGGGGTCGTGGCCGTAGTGCGCCCAGCGTTCGCGGTAGTGGTCGATCAGCTCGGCGTAGGGCTCGATGGGGTTGGTGACGTTGGCCGAGAACAGCGGGTCGCCGTAGCGGGCGGCCAGGTCGACCGACTCCTTGCTGGTCGCGCTGCCGTGCCAGACCCTGATCGGCTTCTGCAGCGGACGCGGCCAGGTCTCGGCGTCGGTCAGCGAGGGGCGGAACCTGCCCTCCCAGGTGACCCTGTCCTCCCGCCAGAGCCGGCGGAACAGCTCGTACGACTCGCGGTTGCGCTCCCACTGGTCCTCGGTGGTGACGTGGAAGAGCTTGGCCTGCGCCGCGCCGTTCCCCTTGCCGACGATCAGTTCGAGCCGGCCGCCGGACAGGTGGTCGAGCGTGGCGTAGTCCTCGTAGGCGCGGACGGGGTCGAGCAGGCTCAGCGTGGTGACCGCGGTGAACAGCCTGATCCTGGACGTCCGGGCCGCGATGTGGCTGAGCACGACCGGGGGCGAGGAGGAGATGAAGGGCCGTTCGTGCCGCTCGCCCACGCCGTAGCCGTCGAAGCCGAGTTCCTCGAAGAGCACGGCGTTCTCGACGACCTCGCGGAAACGTTCCGTCGGTGATCTGCCGTCGTTGTGGACGATCAATGTGATGCCGAGAAATTTCATGACACCTCCGCGTACCTGCTCGCCGGGCGCGGCAGGCCGAGGAGCCCGCGTAACGTCCCGGCTTCGTACCTGCTCCTGAAGGCCCCGCGCCCGCGCAGCTCGGCCGTCAGCTCCCGGCTGATCCGCTCCAGGTCGTACGGCACCGCCCCCGGCCGCAGCCGGAACCCCTCGATCCCGGCCCGCCGCCACTCCAGCAGCAGGCCGGCCAGCTCCGCCACGCTCCCGGTGAAGATCGCCGCGTCGGAGGCCAGTTCGGCGCCGTCCAGCTCGTCGAGCCGCGCCTTGCGCCGGGCCGCGTCCGGGCCCAGGAAGACGACCAGGTCGGCGAAGATCTTGATCGTGCCGGACAGGCCCCGGACCTCCTCGACGATGTCCCGCGCGTGCTCGGCCGAGCGCGGCGTGACGAAGACGACGTCGGCGCTCGCCGCGGCGAACTCGTACGGCAGCCGCGCGTGGGCCAGTGCGGCCACCACCGGCTGCCCCTGCGGCGACCTGGGCGTGATGGACGGCCCCTTCACGGAGAAGAACCCGCCCTCGAAGTCGATGTAGTGGAGTTTGTCCCGGTCGATGAACCGGCCGGTGGCCACGTCCCTGATCTCGGCGTCGTCCTCCCAACTGTCCCAGAGCCGCCGGGCCACCTCCACCGCGTCGGCGGCCTCGGCGAACAGGGCGCGCACGTGCGGGTCGGCCGACAGGTCCACGCCGCCGGGCCGGTTCAGCACCTGGTCGATCGGGGGGAACCGGCGGCGGCCGAAGTGGGCCGCCTCGCTCGCCCGCGCCGAGATCTGCGGCCGCCAGCCCGCCCGGCCGCCGCTGACGTGGTCGAGCGTGGCGATGCCGATGGCCACGTGGAACGGCTCGGTGTGCGTGGTGGTGGCCGTCGGCACCAGGCCGATCCGGGTGGTGAGCGGCGCCAGCCGGGCCGCCAGCAGCACCGCGTCGAACCGGCCGCGCACCTGGTCGGTGCGGTCGTCGGGGCCGTCGGGCAGGGTGGACTGCGGTCCGAGGGCGTCCTCGACGGTGACGAAGTCGAGCAGCCCGCGCTCGGCCTCGGCGACCAGCCCCGCCCAGTGGCCGGCCGAGAAGAGCCGTTCGCCGGGGGTCTCGCGCCAGGCGGCGGGGTGCCAGCCCGCGCCGTCCAGCGCCACGGCCAGGTGCAGTGTCATGACAGCTCCAGGTGTTCGCGCAGGGTGGTCCCGGTGTACTCGGTGCGGAAGACGCCGCGTTCCCGCAGCACCGGCACCACGCGGTCCACGAACTCGTCCAGCCCGCCGGGGGTCAGGTGCGGGACGAGGATGAAGCCGTCGGCCGCCTCGGCCTGCACGTGCTCGTCGATCTGCCGGGCCACGCTCTGCGGGGTGCCGGCGAACGTCTGCCGTCCGGTCACCTCGATCACCAGCTCGCGGATGCTCAGCCCCTTCTCCCCGGCCAGCGCCCGCCATTTGGCCGCCACCTCGGCGCGGTCCTTGATCGGCACCCGTCCCTGGGAGACGCCTTCGGACAGGTCCGGCTCGACGTCGGGGAACGGTCCATCGGGGTCGAAGGCCGACATGTCCCGCCCCCACACCTGCTCCAGGAACGCGATCGCGGTCTGCGGCCCGACCTGCTGCCGCCGGATCAGGGCCGCGTTCTCGGTGGCCTCCTCCTCGGTGTCGCCCAGCGCGAACGTCACGCCGGGCATGATCTTGAGCTGGTGGGGTTCGCGGCCGTACCTGGCCAGGCGGCCCTTGACGTCGGCGTAGAAGCGCCTGCCGTCCTCCAGCCTGCCGTGCGGGGTGAAGATCACGTCGGCGTGGGCGGCGGCGAACTCGCGGCCGTCGTCCGAGTCGCCGGCCTGGATGATCACCGGGTGTCCCTGCGGGGCGCGCGGCAGCGTGAACCGGCCCTCGACGGTGAAGTGCCTGCCCCGATGGCTGACCGTGCCGATCGCGCCCTCCCTCAGGAAGCGGCCCGTGTCCGCGTCGGCGAGCACGGCGTCCGGCTGCCAGGAGTCCCACAGCTCGCGCGACAGCCGGACGAACTCCGCGGCCCGCTCGTACCGGTCGGCGCGGTCGAGGAAGCCGCCGCGGCGGAAGTTCTCGCCGGTGAAGGCGTCGGAGGTGGTCACCACGTTCCAGGCGGCCCGGCCCTCGCTCAGGTGGTCGAGCGTGGACAGCCGCCTGGCCAGCTCGTACGGCTCGTTGAAGGTGGCGTTGACGGTGCCCGCGAGCCCGAGCCGTCCGGTCACCGCGGCCAGGGCGCTGAGCACGGTCAGCGCCTCGGGCCTGCCCACGACGTCCAGATCGTGGACGCGGCCCTTGAGCTCGCGCAGCCGCAGCCCCTCGGCCAGGAAGAAGAAGTCGAACGTGCCGCGCTCGGCCGTCCTGGCGAGGTGGACGAACGAGGCGAAGTCGATCTGGCTCCCCGACCGGGGATCGGCCCACACGGTGGTGTTGTTCACGCCGGGGAAGTGCGCGGCGAGGTGCACCTGCCTCTTGCGCGTCACCGGCCCCGCCCGTGCGGCGTGTTCCAGGCGTCGGGCAGGCCCTCGATGGTCTCGCCGAACGCCGGGCGCTGGTAGAGGTCGCGGGCGTAGCCCCACAGGTGCTCGAAGTCGGGCAGCTCGCGCTCGCTGACGAGGTGGTCGCGGTTGTGCAGCGCATCGAATCTGGCCAGCGTCACCCACAGCCGCACGTCCGCCTCGGTGATCGTGTCACCGGTCAGGAAGCGCTGCTCGGCCAGGCGTTCGTCCAGGCGTTCCAGGGCCGAGACGACGCGGTGGCGCTCCTCCTCGCGGGCGGCCTCGGTGCCGGCGGGGGCCACCCGCGTGACGCCGGTGTTGACGTCGTGGTAGATCCACCCGTTCAGCTTGTCGATCTCGGCCCGCAGGTGCTCGGGGTAGAGGTCGACCGAGGTGTCGGCCCACTTCTCGAACTGGGTGGCCAGGTCGATCGTGATGTCGGGGAAGTTGTTGCTGACGATCCTGCGCCGCGCCCTGTCCCAGAGCACGGGCACCGAGATGTGGCCCGGGTAGCCCTTCTCGGTGGCGTCGTACGCCTGCTCCAGCAGGGTGAAGCCGTTGACCGGGTCCGGGCCCCTGCGCTCCCTGAAGGCCCAGCCGCGGCCGTCGCGCTCGTCGTCCACGTACGACAGCGTGACGACGTCCTCCAGGCGCTTGAGCTTGCGGACGATCACGGCGCGCTGGGCGTAGGGGCAGGTCCAGGCGACGTAGAGGTGATAGCGGCCGGGCTCGGCGCGGTAGCCGCTGGTCCCGTCGGCGGTGATGCGGTCCTGGAAGGGGTAGATCGGGCGGTCCCAGCCGGACGACAGGTGCAGGCGGCCGGGGCCGTACTGGCCGTAGGCGGTGCGGTCGAGCGGGCCGGCGTAGACCGGCGTGCCGGTGGTGGCGGTCACAGGTTCTCCTGGTGGGGTAGGAAGCGGCCGAACCGGCCCTGGTGGTAGAGGAGCGGACGGCCGGCGTTGTGCGTGGCCGCCTCGGCCACCAGGCCGACGACCAGCACGTGGTCGCCGACCTCGACGGTCTCGTACGGCAGGCAGATCAGGTGCGCGGAGACGTCCTGGAGCAGCGGCGCGCCCAGCGGCCCGGCCCTCCATCGCGTGGGCGCGGCGAACCGGTCCACTCCCTTGCGCGCGAACCGCGCCGCCAGCTCGGCCTGGTCGCTGGCCAGGATGTTGACCGCGAAGTGGTCGGCTCCGCGCAGCCACGGCCAGGTGGTCGAGGACTGGTCGACGTAGAAGGAGACGAGCGGCGGATCGAGGCTGACCGAGGAGAACGAGGTGGCCGTGAGCCCGACGGGGATGCCGTCGCTCTGCGCGGTGATCACCACCACTCCGCTGGCGTGCACGGCGAGCGCCTGGCGGAACACGTCCGCGCCGACGGCCTGCTGGTCGGGCAGCGTGTCGGTCATGCGCCGGCCCTGCCAGGTCGGCGGGCTCGGGACGGGCGGACAGGTCGGAATGCGATCACGGAAAGGCTCCTCACGGGAGAGAGGGCGTGCTCACGCCGCTCCCGGCGGCGGGGCCGGGAGCGCCGGGAAGGGGGCACGGAGAGGGGGATTCGTCAGCGGAGTCGTGGACGGCGTCGGCCACGCTGGAGCGCTCGGGGGAAGGCGGGCGGCTGCTGGTCCGTGATCAACGACACTGGGCGCTGGCGACGTGGCCGAAGTCCACGTGCGGGCGCCTGGTCAGGAGAGTGCCCTGGCTCATGCCCACGACGCTAGGCCGCCGCAAGCCGGAAGTCAATATTCCCTACTGGTTTTAAAGGGAATACCTATTGGGATGAATCGCGAAGTTTGGCGGACGGCACCGGGATCGCCGGGAAAGGGTTGTCCGGCAGCAGGATGACCCGGCGCGCCTGCCGGGACTGCAGGGCCGCGTCGAGGTGCAGCAGGGCGGCCCCGATGCCGGCCGCGCCGACCATGTACCCGGTGTCCGCGCTCACCTCGCCCGGACGCAGCCGCCGGTACGCCTGGTACCAGCGGAACCCCTGGCCGTCGTGGTTGTCGCCGCGTCCGATGAGGTGCTCGGCGAGCACCCGGGCGTGCTCAAGGCGGGCCTCGTCGCCGGTCGCCGCCCACAGGCCGACGAACAGTTCGAGCAGCCCGGCCGCGCCGCAACACTGGCAGGCCACGTTCCAGAAGCCGTCGGTCTGCCGGTGGGGGGCGCCGCTCTCGACGACGCCGTGCGCGAGCCGTTCGACCCAGTCGAGGTGGCCGGGGTCGCCGGTCACCCGGTACAGCTCGTAGAACATCCGGGCCACGCCCGCCGAGCCCGAGCAGAAGCCCAGGTAGTGCAGCTCGCGCCCCTGCGGCACGTGGTGGGGGACGACCGCGCACCTGCCCGCCACCGCGCTCACCTCGCGCACGAAGCCCGCGCCACGGGCGGCCGCCTCCAGGAAGCGCCGCTCCCCCGTGACGCCGAAGAGCCTGGCCAGCAGGAAGGCGGTGCCCGCCGTGCCGGACAGGAAGCCCGGGGTGACGGCGTCGAGGGGCAGGTCGGCGCAGTCGCCGAAGCGGTGGCCGGGCACGGCGAGCCCGGCGATGCGCTCGCCCGCCGCCACGGCCGTCTCCGCATAGCCCGGCACGCCGAGCGCCGCCGACGCCTGGAGCAGCCCCAGCACGATCCCGCCATCGCCGCGCTGTGCGGGCTCCCGCGTCCAGCCGGGCCCGCCGTCGAGCGGGCGCGCGGCCCGGACGATCGCGTCGGCCACCGCGACGGCCTCCTCCTCGAAGACGCCGTCGCCGAAGGCCCAGCCCGCCTCGATGAGCGCGACGAGGGTGCCGGTCAGGCCGTGGTAGAGGGACAGGTCGGCGCGTTCGCGCCAGGTGGCGGCCAGGTAGCGGGCGCCCCTGCGGGCGTCGTCCAGGTACGCCTCGTGGCCGGTCGCGGCGGCCAGTTCCAGGAAGAACAGCACGATGCCGGCCGCGCCCGCGTACAGGGAGGCGGAGTCGCCGGCGGCGGCCGACCTGCCCCGGGGGTCGGGGTTGGCACGCCAGTGACGGCCTCGGCCGTCGTCCACGGCGGCGGTGCGGATCCAGCGGCCCGCCATGATCGCGGCGGTCAGCGGAGTCTCGGCGCGCTCACTCGGCGAGCGGGTCCGGTCCAATCCCATGCTCCATTCTCCCACACTTCCGGTAGGAAAATTGGTGTTTCGCCAAGGGTTCGCCTCCATCATGACGGGTAACGGAACGATGACGGTGTGTACCGAACGGGGAGGGCGTCGTGAAGCGTCCCATCAGCTGTGCCGCGCTCCTGGCCCTGGTCGCCACGGGCTGCACGAACACCGGGTTCGACACGGGGCAGCACCTGCCGCAGAACGACGGCGCGAACGCCGACGCCAAGGGCGTCCTGCACGTGCGCAACGCCCACCTCCGGGCCGCCTCCGGCCAGGCGGCCTCGCCCGTCTCGCCCGCCTCCGAGCAGACCCTCTACGCCGTGCTGATCAACGACGGCCACAAGCCCGACCAGCTCCAGCAGATCACCGTCGACGGCGGCGGCTCGGTGCAGCTCTCCGGCGCCGCCACCGACATCCGGCCCGACCAGCCCGTGGGCACCAACGAGCAGCCCCTCGGCACGGTCACCGGCGTACGCGGACCCTCCGTGCCCATGACCTTCGTCTTCCGCGACGCGGGGGCCGTGCGGGTGATCGTGCCGGTGAAGCAGAACGCGTCCCAGCCCCCCGCCGGCCCGGCCGCCACCACCACCCCGGCGGCGCCGGGACACGCGCCCAAGCACGCTCCCCGGCACTCACCCGGCCACTGAGGCTGACGGCTGCCGACCGCCACGGCCGTCAGCGCATGCCCGCGAGCACGCCGCGCGCGACGGCGTCGCGTTCGGCCGCCCCCTCCGCCGCCGCCTCCTGCTCGCCCGCCACGCGCACGTCGTAGGCGGCGCGGGCGGCGGCGATCTCGCCCTGGTGCTCCTCGGTCCAGGTGACCAGGGCGCGGATGGTGGCGTGCAACGTGCCGCCCAGGGGCGTCAGCGCGTAGTCCACGCGGGGCGGCACGGTCGCATGGACCGTACGGCTCACCAGGCCGTCGCGTTCCAGGTGACGAAGGGTCCTGGTCAGCATGCGCTGGCTCACGCCGTCGATCATGCGGCGCAGCTCGGTGAAGCGCAGGCTGCGCCGGTCGAGCAGCGCGATCACCTGGAGCGACCACTTGTCGGCGACCCGGTCGAGGATCTGCCTGACCTCGCAGTCCTCCCGCTGGTCCCATTGCAGCACGTCGTAGTCGGTATCCCCGCAGTGACCGAGTGACATCGAAGTTCCGTCTTCCATGAGTCCCAATAGTCACCAAAAATGCTGCTGGTTACAAGAAGGAACCGACTCTTGTGGAAGGAATGCATCATGTCTCCCATGTCTCCCTCGAACGAGCGCATGGGCGCACGCGCGTGGAGCGCGCTGTTCGTCCTGGCGGGGGCCGTCTTCCTGGAAGGCATCGACGTGGCCATGCTGAACGTGGCGCTGCCGTCGATCCGCGCCGACCTCGGCCTGTCCACCGGCACGCTGAGCGGCGTGGTCAGCGCGTACGTGCTGGGCTACGGCGGGTTCATGCTGCTGGGCGGACGGGCCGCCGACCTGCTCGGGCACCGCCGCATGTTCCTGACCTGGATGACGGTGTTCCTGCTCTTCTCCGGCCTGGGCGGCCTGGCGACCGAGGGGTGGATGTTGCTGCTCGCCCGGTTCGTCACGGGGGTCGCCGCCGCGTTCATGGCGCCCGCCGGGCTGGCGCTGGTCACCGGCACCTTCCCCGAGGGCCCGCAGCGCACCAAGGCCCTCGGCGTCTACGCCGGGACCGCGGCCGGCGGCTTCTCGCTCGGCCTGGTCGCCGGCGGCCTGCTGGCCTCGATCGGCTGGCGCTGGGTGTTCTTCGCCCCCGTGGTGCTGTCGGCGGTGATCCTGCTGGCCGCCGTCCCGCTGGTCAAGGACTCCGGCGAACGGGCGCGGGGCTCGTTCGACCTGGCCGGGGCGCTGACCATCACCGGCTCGATGCTGCTGCTCGTGTACGGCGTGGTCCGCCTGGAGGCGCCCGCCGACGGCTCCGGCGTCACGCTCGCGACGTTCGCCGCCGGGCTGCTGCTGCTCGCCCTGTTCGTGCTGATCGAACGCCGCTCGGCCAACCCGCTGGTCCGGCTGGACATCCT
Source organism: Nonomuraea sp. NPDC051191 (assembly GCF_044455665.1). Taxonomy (NCBI): domain Bacteria; kingdom Bacillati; phylum Actinomycetota; class Actinomycetes; order Streptosporangiales; family Streptosporangiaceae; genus Nonomuraea; species Nonomuraea sp. NPDC051191. The sequence goes on along the minus strand of NZ_JBITEZ010000008.1, from coordinate 451,293 downwards.
GCGCTCGGGGCCGCTGGTCCGGGCCAACCTGGGCGCGCTGCTGTTCCTGGCCTCGTTCGCCGGGTTCCAGTTCCTGGCCACGCTCTACCTCCAGGAGGTGCGCGGTTGGAGCACCCTGCAGACCGGCCTGGCCATGCTGGTGATCGGCATCGACACGGTCCTGGCGCCCACGCTCACGCCGCGCCTGGTGAACAGGTTCGGCAACGCCCGGGTGCTGTTCGGCGGCATCGTGCTGTCGGCGCTGGCGTACGCGCTGTTCCTGCCGGTCGGCCCGGACTGGACGTACGCCGCCATGCTGCCCACCATGCTCCTGCTCGGCCTGGCCTTCTCGCTGACGTACGGCCCGCTGACCATGGCCGCGACCGAAGGCGTGGACGAGGACCGGCAGGGCCTGGCCGGCGGCCTGCTCTACACGGCGATGCAGTTCGGCACCGCGCTCGGCCTGTCGGCGGTGACCGCCGTGAACGTGGCCGCGCTCGGCGGGGGCACCGCGCCGACCCTGGACTCGCTCCGGATCGCGCTGGTCGTCCCGGTGGCCGCCGCGGTGGTGGCCGTGCTGGTGACCGCGTTCGGCCTGCGGGCCCGCGCCGCCGCCGCGCCCGTCGAGAGCCCGGTGCCCGAGACCGTCGGTTAGGACGATCCCCTGCGCAGGAACCGCCACGGCCGGACGATCTCCCGGCCGGGTGGCGGCTCCTCGGCCTGGAGCCGGTCGAAGAGCAGGCGTACGACGTCGGTGTAGTCGTGCCTGAGCGGGCCGACGGTGCTGAGCTGCGGGTTGCTGATGAGCCCCTCGTCGATGTTGCCGACGCCGACCACCGCCAGATCCTCGGGGACGCGCAGCCCCGCGTCCCGGGCGGCCCAGATGACGCTGATCGCGGCCCGGTCGGAGGCGGCGAAGACCGCGTCGGGACGGTCGGGCGAGCGCAGCAGTTCGGCGGCGGTCTGGTAGGCCGAGACCCGGTCGTCCGCGCCGGAGGTGATGATCCGGTCGGAGACGCCGTGCCGGTCGAGGGCCGTGGTGTAGCCCAGCAGGCGGCCGACCGGCCGGTCGCGGTAGAGCTCGTAACGCTGGCCCATGAACGCGATCCGCCGCCGTCCCCCGGCCACCAGGTGCTCGACCGCCTCGGCGCACGCCTCCGTCTCGGGGGTGCGCACGACGTCGCAGCCCTCGGGCACCTCCTCGTTGCGCAGCGCCACCATGGGCAGCCCGGCGGCGGCCAGCTCGGCCAGCAGGTCGCCGGTGAGATGGTCACCGGTGACGTTGAACAGCGCGCCGTCGGCGATGCCGCCGAGCAGCACGTCGACCGCGGAACGGGCGCGGGCCGGCGAGTAGACGGCCAGCGTGACCACCGAGTAGCCGCGGGCGTCGGCCATGTCGTGCAGGTCGGCGGCCAGCCGCTCGTCGGCGGGCACCCCGCCGAGCGAGCCGAGCACCAGGCAGACCCGCTGCGTGCTGCGCCGGCGCAGGCTGCGGGCGGCCTGGTTGGGGGTGTAGCCGAGCTGTTTGGCGGCGTCGAGCACCCGTTTCCTGGTCTCCGCGCCGACGGGACGGTCCCGGCCGCTGAGCACGTAGGAGACGGTCGCCACGGACACGTTCGCCAGTTCGGCCACCTGGCGGGCTGTAGGTCTCACGCCTAGATCATGGCTCCTTCCGCACCCTGGAGAGCTTGTCGGGGTTGGCGACCGTGTAGATGTCGCGCACCTGCGACCCGTCGGGGGTCAGGTCCACGACCATGACGGCGAACGGCGCGTTCTCCACGAACACCACCGCCGAGGGGTCCCCGTTGGTCTCTCTGTACTGGATGTCCAACCCTTCCATCGGCTGGGCGGTGCGCGCGACGAGCAGCCGGGCCACCTTGTCCCGGCCCCGGACCGGACGCGGGCCGCCCACCACCGACTTGCCGCCGCCGTCGGCCCACAACGTCACCTCCGGCGCCAGCAGCTCCATCAGCGCGTCGAGGTCGCCGCCGAACGCCGCGGCCACGAACCGTTCGGTCACCTCCTGCTGGACGTGCGCGTCCACCCGGTTGCGCGGCCGTCTGGCCTGGACGTGCTCGCGGGCCCGGTGCGCGACCTGCCGTACGGCGGCGGGGCTGCGGCCGAGCATGCCGGCGATCTCGGTGTGCTGGAAGGCGAACACCTCGTGCAGGATGAACACGGCCCGCTCCAGCGGGGTCAGCGTCTCCAGCACCACCAGCAGCGCCAGCGACACCGACTCGCCCCGCACCACCTCCTCCGCCCCGTCGGCCGCCCTGTCGGCTGCTCTGTCGGCTGCTCTGTCAGCCGCGGTGACCAGCGGCTCGGGCAGCCACGGCCCGACGTAGGTCTCGCGGCGGCGGCGCAGCGCCGACTGGTGGGCGAGCGCCTGGTTCACGGCGATGCGCACCAGGTAGGCGCGCGGGTTCCCGATCTCGTCCGGATCTCTCGACGACCACGACAGCCAGGTCTCCTGGAGCACGTCCTCGGTGTCGGAGACGCTGCCGAGCATGTTGTAGACGATGGAGAACAGCAGCTCCCTGTGGCCGGCGAAAACGTCCGTCATTCCAGGCATCATGTCCTCTGAGAGCGTTCGCGGCCCCCTGGTGTGACATGAGCCGCGTCACGCCAGGTAGCGCAGCCACAGGTACGGCGTGGCGAGCGCGACCGTCGTCACCGTGACGACCAGGCCGTACTTCGTGAACTGCCAGAAGCTGATCGGGGTGCCGTTGCGGGCCGCGATGCCGAGGATGACCACGTTCGCCGCCGCTCCCACGGCGGTCGCGTTGCCGCCCAGGTCGGCGCCGAGCGCCAGGGCCCACCACAGCACCTGCGCCGGTCCGTTGCCGCCGTTGGCCTGGACGAGGTCGGCCACGATCGGGCTCATGGTGGCCACGTACGGGATGTTGTCCACGATGGCGGACAGGCCCGCCGAGGCCCACAGCAGCACCATCGCGGTCAGCCCGAGCTCACCGTGCGTGGCCCGCGCGGCGGCCTGGGAGACCCGGTCGATGACCCCGGTCTCCACCAGCGCCCCGACCATGACGAACAGGCCCGCGAAGAACACCAGCGTGGGCCACTCGACCTCGGCGATCGCCTCCTCGGTGGTCACCTTGGTGAGGGCCACCAGCACGCCGGCGCCGAGCAGCGCCACCACCGACGGCTCGTAGTGCAGCACGGGATGCAGCACGAACGCCGCCATCACCAGCGCGAGCACGGTCAGCGACTGCCACAGCAGCCTGCGGTCGGCGATGGCCTCGCGCTCGTCGAGCGCCATGATCTCGGCCGCCAGCTCGGGATCGTAGGTGAACGACCGGCGGAACATCACCCGGCACAACCCGATGAAGACGACGATCAGCACCACGATCAGCGGGGTCAGGTGCACGAGGAAATCGTTGAAGGTCAGCCCGCCGCGGCTGGCGATGATGATGTTGGGCGGGTCGCCGACCAGGGTGGCGGTGCCGCCGATGTTGGAGGCCATCGCCTCGGCGATGAGGAACGGCGCCACCGGTAGCGCCAGCCGCTCGCAGACCAGGAACGTCACCGGCGCGATCAGCAGCACGGTGGTCACGTTGTCCAGCAGCGCCGACGCGCCCGCGGTGATCAGGATCAGCAGCACCATGAGCCGGAACGGGCGTCCCCTGGCCCGTTTGGCGGCCCAGATGGCCAGGAATTCGAAGACGCCCGTCTGTTTCAGCACGCCGACGATGATCATCATGCCGAGCAGCAGGAAGATGACGTTCCAGTCGATGCCGGTGTGCTCGTCGAAGAAGGCCGCGCCGCCGTCGGTGGCGTGCAGCACCAGCATGATCCCAGCGCCGCCGAGCGCCGCGGCGACCCGGTGCACCTTCTCGGTGGCGATCAGCGTGTACGAGACGAGGAAGACGGCGACCGCCAGCCACGCGGTGACGGTCACGGCGGACCACCTGGGAAAGCCTTCAAGGAGAACTCCACGATCGACGGCAGAATCGCCGACCAGACTTCCCGGCACACCTCACGACAACTTACCAAACAGACGCGATCGAGCGGGACCGGCAGACTGGCCGCCCGTACGGGGGCCAGGCGCCGGTCGCGCCCTGTGGCGTGGCGGTCAGGCGACCTCGAACTCGCCCCTGAAGTCCGCGTTCAGCACGCTGCCGGACGCGCCCGAGACGCACGAACCGCCGAGCAGGTGGCTGCCGAACCGGCCCGTGAACGTCTTGCCCCTGAACGGCCCGGACTGGATCGTCCCGGACACCTTGGCCGTGTCGTGCACGACGTCGACGATGCGCGCACTGGCCATGCTGGTCTGCTTGGTGCCTCTGATGGTCCAGTCGATGGTGACCGTGCCGATGCCCCCGGGCGCGGTGCTCCCGGCGGAGGCGGCGCGGTCGCGGACGACCCCGTCGGAGGCCCCCCAGCGCTCGCGGTCGTAGACGATGCGGTCGGCCATCTCGCGCTCGTCGCGGTCGTGGATGATGCGGTCGGCCAGGTTGTGGCCCTCGCGGTCGTAGATGATGCGGTTGGCGAGGTTGCGCCGCTCGTAGTCGCGGGTGCCGAACACCTGGTCGAACGCGTTGCCGCCGCCGGACGGGCGCCCTCTTGAGGTGAACGCCCTGCTCCCGTCGCAGTTGGAGTGCACGCCGTTGAAGGTGGCGTGGAGCTGGGCCGCCGTGACCCCGGAGCCGCTGCGGTCCACGCAGTTCCATGCGCCCCTGTCGGAACGTTCCGTCTGCGAGAGCCGGCCCGCCCCCGGCAGGTACTGGGCCTTGCCGGACACGGTGCACGAGATCGCGGCCGCGGCGTGCGCGGCCCCCGGGACGACGACCGGAGCCAGGACGGTCAACCCGGCGGCGGCCAGAGCGGGCAGTGACGTGGCGAGAGTGGGCATGACTGCTCCTTTTCGAGACAGGACGGGTCGGCGCATCACAACGGGATGGGCCGACCTGTCACGACAGGACAGGTCGACGCGAGCCGCCGGCCGGGCCCGCCATCGCTCTCCGGTGAGAGGTCCCGATCTCGGACGCTACGAGGCGAGACGCAAACGTCGTCCCAAATGGCCGCACGTGGCGTCCCAGATGTACGGACTCACCCCTGCCTGTCCCGCCAACGGGTCTGCTTGGCCTGGCCCAGGTGCCGTCGCCCATCGGCCCCCCTGCCGGAGAACTCGACCACCACGCCCGACCACCGCGCGGCCTCGTTCAGCGCCGCGATCACACGAGCCCGTGCGTCCGGGCGGCGGCGGCCGCCTGGGTACGGGTGGAGACGTCGAGCTTGCTCAGGATGTTGGAGACGTGCACGCTCACCGTCTTCTGCGCGATGAACAGCCGCCCGGCGATCTCCCGGTTGGTCAGCCCCTCGGCGACCAGCCGCAACACCTCGACCTCGCGCGCGGTCAGGCCACCCTCGGGCTGCCCGCCGCCGAACCGGGCCCGCCTGCCGAACTCCAGCAGCGCGGCCTCCAGCGGCGCGGCCCGCAGGCTGCCGGCCGCCTCCTTGGCCAGGGCCCACTCCGCCTGCGCCGCCTCCCGCTCGCCGGCCGCCAGCAGCGCCTCGGCCAGCCGCCAGCGCGCCCTGGCCACCTCGTAGACGAAGCCGAAGTCGAAGGCCGCGACCACCTCGCGCCACAGCTCGACGTCGAGCCGCCCGTGGAGGCGGTGCCAGTCGGCCTCCACCCGCAGCGTCCAGGCCTGGCCCTCGGGACCGAGGTGGCCACCTTCGCCGGTCGGCCCCTTGGTGGCGGCGAACCGGGCGCGGGCCAGCAGGTCGTCGGCCCCCTCCGTGGTGCCCAGCTCGGCCATCGCCCACAGGCCGACGGCGGCCAGCCGCAGCGCGCCGGACTCGCCCTCGTCGAGCGTGGCCATGGCCGCGTGGACGTGGTCGAGCGCGGCGGCCGGGTCGCCGTTCCACAGGGCGTGCTCGGCGGCCATGCCCCGCGACATGTACGTCGCCAGCGGATCATGCCAGAACGGACGCAGCCACCCCAGCCGCTCCTCGACCACCGGCAACCCTCGCCCCACCTCGATGAACAGGGCGAACGACGACAGGATGGCCTCCGACAGCGTGCCCACCCGCGCGCCGAACCCGGCGGCCACCGCCTCCGCGGCGTCCCACTCGCCGGCGACGTAGTGGATGAGCAGGCGCAGGAAGCGCAGGTCGGTGCCGTAGGTGCTCCAGTTGAGGCCGGTGCTGACGGCCAGCTCGATGCCGTTGTCGGCCACCTCGGCGGCCTGGGCGAGCAGGCCCTGCTCGTAGTGGATGCGTGCGTGGTGGAAGCGGGCCCGCAGGTCCATCGCCAGGTCGCCCGTCTCCCGGGCGGAGGCGCTCTCGACCAGCGAATGGGCCCGCGCCACATCACCCCGCTGCTCAACGTAGCTGGCCAGCGTGAGCAGCGCGCCCACCTCGGCGTCGACGGCGCCGCACGCGCGGGCCGTCTCCAGGGCGCGCGCGGTCAGCGGCTCGACCTCGTGGTGGCGCGCGGTCCACAGCAGCGTGCGGGCCTGGGTGGCGAGGGCGCGGGCGAGGCTCGGCCGGTCTCCGGCCTCCTCGACCGCGCGCTCGGCGGCGGCGATGGCGCCGGGCGGGTCGTTGGTCTCGAAGAGGTAGTAGGCCAGCCGCTCGTCGACCTCGGAGGACGACGGCAGCGCCCGCAGCCGGTGGACCGCCCGGTGGTTGTCGCCGCTGTCGGCCGCCGCGACGGCGCTGCGGAAGGCCAGCGCGACCCGGCTCTCCCCGGCCAGCTCGTCGGCGCCCTCGACGCGGTCCCACAGGGCGAGCGCCTGGTCATAGTGGTTGTGGGCCTCGGCGGGCGCGCCCAGCCGCTCGGCGTCCCGGCCCGCCTGGGCCGAGGCGGCGAGCGCCCCGGCCAGGTCGTGGCTGGCGAGGTGGTGGTGGGCCAGCTCGGCGGGCGAGGTGAGCAGACGGGTGAAGTCGGCGTGGAGCCTCGTGCGCTCGCCGGGCAGCAGATCGGTGTAGACCGCCTCCTGCAGCAGGGCGTGACGGAAGGTGTAGCCGTGGCCCTGCACCTTGAGCAGGCCGCGCGAGACGATCTCCCTGACCGCCTCCTCGAACTCGGCCAGCGGCAGGCCCGAGACCTCGCGCAGCAGCTCGTCCTCCACCCGGCGGCCGGCCACCGCGGCGGCGCGCAGCACCCGCTGCCCGGCCTCGGACAGCACCTCGACCCGCGACAGCAGCAGGCTGGCCAGCCCGTCGGGCAGGCTGTCGCCCTCGGACATGGCCGCGAACAGCTCTTCGGCGTAGAACGGGTTGCCGTCGGCGCGCGAGACGATGACCCCGAGCTCCTGCGCCCCCACCTCTCCCAAGGTCGTGACATAGTCCGACATCTCGCCGGACCCCAGCGGACCCAGCTCCACGTTCGTCACCGACGGCAGCCGCTTCAGCTCGGCCAGCACCCCGCGCAGCGGATGGCGGCGGTGGAGGTCGTCGGTGCGGTAGGTGCCGGCCACGCAGACGCGCTCGCTCTGGAGCATGCGGCTGAGGAAGACCAGCAGGTCGCGGGTGGAGCGGTCGGCCCAGTGGAGGTCTTCGATCACGAACAGCACCGGCTGGACGTCGGCCAGCAGCCCGAGCAGCGAGCCGAACAGCCGCTGCTGGGTGAGCCCGGCCGAGGGCGCCCCGCTCTCCTGGCCCGGAAGGAGCTGGCCCAGCATGGGATGGGCGGCGACCGCCTCGCGCACGCCGGGCTCGGCCCCGCGCAGCGCGTCGGCCAGCGGCAGGTAGGGCAGCGCGTCGCCCAGCTCGGCGCACTGGCCGACCATGACGTGGAAGCCGCGCTCGCGCGCCTCGGCCACCAGCTCACCGGCCAGACGCGTCTTGCCGATCCCCGCGTCGCCGCCGATGAGCGCGACCCCGGCCGTGCCGCCGGCCGCGGACTCCAGCACACGCACGAGCTTGGACAGCTCGGCCGAGCGCCCGACGAGAAGACCGTTCACGCCAGCAAGTGTGCCACGCTCCTGCGACATTTCATTGGTCCGCCCGACCGCCGCGGAATTGGCCCTCATCGTCATACCAAAGTCACTCTACGCTGCTCTTTCGTGATCTCCTTGACGACTTTCGCGCTCTTCGTGATGGCCTCGCTCACCCTGGTGATCGTCCCCGGGCCCAACCACCTGTACATCGCCGCCAGGGGCCTGGCCCAGGGCAGGGCGGCCGGGCTGGCCAGCGCGCTCGGCGTCGAGACCGGCACGCTGGTGCACATCGCCGCGGCCGCCGCCGGGCTCTCCTACGTCATCTCGCGGTCGGCGACGCTGTTCGCGGTCGTCAAGTGGGCGGGCGTGGGCTACCTCGTCTACCTGGGCGTGCGCGCCTTCACCGGCAAGGACGCGCAGGCCGGGACGCCGCCCGTGCAGCCGCTGTCCAAGGTGTTCCTCGAAGGGGTCCTGGTCAACGTGCTCAACCCCAAGGTGGCGCTGTTCTTCGTGGCGTTCCTCCCGCAGTTCGTGAACCCCGGCGCCGGCTCGCCGGCGCTCCAGATCGTCGTGTTCGGCCTGACGCTGCTGCTCCTGGGGTTCGCCTCCGACATCGTGTACGCCCTCACCGCCGGCACCCTCGGCGCCCGCCTGACCAGGGCCGCCAAGGCGATGCGGTACGTCAGCGGCGTCGTCTACCTGGGGCTCGGCGTGGCCATGGCGTTCGCCGGGAGAAAATGACCTATGGCGCCGAGGAAGCAGCAGGAGATCTTCGACGCGACGCTGTGGATGGTCGCGGAGAAGGGCTATGACGGGCTGACGGTCGAGGGGGTCGCCGAGCGGTCCGGGGTCAACAAGACGACGATCTACCGGTGGTGGCCGTCGAAGGCGGCGCTGCTCGGGGCCGCGCTGGTCGAGTCCGACGTGCTGGCGTTCGAGCCGCCGGACACCGGGTCGTTCCGGAGTGACCTGGTGGCGCTGGTCGAGCAGGTCGAGCGGCTGCTCACCGAGCCGCCCGGCAGCGACATCGCGGTCGCGGCGCTGGCCGCCGCCGTGCGCCATCCCGAGCTCGACGCCCGCCGGTTCTTCGCCGACCGGTTCGCGCGGGAGCGTGTGGTGTTCGAGCGGGCGGTGCGGCGGGGTGAGCTGAGCGGGTCGGCCGATCCGTTGCTGATCATGGATCTGCTGGCGGGGGCCGTGTGGATGCGCACGGTCCTCCGCGGGATGCCCCTGCCCGACGGCTTCGCGAAGAAGGCCGTCTCAGCCCTGCTCGACACCTTCTGAGCGGGCGGGGTCAGCCGGCGGCGGCGAGGGCGGCCGGGATGCGGTCGAGCACCGGGTGCGGCACCAGGCCGTAGGCGTAGAAGTCGACCGCCAGCGCGCCCGCCGCCTTCGCCCCCCTGGCCTTGGCCACCAGGCGGTCGGTCGAGTCGCTGTCGGGGTAGCCGGGCCGCAGCACCGCCCGCACCTCGCGGTCCTTGCCCACCGACCGCAGGTACGCGCCCACGTCGTCGGCCACCCGCGCCGCGTCCCGCGCGTACGCCAGCACGCCGAAGGCGGGCACCAGGTCGCCCAGCGCCACCAGGTCCACGCCGAGCTGCCAGGCGTCGTGGGCGGCCAGGCCGGGCGTCGGCAGGCCGTCGCGGTAGCCCTTCACCGCTCCGGTGGAGTCGATGAAGACCAGCCTGGAGCCCTCCTCGGCGACCGCCGACGACACCTCGGAGACGAGCGTGGTGACGGTCTCGGAGCGCGCCCGCGCGTACGCCACCACCTCGGGCCCGGCGTAGGCGGTGAGCGCCGCCCTGGTCACCTCGCCCTGCGCGGCCGGGTCGCCGTCGAAGACGCCGCCCACGATCCGCGCGCACTCCTCACGCGCCACCTCGGCGTTCACGCCCAGGTCGGTGGCCCGGCGCATGCAGTAGTCGCAGAAGCAGAGCCCGAACAGGTACGTGTCCATGGGCCCGAGCTGCACGAAGGAGCGCTGCGGCTCGACCGGCGTGAAGTGCAGCGCCTCGGCGACCACGCTGTCGACGCCCAGCCTGGCCACCGCCCTGGCCAGCGCGACGGAGTACTCGCGCACGTCGGGATGGGCCGGGCACAGGTCGATCAGCGAGCCGCGGTCACCGAAGCAGTCGCGGACGGTCACGTCGGGGTGCTCGTTGCCGAGCGTGGCGTTGCGCAGGAAGACCGTCCAGCCGTGGAGCTTCAGGCCGCGTCCGGCGCACGCCTCGCGCAGCCCGTCGAGGGCGTGGACGTGGCCGGGCACGGGAGCGAGCCGGAGCCCGTCGAACAGCCCGGCCGGCGGGGTGAAGTGGGCGCCGTCGTGCCTGACGGTCAGCCTGGACAGTCCGTGCGGGGTGACGTCGCGCGCGGCGTGGTGGACGGCGCCGACCGTGACCCCGCCCACGCCGTACGCGCTGACCCTGTCGAGCACCCGCTCGACGCCCTCACCGTGCAGGTCCTCGGCGAAGACGTATACCGAACTGTCCACGTGCAGACCTTACGCGCTCTTGTGCGCGACGAAGTCGATCTCCACCAGGATGTTCATGAGCTGCGAGCCCACCGTCGTCCGCACCGGGTACGGCTGGGTGAAGTACGACTTGTACACCTCGTTGTAGGCGGCGAAGTCCTCCTTGACGTCCTGGAGGTGGACCGTCGACTTGATGACGTCGTCGAAGCCCAGGCCGTGGGCGGCGAGGATGGCCCCGAGGTTCTTCATGACCTGGTGGGTCTGGGTGGCGACGTCGTCGCCGACGATCTCGCCGGTGTGCGGGTCGAGCGGGCCCATCCCGGAGGTGTAGACGAAGTCGCCCACCACGAGCCCCTGGGAGTAGGCCCCGACCGGAGCGGCGCCCTCGGTGGTCTTGAGCTCTTTCTTCACGAAATCTCCCTAGAAATCGGTGTGTATCGTGCCGACGACACGGTAGTCCCGGTCCACCAACGGCAGAACGCGCCACTTGTCGAAGGCGGTGCACGGATGTGAGATCCCGAAGGCCAGCAGGTCGCCCGGCTTGAGCCCGTCGGCCCGTACGACGGTGTGCTGGTCCTGCATCTTCGTGATCGTGACGCCGTTCCGGCGCGGCACCGGCAGGCCCTCGTCGTAGGGCGCGTCGCGCTTGCCCATGCCCACGACCGCGAGGCCCGGCTCGGGCGTGGACAGCACGTGCGCCCACACCTCAAGGGCCGGTCGCAGCTCGCCCTCGATCCGGTTGAACGGCGTGCGCTCGCGGTAGTAGCCGTCGTCGTGGGTGACGTACGCGCCGCTGCGCAGCAGGATGCGGGCGTGCGTGGTGACCAGCTCGCGCCCGATCACGTCGAACCACTGGCTGCCGCCGATCGTCAGGATCGGGTTGCGGACGCGGACGTGCTCGACGGCCTCCTGAAGCCCGCCCAGGTAACGCCGGACCTCCTCCGCGCTCTTCAGCGCCCCCTCGTACCCGGCGACGCCGGCCAGCTCGACGCCGGGCGTCTCCTGCACGTAGGCGGCCACCTTCAGCAGCTCGTCGAGGGTGCGGCAGCCGGCTCGTCCGCCTTCGTGCCCGAGCTCCACGAGCACCCGGAACGGGCGGGTCGAGGCGTGCCGGGCGAGAATGTCCACCCCGGCCTCGGAGTCGACGAAGCTGAGGAACTCGAAGGCCGGGTCGCGGTCGAGCTCTCCGGCGGCCCATGTCAGCCCGGCGGAGTCGACGATCTGGTTGGCCACCATGATGCGGTCGCCGCCGTAGCCGCGGGCGATCCTGGCCTGCCGGGTCGTCGCGACCGTCAGCCCCCACGCGCCCGCTTCGAGCTGCATGGCGGAGATCTCCGGCGACATGTGGGTCTTGACGTGCGGAGCCAGCTCCATGCCGTGGTCGCGGGCGAACGCCGCCATCGTGGCCACGTTGTGCTCCAGCGCGTCGCGGTGCACGATCATCAGCGGAAAGCCGAGCTCGCCGTCGAGGACCGACTGCCCAAGGATTACCTGCACGACACCCCCCTTTATCCGCGTCTGACCTTATCCCAGGCGGGATCAGCGTGATCGAAGTGCCCGTCCCGGACGGGCCCCGGTCAGCTCGCCCCCGGCCAGCACCCGTACGCCGGACACGAGCACGTCGTCGACGCCGTGCGCCGGGCTGCGCGGATCGGCATACGTCGCCCGGTCGGACACCGTGAGCGGATCGAACACCACCAGGTCGGCGACGCACCCGCCGCGCACCAGCCCGCGCCGGTCGAGCCCGAACCGCCGGGCCGGGTGGGAGGCCAGGTGCACGACCGCCTGCTCCCACGTCCAGTCGCCCAGCTCGCGGACGTGCCGGCCGAGGAACCTGGCGAAGGCCCCGAACCCGCGCGGATGCGGATGACCGCCCACGTAGATGCCGTCGGAGCCGCCGGTGTGGGACGGATGGCGCAGGATCCGGCGTACCGACTCCTCACCCGCGGGGCCCTCGTCGGGACGCGCGGAGACGCACCCGGCCTCCAGCCGCGTCTCCACCAGCAGGTGGCGGCAGAACGCGGCGGGCGTCATGCCGGCCCGCGCGGCGGCGTCCGGCAGGGCGAGCCCCTCGGCCCATTCCAGGCCGGGCGCGTGGGAGACGGTCAGCCGGGGGTAGACGTCGCCGAGCCCGGCCCACCAGTCGTCCAGCTCGGGCGAGGTGATCATCTCCAGCGCCGCGTCGGTCTCGGCGCCCGGCACGGACGGCGGCAGCACCACCATGGCCAGGATCGTGCTGCCGCGCAGGTAGGGGTAGGTGTCGAAGGTGAGGTCGACGCCCTCGTCGTGGGCCCTGCCGACCAGCGGCAGCAGCACGTCGGCCGGCCCGTGCAGATGGGAGACGTGCACGGCCGCGCCGGAACGCCCGGCGATGTCCACGACCTCCGCCATGCCGACCCCGGCGTTCACGCCGTAGGCCCGCATGTGGGTGACGTACGGCAGGCCGCCGAGCGGCGCGCACAGGGCGGCCAGCTCCGCGGCGTCGGCGTAGCGGCCCGGCAGGTACTCCAGCCCGCTGGACAGCCCGACCGCGCCCTCGGACAGGCCGCGCTCGACCCGCTCGACCATCGCGGCCAGCTCCGCCCGCGAGGCCTGCTCCGGCGAGGCCCCCAGGACGTCGTAGCGGATCGTGCCGTGCGGCAGCAGGTAGGCCGTGTTCAGCGCCACCACGCGGTCGTAGCCGTCGAGCAGCTCGGCCACGCTCAGCGGGCCCTCGTGCAGGGCGCCGTTGACGGCGGCGAAGTAGCGGGAGGCGTAGGCGACGGTCTCGGCCGACCCCGGCGCGAAGGACAGACCATCCTGTCCCAGGACGAACGTGGTCACCCCCTGCCGCAGCGCCGCGAGCTGCACGGCCGGGTCGAACACGGCGGCGTCGCCGTGGGCGTGGCAGTCGACGAAGCCGGGCGCGACGAACCGCCCGGTCGCGTCGATCACCGTCTCCGCCTGCGCGCCGTCCAGCCTGCCGACCGCCGCGACCTCGTCGCCCGCGATCCCCACATCCGCCCGGTACGGCGGCGCGCCCGTGCCGTCGAGCACCCGGCCGCCGCTGATGACTACGTCGAACCTCACACCAAGATTCAATCAGAGCCGCGCGAGGACGCCGATGGGCACGGTGACCAGCGGTCTACGGGCCGCTCGGCCAGCAGGTCCCTGGCCCGGGCGCGGGCGAGGTTCCAGCCGTTCCACGGGTCGGCGCGGTCGAGCCCGTTGGCGCGGACCACGTCGGCGAGCACGCAACTGCGCTGCGGCTCGGGCAGCCGGTCGATCGCGGGCACGGCCTCCGCGCCGAGGTCGCCCAGGTAGTCGGAGTCCATGTTGGTCACGCCGCGCACCTCGACCTGGGTCTGCGCGACCTGGAGGTCGGGGTTCACCAGCGAGAACACGCCCAGGCCGAGCCCGGTGACCAGGACGACCGTGCGCGGCAGCCAGCCGGAGCCGCGGCCCGCCAGGCGTGCCGCGCCGGCCAGCAGCACGAGCGCGAACAACGCGCCCAGCCACCACACGGTCGCCTGGACGGAGATCCGCAACCGTGACAGGCCGTAGGCGTCGGTGTAGAGGTTCATCCGGTGCAGGGCCGAGGCCAGCACCACCATGGTCAGGCCGCACAGCACGCCGAGCACGACGGCCAGCAGCCAGCGCTCGCCGCGCTCGGTCCGCAGCAGCCCCCCGGCCACCGCGACGATGCCGAGCACGAACACGCTGACCACCACGAGCTGGAAGAACCCCTGCCTGGCGTACTCGGCGTAGGTCAGGCCGGCCGTCCGCAGCACCCAGTCGGCGCCGCCGAACAGCGCCCTGATCTGGACCGCCACGAACGCCGAGAACAGCAGGTTCACCGAGACCAGCGGCACCAGCCACACGCTCCTGCTCACGCCGAACTTGTGCGCGGGACCGACCGGGTCGATCACCGGCCGCAGCGCGACCAGCACCGTGGCGGCCAGCAGCACGGCGACGAACCCGAAGACGAAGATCCGCGAAGGCACCGAGTCGGCCCAGGCCGGGGTGCTGGTCAGGCGCTCGACGTACGCGGCGAACACCGCGTCGGCCGAGGCGAACAGCAGCCCGAACACCAGCACCAGCACGACCGTGATGCCGAGCCCCGCGAGCACCGGCATGATCCGCCGCCTGGCGGTCAGCTTCCTGATCGGCCCGGCGAGGAACCACGGCACCGGACCGAGCGCGAGCACCACGGACACGCCGCCCCTGATCACGCCGAGCCATCCCGCCCCCGCGCCGGACACCGCCAGCGCGCCCAGCCCGGCCCCCGCCACGAGCAGGATCGCGACCAGCCAGTCCGCGTCGCGCACGGCCGCCATGGAGATCAGCCAGTACGCCGTCACCCCGAACGCCAGCGTCCAGGGGGTCATCCTGCGCAGCACGGCCGGCAGCGCCGCCGCGCCGAGCACCATGGCCACGAGCACGATGCCCAGCCCCACCTGGGCCTCGGGCAGCGCCACGGCGGCGAACACGCCCGCGCCCGCGGCGGCCGACAGCAGCCAGCGTGGCGCGACGGGCAGCTCGGGCCTGGGGAAGAGCGGCGGCGGCACGTACGCCGGCCCGCCCCCGCCCGGCCCCCGCCCCGCCACCTGGTACGCGGCCTGGTACGCCGCCGCCCTGCGCCCCGACCCCGCGCCCAGCGCCATTCCGAGCGCGCCGCCCAGCGCGGTCACCATGACCAGCGTGACGAGCGCGAGGCCGTCGCCGACGGTCACCGAGGCCAGCACGGCCGCGAACAGCCCGCCCAGGAAGCCGACCACGACCCCGAGCACCCCGCCCCCGACCATCCTGGCGAGCCCCCCGCTCCCCGCCTGGTTCACGGGCGGAACCGGGGCTCCCGCAGGCATCCCCGCCCCGGCCCCCACGAGGGTGCCGGCCCCTGGTGCCGTCGCGTCCGGGGGGAGCGGCGCCGGGTCCCCGGCGGCGCCCGGTCCGGCGGGCGGCTGCGGGCCCGCCCCGCCCGGGGTCGCCGGGCCAGGGCCCGCCGTGCCAAGGGGCGCGGGGGGCGGAGGCGGGCCGTCCTCGGCCGCGGGGAGCGCGTCGCCCAGGGGAGGCGCGTCCGCCGGACGGCCCTCGTGCACCCTGTTCGCCCCCTTGTCGAACGGTGTCTCCGTCATCGTCGTCCTTCCTGGTAAGTCGACGACCATGCGGCACCCCGCGCAGTCGTCGATGCGGATCGACCCCCCGTGCAGCTCCACGACCTCCTTGACGATCGCCAGCCCCAGCCCCGCGCCCCCGGAGTCGGCCGCCCGCCCCGCGTCCAGCCGGAAGAACCGTTCGAACACCCGTCCCCTGGCCGCCTCCGGGATGCCCGGCCCCTGGTCGGCCACCACCATCCGCGCCCCGTCCCGCCCGGCCGAGCACGTCACCGTCACCACGCCCCCGGAAGGGCTGTGCCGTACGGCGTTGTCCAGCAGGTTCGCCAGCACCTGCGCCAGCAGGTCGGGATCGGCCCGCACCGCCGGCCCGCCGGGCGCCGACGCCGTGATCGTGACGTCCTCGCGCGCCAGCGACGCCTCCCGCACGGCCTGCTCGACCAGCGGCGCCAGCTCGACGGCCTCGGGCTCGATCAGCCGTACGCCCGAGTCGAGCCTGGACAGGTCGAGGAGCTGGGCGACCAGGCGGCCGAGCCGTTCGGTCTGGGCGAGCGCGGTCCTCATGGTGACCGGGTCGGGCGCGGAGACGCCGTCCACGACGTTCTCCAGCACCGCGCGCAGGCCGGTGATGGGGGTGCGCAGCTCGTGGCTGACGTTCGCGACGAGCTCGCGCCGCTGCCGGTCCACCGCGCCGAGGTCGGCGGCCATCGCGTTGAACGCCCTGGCCAGCTCGCCCACCTCGTCCCGTGAGGTGGCGCTGACCCGCAGGCCGTAGCTGCCCTTGGCGATGGTCTGGGCGGCTCTGGCCATCTGGCGCAGCGGCTTGGTCATGCCCATGGCCAGCACCTGGACCATGATCAACGCGAGGATGACCGCGACCACGATGCGGACGTCCCGGGTGAACCCGGCGTTGAGCCCCACCTCGTTCACCACGAACGCGGTGCCCACCGCCAGCACGATGACGATGCCGAGCTTGACCTTGATGCGGCCGAGGAAGTCGAGCGGCCTCATTGCCGGACCAGGGCGTAGCCCACACCGTGGACGGTACGCACCACGTCGGAGCCCAGCTTGCGGCGCAGCGCGCGGACGTGGCTGTCCACGGTCCTGGTCGCGGCGGCCTCGGAGAAGCCCCACACGTCCGACAGCAGCCGGTCGCGCTCGAAGACCTGCCCGGGGCGCTCGGCCAGCCGTCGCAGCAGGTCGAACTCGGTCCTGGTGAGCTGGGCCTCGACCCCCCGGACGAACACCCGGCGCGCGGCCGTGTCGATCTCCACCTCGCCCACCCTGATCACCGTGTCCTCGACCGCGAGCTGGGCGGCCCGCTCGACCCGGCGCAGCAGCGCGTGGATCCTGGCCACCAGCTCGCGCATGCTGAACGGCTTGGCCAGGTAGTCGTCGGCCCCCACCCCCAGCCCGACCAGCACGTCGGTCTCCTCGCCGAGCGCGGTCAGCATGAGGACGGGTACCGGGCGCGCCGCCTGCATCCTGCGGCACACCTCCAGCCCGTCCAGACCGGGCAACAGCCGGTCGAGGATCACCAGGTCGGGCTCCGCCTTCCCGTACTGGACCAGGGCGTCGTGCCCGTCGCCCGCCACCCGGACGTCGAAGCCCTCGGCGGCCAGCCTGTTCCGTACGGCCAGGGCGATCGTCACATCGTCCTCGACCACGAGGACGCACCGCTGCTCTGCCACGTACGAAAGAGTAGAAGTGCGCCGTGCAGACGACACTCCATAATTTGTGCACATCTGGTGCAGACTTGGCCGGTGAACACCGCTGGCTACCTCAGCCGTCTGGGCCTGTCCCGCCTGATCGACGCCCCCGCGAGCGCCGAGGGCCTGCGCGCGCTCCACGTCGCGCACGTCGAGAGGGTCGCCTACGAGGCGCTGGAGATCTGGCTGAACCGTCCCACCTCCCTTGATCCCGTCGAGTCCGCCGAGCGCATCATCAGGGGGCGCGGCGGCTACTGCTACCACCTGAACGGCGCCTTCTCCGAGCTGATCAGGAACCTCGGCTACGACGTCACCAGGCACGTCGGCGGCGTGCAGAACCCCGGCAGCGAGCCCGGCGTCACCGGCAACCACCTGGTGCTGACCGTGCGCGGCCTGCCCAGCGAGGACAACCCGGGCGGCGAGTGGCTGGCCGACCTCGGGCTCGGGGACGGCCTGCACGAGCCGCTGCCGCTGGTCGCGGGCGCGTACCGGCAGGGGCCGTTCACGTACGCCCTGCGGCCGTCGGAGGTCGCGCCCGGCGGGTGGCGGTTCGACCACGATCCGAGTGGTTCGTTCGTGGGCATGGATTTCGAGCGGACCTCCACAGACATGTCCGCGTTCGCTGATATGCACAACCATTTGTCGACGTCACCGTCGTCGGGGTTCGTGCGCACGGCCGTGGTCCAACGGCGGGACGCCTCCGGTGTGGACTCGCTGCGCGGGCTCGTCCTGTCCCGCGTCGGCGCCGGCAGCCACTCGATCACCCTGGACACGGCGCGCGACTACTACGCCGCGCTCGCCGACGTGTTCCGGCTGACCTTCGACGACCTGGGCACCCACGACGCCGAAGGGCTCTGGAGCAGGCTGAACGACGCCCACGAGGCGTGGCTGACCGGCAGGACCGCGTGATGGCCGGGCAGTGCGGGCGAGCGCTATCGTGCACTCGACATGGCTGAGACCAGGAAGCTCGCCGGGCGCTATCGGCTGCTCAACCCCCTGGGCGCGGGGTCCGTACGGCTGGCCTTCGACGAGACGGAACACCGCGACGTCGCGGTCAGGGAGCTGCGCATCCCGCCCGAGCTCCGCGAGTCCGCCCTGCACGAGGCGCGCAGGGCCGCCGGGTTGCGGCACGCCTCCATCGCCCGGGTGCTCGGCGTGCTGGTCGAGGACCGGGTGCCGTGGCTGGTCATGGAGTTCGTCTCGGGCGTGTCCCTGGAGCAGGCCGTACGCGGGCGGCAGCCGCTGCCCGTCGTCCAGGTGGCCAGGATGGGCGTCTGCGTGTTGTCGGCGCTGGACGCCGCGCACGCGGCCGGGATCGTCCATGGGCAGGTCAGCCCCGGGAACGTGCTGCTGACCAGCACCGGAAGGGCGGTGCTCACCGGGTTCGGGGTGCCGAGCCTGAGCATGCGGCCCTCGGCCGACCTGTGGTCGCTGGCGGCCACGCTGCACTTCGCCGTGGAGGGCCGCCCGCCCGGCCAGGTGCCCGCCGAGGGCGCCGACCCGCTCAGGTCGCTGATCCGGGCCATGTTGCATCCCGCCGGATCGCCGCCGGTGGAGGTGGTGCGCGAGACGCTGGAGCGGCTGGCCGTGGACCAGCCGCTCGACCAGGTCGTCCACGCCCTTGGACCGCTCCCGCCCGCCGAGGTGGCCGAGATCGGGCTCGCCGTGCTCGACCAGCTCCAGGCCAGGGGCGGCCACCACGGGGCGGTGCAGCCGGGCGGCATCCTCATCTCCGACCAGGGGCGGGCCACGCTGGTCGCCCCGCTGCGGTCGGCCACCGTCCCGGCGTACACGGCTCCGGAGGGGGGCGCGGGCCCGGCCGCCGACCTGTGGTCCCTGGGCGCGACGCTCTTCATGGCCGTGGAAGGTGTGCCGCCCGCGCCGGGGGCGTCGCTGGCGCGGGCGGGGGCGCTGGCTCCCGTCCTGGTCCGCCTCCTGTCCGGCGTCCCGGCCGACCGTCCCACCCCCGAGGCCCTCCGTCAGCAGCTCCTCGCGGTCATGGGCCCGCGCCGATGACCGGCGCGACCGTCCTGCCGCGTCAGGCCGAGGCCGGAGCCGCCGGGCGGGGCGCCGGCCGGTGGTGGCCCGCCGGGCCCGCGCTCGTCGCCGCGGTGGCCGGGTTCTGGGGGCTCCCGGTGCCGTCGCTGTGGCGGGACGAGTCGGTCAGCGCGCTGGTCGCGCGCATGTCTTTCGACGAGCTGCGCCGCTTCCTCGCCGACCTCGACGCCGTCCACGCCCTCTACTACCTCCTCCTGCGGCCCTTCGCCGCCCTTCCCTGGCCGCCGGAGATCGCCGTCCGCCTGCCCTCGGTGCTCGCCTTCGTGGCCGCCGCCTACGGGGTCGCGGCCCTGGGCCGCCGCCTGGCCGGCACCGCCGCCGGCCTGTACGCCGGTCTCCTGTACGCCCTCACCCCCATGGCCGCCCGGTACGCCCAGGAGGCCCGCTCGTACGCCCTGGTGAGCGCGGTCGCCGTGCTGGCGACGTGGCTGCTGGTCAGGCTGCTCGACCGTCCCGGCCGGGCCGCCCTCGTGGCCTACGGCGCGAGCGTGGCCCTGCTCGGCTGGCTGCACCTGTACGCGCTGCTCCTCGTCCCCGCCCACCTGCTCACCGCCTGGTTGCCGGTGCTCCGCCGCACGCTCGCCGCGAACCCGGCGCCCGCCGTCGTGCGCTCGCTGGTCGCCGTGGGGGCGGCGGGGGTGGCGCTCGTCCCGCTCCTCGCCCTGGCCGCCGGTCAGCGGGACGCCCAGGTGTTCTGGCTCAGGTCACCGGGCTGGGCCGAGCTGGCCGCCTTCCCCGGCGAGGTCGCGGGGGCGGGCGCGGCCGTGCTGTTCGCCGCCGCCCTGTGGGGGGCCGTACGCGCCCCGGCGGTGGCGGTGTGGGCGGCGTCGCCGGTGGCGCTCTCGTTCGCGATCTCCCAGGTCCAGCCGGTCTACCATCCGCGTTACGTGCTCTTCGCGGTCCCGCTGCTCGCTCTGCTGGCCGGGATCGGCCTGGCCGGGGTGCGGTGGCGTCCCGTGGCGGTCGCCGCGCTGGCCCTGTACGCCGTGCTCGTCCTGCCCGCGCAGGTGGCGATGAGGCAGCCCGCCGCCCGTCCCGACGACCTGCGCACGCTGGCCGCCGCGCTGGCCGCGGAGGAGCGTCCGGGGGACCGGGTGTTGTTCGTGCCGCAGCGCTTCCGGCTGTTCGTGGCCGTGTACGGCACCCCGTACGACCGCCTGACGGACCTCACCCGCGCGCCCAGCGCGCCCGGCCCGCGGACGGCCGACGAACTGGACGCGGCGCTGAAGGGCGTCGACCGGGTCTGGCTCATCTCCCCCAGGATCGGGACGAAGTACGCCGACGACGAGCGCTACCGCACCCTGAAAAGAACGCTCGTACCAGGACAGACACGCACCTACGGCTCGATCCACCTGACCCTCTGGTCCCGCAACAATTGAGATACATCGCGTCCTGGAACCCAGGGCACGGGTCCACTCGTTGGAAGGGCGACGCAGAATGTGGGAGAGGCGGGGCACGGGCTCCGCGTTCGGAGGAAGCCAGGGATGTCGCCAGTTCAGAAGTACGTCATCGGCGCAGGCGCCGCGGTTCTGCTCTCGCTGATCTTCTTGCCGGGCTGGATCACGCTGCTGGTGGTCCTCGGCGCGGTCGCGGCGCCGGTGGTCGGCTACCTCATGCTCGACCCGTCGCAGCGCGAGCGGCTCAAGCGGGCCCGCAGGCGCGGGATCGGCAGCTGAGGCCCGCGAGCCGCGGCGGGGGCCGTCGTCAGGCCCTCGCCGCGCTCAGCTCGGTGCGCACCCGGCTGTGCACCCGGCGCTCCACGTAGAACGACAGGAACGGGATCGTGCCGCCGAGCATGACCCCGAGCATGTAGGGCCAGCTCCAGCGCGCCTTCATGCCCAGGTTCATCACGGTGATGAGGTAGATCATGTAGAGGCCGCCGTGGATGGGCGCGATGATCTTGGACATCTCCGCGGCGCCGAAGCCGTAGCGCAGCACCATGGCGACGCACAGGATGAGCAGCATGACGCCGACCACGTAGGCGAGCACCCGGAAGGGCTTGAGAGCCGATTCCACCGTTAACCTTCCAGAACCATCTCGGGGGACTTGTCGCGGTCCCGATCCGCCCGTACGGCGTCGCGTACGAAGTGGAACCACATGAAGACGGCGAATCCAGCGAAGATCCACCAATTTGCGGCATATGCCAGATTACGCCAGGTCAGTGTGCCACCGACCTCCGGCGGCCGGATCTTGACCTGCCCGAGCGAGCCGGACGGCGGCTGCGCCACCATGAAGCCGGTCCGCAGCTTCTGGCCGGTCCACAGGTTGATCAGCTCTCCGGTGGACACCGTCTGGACCTGACCAGGAGGCAGCCCCTCCACCCGCCGCTGGACGCTGTCGGTGCCCTGCTGGCCGCGCAGCCGCCCGATCACCGCGACCCGGCCCTCGGGCACGACGGAAACGCCCGGGTCGTCCGCCTTGGCCGCCCAGCCGCGCACGACCGGCATCAGCGTGCCGTCGTCGAGCCTGATCGGGGTGAGCACCCAGTAGCCGTGGTCGCGCGAGACGTTGCCACCGGGGGCGTCGACGTCGGGGCGGCGGTCGGCGACCAGGAGCTGGCGCGCGGCCTCGTACGTGCCCTCAGCCGTGACCCTGCGGCCGACGGCCTCGCCGTCCATCTGCCCGCCCACGGGAGCCAGCGTGGCGACCCCCACGGGGGCCGGGTCGACGGCGGCGTGCGGCCTGCCGGAGTCCTGGAACACACCGAGCTGCCAGCGGCCGAGCAGGATGAACGCGATCAGGACCCCGATCGTCAGCAGATGCAGCCCCACGACGCGGGGTGAGAGCAGGGTCCGGAGCATGACTCAAAGCTATCCGCCGGGTGGAGTGGTCCCCTCATCAGCCCATGCCTATAGATAGTGGCAAAGGGTGCAAATGGACCATGTCATCACGCTAGGCTGCTGGCCATGTCTGACCAGCATATCGACCCGGCGGGCAACACCCAGCAGTTCCGCGCCTTCGCGCAGCGCCAGGAGCAGGAAGCCGAGGCGGCTCCCAAGAAGTCGCCGCTGCTGCCGATCCTGGCGGTCGCCGTGGTGATCGTGATCATCGGCGTCGCCGCCTTCCTGCTGCTCCGCTAGCACACAACCCCATACGGACCACCCACCCGCCCCGACGCCGTGGCGGGTCTTCGTCGTTTCCGCACAGTCGTTTCCGCACAGGCCGGGCGTACCGCCTCCCTGGACCGGCGGTGGCCGGCCGACTACATTGGACGATACGTCCAATACATCGGCCCGCGGTGGTCGCGGTCGTCGTGGAGGTTCAGTGGCCGAGCCAGGATTGGTGATCGTCGGCACCGGCTTCGCCGGGATCGGCATGGCGATCAAGCTCAAGGAGGCGGGCTACCACGACTTCGTGATCCTGGAGAAGGCCGCCGACCTCGGGGGCACCTGGCGGGACAACACCTACCCCGGGTGCGCGTGCGACGTGCCGTCGCACATGTACTCCTACTCGTACGAGCTGAATCCCGGATGGTCGCGGATGTTCGCCCCGCAGGCCGAGATCTGGGACTACCTGCGCACGTGCGCGGACAAGTACGGAGTAACGCCCCACATCCGCTACAACAAGCACGTCACGGCCCTGGAGTACGACGACGACCACCGAGGCTGGTCGGTCACCACGGACGACGGCGCCACCATCCGGACGAACGCGGTCGTCTCCGGCATCGGCGCCCTCCATATCCCGAAATTTCCGGCAATTGTGGGGAGGGAGTCCTTCGCCGGCCCCTCCTTCCACTCCGCCGAATGGGACCACTCGGTCGATCTCACCGGCAAGCGCGTCGCGGTCGTCGGCACCGGCGCCTCCGCCGTGCAGTTCGTCCCCCGGATCGCCCCACAGGCGCGCGAGCTGACCGTCTTCCAGCGCACGCCGCCGTGGATCCACCCCAAGCCCGACCTCACCTTCTCCCCCGCCGCCCGGCGGGTCCTGCGCCTGCCCGGCATGGCCCGGGCCCTGCGCGGCGGCATCTACTGGGCGCTGGAGAGCCGGGCGCTCGGCTTCGCGGTGCACCCGTGCCTGATGAAGCCGCACGAGTCGCTGGCGCTCAGGCACCTGGCGGCCCAGGTGCCCGATCCGGACCTGCGCAGGAAGCTGACGCCCGACTACACGATCGGCTGCAAGCGCCTGCTCGTCTCCAGCGACTACTACCCGGCCCTGACCAGGCCCGACGTCACCCTCGTCACCGACGGCATCGCCGAGATCCGGCCCCGCTCGATCGTGACCGCGACCGGCGAGGAGCACGAGGTGGACGTGATCGTCTACGGCACCGGCTTCAAGGTCGTGGACGCCCTCCAGACCCAGCGCATCACCGGCCGGAACGGCCTGAAGCTCCAGGACGCCTGGCAGGACGGCATCGAGACCTACCTCGGCATCACGGCCTCCGGCTTCCCCAACCTGTTCTTCCTGCTCGGCCCGAACACCGGCCTCGGCCACCACTCGGTCGTCTTCATGATCGAGTCGCAGGTGCGCCACGTCGTCGAGTGCCTGCGCCTGCTGTCCAGGACCGGGGCCAGGGCGGTGGACGTCAGGAAGGACGTCCAGGACGCCTTCAACCGCCGGCTGCGCGCCCGCCTGGACCCGCTCGTGTGGAACGCAGGCGGCTGCACCTCCTGGTACCTGGACGAGCACGGAGTGAACCGGACGATCTGGCCGGGCTTCACCTTCGAGTACTGGGCCCGTACGCGGAAGGTGCGCCCGGCGGCGTACGAGCTCATCTACTGAGGACGGCGGGTCACCTGCGGCCCAGCGCCTTGAGCTGGACGGGGGTGAGGGCGGAGACGTTCTGGTCCACCGGCGCGTCGGCGTACTGGTGGATGGTCCAGGTCTTCCAGTCGGCGGGGGCGGTCACCTGGCCGGGGCCCTGGCCGTAGCGGGCCACCCACAGCGGGTACTGCTGCAGGCCGTGGCCGTACTCGTCGGCGAAGTTCCAGCCGCTGTAGAACAGCGGCGTGATGCCCGTCCTGGCCTGGACGTGCGCCAGCCACTTCTTGGCCCAGGCGTTGACCGCGGTCACGGACTGGCCGTCGGTGGTCTCCAGGTCGAGCGCGAGCAGGTCGCCCTTGGCGGCCGGCTGCCGGTTCACCACGGACAGGAAGTGGTCGGCCTCGGCGATCGGGTCGTTGGACGGGTGCCCGTAGTGGTAGGCGCCCCGCACCTTGCCCTTCGTGCCCAGGTCGGCCCAGTGGCGGGCGAAGGAGGCGTCCACGTGGGTGGCGCCCTCGGTGGCCTTGACGATGCCGAACGAGGCGCCGCTGGCGGCCCAGTCGTGGTCCGGCTGGTAGCTGGAGACGTCCTGGCCGTAGGTGAGGCCGTCGGCGTGGGCCGGGGCGGACGTCAGGCCGAGGGCCGACACGGCGGCGGTGGCGGCCAGCAGGGCGGTCGCGTACAGCTTCTTGGCGTTCACAGGGTTCCTCCTGAGGGCAGGCCGGGGCAGCCCACGGATGTCTCTCGGGATCCGGCTCGAACGACGGCGGCTGAATGAGGGTGCGGCCGGCGGATTCCGCTCGGCGGCACGGCGCCACGACCCGTCGCGATGCCCGTTACAACCCTGTGACCTGCGCAAACATTCCCTCATGCGGCAGTCAAGCCGTGACCTCGGTCACCCCCGCAAGCGGCGGCGGCCCGCCGGGGGCCGCCGCCGTGCGCGCTCAGCGCAGGTTCAGCGCAGGTTCAGCGCGGGTTTCAGCGCGGGTTCAGCGCAGGTTCAGCACAGGTTCAGCGCGGGTCGAGCACCAGGGCGCTGCCGCCGCCCCGCCGTACGGGCTCGGCGACGGCCTGGACGAGGCCGTGGCCGCGCAGTTCCAGGGCCGTGGCCGCGCCGATCTCGGGGTTCAGCACGAAGCTGTGCCCCTTGGCCTCCAGCTCGGTCCGGTACTTGTCGAGGAACGCCTGCTCGGCCTGCGTCTGGGCGGTGTTGCGTTGGGTGGCCCGCGGCGCGGCGAGCGCGTCGGGCAGGCTCATGCCGAACTCGTACCGGTTGACCAGGATCTGCAGCACGGTCGTGATGATCGTCGAGCCGCCCGGCGAGCCAGCGGCCAGCACCGGCCTGCCGTGGTCGAACACCAGCGTCGGCGCCATCGACGAGCGCGGCCGCTTGCCGGGGCCGGGCAGGTTGGGGTCGCCGGGGGCGGGGCCGAAGGTGAAGTCGGTCAGCTCGTTGTTGAGCAGCACGCCGCGGCCCGGCACCACGATGCCGTTGCCTCCGGTCGATTCGATGGTGAGGTTGTAGGCGACCACGTTGCCCCAGCGGTCGGCGACGACCAGGTGCGTGGTCTCCGGCCCCTCGTCCGCGATCGGGGTCGCGCTGCCGGTCGGGGTGGCGCAGGCGCCGTACGTGCCGTCGGGGCTGCCGGGGGCGGCCGGGCTGCTCAGGGCCCGGTCGCCGATCAGGCAGGCCCGCTCCTTGGCGAAGCCGTCGGACAGCAGCTCGCGCAGCGGCACGCCGGGCAGGTCGCCGACGTAGGCGTTGCGGTCGGCGAAGGACAGCCTGGACGCCTCCAGGTACTCGTGCAGGCCCACCTTGGGCAGGGCTTCGAGGATGTTGAGCGCCTCGCCGACGGTCGAGCCGCCCGAGGACGGCGGCGCCATGCCGTACACGTCCATGCCGTTGTAGGAGATCTTGGTGGGCTCGCGCAGGAGGGCGCGGTAGTCCCGCAGGTCCGACAGCTCCATCAGGCCGGGCCGCACGTTGCGGGTGCTGCCGGGGGTGACCGGCGGCTTCTTGACGGTGGCCACGACCTCCTGGCCGAGCCGGCCGCCGTACAGCCAGCCGGGGCCGCGCCGGGCCAGTTCCCGGTACGTGTTCGCCAGCTCCGGGTTCCTGAACACCGAGCCGACCGGCGGCGGCGCGCCGTTCGGGAGGTAGAGCCGGGCCGTGGAGGCGATGTCCTTGAAGCGGTCGACGTTGGCGGCCGTCTGGTCGTGGAACGTCTGGTCCACGACGAAGCCGCGGGAGGCCACCTCGATGGCCGGCTGGAGCGCCTGGCCGAGCGAGAGCGTGCCGAACCTGCGCAGGGCCAGGTCCCAGTGGGCCAGCGTGCCGGGCACGCCCGCCGACAGGCCGCTGGTGACGCCCTCGTCGAACGGGATGCCCTCGAAGCTGGTGGCGGTCATGGCGCGCGGGGCCGTCTCGCGGCCGTCGATGGTGAACACCTTGCGCTGCCTGGCGTCGTACAACACCATGAAGCCGCCGCCGGTCAGGCCGGCCGAGTACGGCTCGGTGACCCCGAGCACGGCTCCGGCGGCCACGGCCGCGTCGACGGCGTTGCCGCCGCGTCTCAGCACGGAGAGCGCGGCCTTGCTGGCGTCGAGGTCGACGGTGGCGACGGCGCCTCCGTACCCCTCGGCGACCGGGGACTTCTGCTGGGGGCCCGCGGACGCGGGCGCGGCGGGCAGGAGGGAGATGAGGACTGCTGCTGCGGAATAGATCACACGGCGCATGGTGTCCACCATGACCCAGCTACGCCCGTCGTGGTAGGGCCCCCTCGCACGAGGGGAGGATGTCCGGCCCTCCGCCGGTGGCCTAGCGTGGTGGGGTGCGCAGGAAGTCCGGTTTCGACCCTTATCTCGCCCTGATCGTGGCGGTCGCCCAGTTGGTGATCGCCCAAGGCGCGACGTGGGGCCAGCGTCTCCTCAGGGAGCAGCTCGACCCGTACGCGTACGCGCTGCTGCTGATCGGGCCGCTGGCCATCCTCTTCCGCAGGCGGTTCCCGCTGCTGACGGTCTCCGTCGCGCTCGCCGCGATGGACCTGTTCCTCATCGGCGGCTACGCCTACGGCCCCGCCTTCCTCAGCCCGGGCGTCCTGCTGTTCCTCCTGGTCACCGGGGGCAGACGGCTGATGGCCTGGACGATGGCGACCATGACGGTGACCTCACTCCTCAGCTACGCCTGGTGGGTGGGCAACCGCGACCTGTTCCACAGCCTGTCGATCCTGGCCTTCATCCTGCTGTTCATGGTCGTGGCCGAGCTGGTCAGGATCGTCAGGGAACGCCGGGCCGAGCGCGAGCGCATCCTTGAGGAGGAGGCCAGGCGGCAGGCCAGCGAGGAGCGCCTGACCATGGCCCAGGAGCTGCACGACGTGCTCGCGCACAACATCTCGCTCATCCACGTGCAGGCCAGCACCGCGTTGCACCTCATCGACGCCAACCCCGAGCAGGCCCGCTCGGCCCTGGCCACGATCAAGACGGCGTCCAAGGAGGTGCTGGGCGAGATGCGCTCGGTGCTCAACGTGCTGCGCGAGGGCGCTCCGCGTTCCCCGACGGCCGGGCTCGACCGCCTCGACGACCTCGTCCAGCGTTCGGGGATGGAGGTCTCGCTCAGGCGGGTGGGCTCGCGGCCGCTGCCGCCGCAGGTCGAGCGGGCCGCTTACCGGATCGTGCAGGAGTCGCTCACCAACGCCGCCCGCCACGCGCCCGGCTCGCGGGTGACGGTGCGCCTGGAGTACGGCGCGGCGCAGCTCGTCATCGTGGTCGCCGACACGGGGGCGACGACCCCCGCCGTGCTGTCGGAGGAAGGCAGCGGCAACGGCATCCCCGGCATGCGCGAACGCGCCTCCGCCCTGGGCGGCACGCTCGTCGCCGGCCCGTCGGGCGACGGCTTCCAGGTCGAGGCCCGTCTGCCCCTACCCGAGGAGAACCCAACGTGATCAAGGTGTTGCTCGCCGACGACCAGGCGCTGGTCCGCGCGGGCTTCAAGGCGTTGCTGGACGCCCAGCCCGACATGACCGTGGTGGCCGAGGCGGCCGACGGCGCGGAGGCGGTGCGCCTGGCCGGCGAGCACGCCCCGGACGTCGTGCTGATGGACATCCGCATGCCCGGCACCGACGGCCTGACCGCCACCCGCCTGATGCCGCCCGGCCCGCACATCATCATCCTGACCACGTTCGAGCTGGACGAGTACGTCTTCGAGGCTCTACGCGGCGGCGCGTCCGGCTTCCTGGTCAAGGACACCGAGCCGGCCGAGCTCATCCAGGCCGTACGGGTGGTGGCGGCGGGCGAGGCGCTGCTGTCGCCGAGCGTGACCCGGCGGCTGATCGCCGAGTACGCCTCGCGCGCCAAGGAACCGGTCGCCACGCAGGGCCTCGACCAGCTCACCGACCGCGAGCGCGAGGTGCTCTCCCTGGTCGGCACGGGCATGACCAACGACGAGATCGCCGCCAAGCTGTTCATGTCGCCGGCCACCGCCAAGACTCACGTCAGCCGGGCCATGATGAAGCTGCACGCCCGCGACCGCGCGCAGCTCGTGGTCATCGCCTACGAGTCGGGCCTGGTCAAGCCGGGGTGGCTCTGACGGCGGGCGGCTCCGCGCCGAACCACGCCCGCGCGGCCCCGGCCAGGCCGTCGGTGCCGGCCCAGGCCACGTACCCGTCGGGGCGGATCAGCAGCACGTCGGCGGGCGGCTCGGCGCACCGCGCCCTGACCACGTCGATCCAGCCGCCGCCGGGCGACGCCGGGCCGGTCTCGCCGCGGAGGTCGAGGAGCACCGGCCGCCCGGCGCGCATCAGTTCGGCCACCCGCCGCTCCCCTTCCGCCGTGCTCAGCCGCAGGTCGGGGACGAACCGGCCGACGAGCGGATGCGGGTGCTCCGGGCCGGGCGGGTAGCGGGTGTCGGAGCCGTGCAGGATCGCGGCGAGGTGGCGCAGCGGCTGCTCGTGGGCGAACAGCTCGGCGAGCAGCGCGCGCAGGGCGTCGCCGTCCTCGCCGGGGGCCCGTTCCAGCGCCGCCTGGGCACGGGTCTGCGCCAGCGCCCGCCCGGCCACCGGACGGCGTTCCTCCTCGTAGGTGTCCAGCAGGCCCTCGGGCACCCGTCCGAGCAGCACGGCGGCCAGCTTCCAGGCCAGGTTGACGGCCTCCGTCATGCCGACGTTGAGCGCCGTCCCGCCCGCCGGGAACAGGTGGGCGGCGTCCCCGGCCAGGAACACCCGGCCGGCCCGGTAGCGGTCGGCGAGCCGGGCCTGCGCGACCGTGCCGGACAGCCAGAGCGGCTCCCCGAGCGGCAGGTCCCGCCCGATCACGCGGCGCACGGCGGCGCGGAAGTCCTCCGGCGTGACCGGGCCCTCGGGCGCCGCGCCGCGCTCGCGCACGCCCGCGACGAGCACGCCGGGCCGGAGCGAGGTGAGCAGCAGGCGTCCGGCGGGGGTGCGGTTCCAGCCCGGCTCCAGGCCCTCGACCCGCGGCTCCTCGAACGGGCCCTGCCCGTCCCAGGCGAAGTGGCCGAGCCGCAGCACCTCGTCGTCGGTGGTGCCGGGGAAGCCGATGCCCGTCAGCGCGCGCACGGTGCTGTGCCCGCCGTCGCAGCCCACCGCGTAGCGGGCGCGGGCCCGGCCGGTGGACAGCTCCAGCGTGACGCCCTCCTCGTCCTGGACGAGGCCGAGCACCTCGTGGCCCCGCCTGATCTCGGCTCCGAGCCGTCCGGCCCGCTCGGTCAGCAGCCGTTCCAGCCGCGGCTGCTGGATCAGCAGCAGCCGCAGCGGCATGTCGTCGTGCCCGGCGAACCGCAGCGGCACCTGCCCGAACGGGAACCCCGGCGCGGGGCCCGCGAAGCCGCTGCCCTCGGAGAGGGGGCCGAGCAGGCCCCGGTGGTCGAGCAGCTCGACGATCTGGCCCGCGAGCCCGTTCGCCTTGGGTAGTTCGCTCGGTTCAGGGCGTTTGTCCAGCACGATCGGGCGTAGTCCAGCCAGGGCCAGTTCGCCCGCGAGCATGAGCCCGACCGGGCCCGCTCCCACGATCATCACGTCGTCCATGCCCGTCAGGCTAGATTGACAAAAACCTGTCTGTCAATCTAGCCTGACGACGTGGACATGGAAGAGCTGTCTCAACGCATCAGGTCGAACGACCCCGCCCTCGGCCTGCGGGCCGTGGGCGCGCTGCACCGGCTGGCCGAGCAGGTCGAGGCGACGTCGGTGGCGCTGGCCAGGGAACAGGGCTGGACCTGGGAGCAGATCGGCGACGCGCTCGGCATGTCGCGGCAGTCCGTGCACGCCCGATACGGAAAGTGAGGATCGCCATGTTCGGCAAGGAGAAGAGCCCGTTCGCGGCCGTCGTCAGCGCGGCGCTCGACGAGGCCAGGCAGCGCGGCGACCGGCGGCTCGGCACCGAGCACCTGCTGCTCGGCCTGCTGCACGACCCCGCCGCCGAGCCGGCGCGGGCGCTCGGCGTGGACCTGGCGGGGGCGCGGGCCGCGCTCGACGAGCTCGACCGGGAGGCGCTGCGCTCGATCGGCCTCGACCTCGGCCAGGCACCGCGCGCGACGCCGCGCCGGCACCCGCCGGTCCCCGGCACCTCGCTCACGTCGAGCGCCCGCGCGGTGGTCAACGCCGCCATCGGCGCCACGCGGCACAAGACCAGGCAGGAGGTTCCCCGGCACCTCCTGCTCGCCCTGCTGGAGCGGGACCGCCACGACCCGGTGGCCGGGCTGATCGACCAGCTCGGCATCGACCGCGCCGCCGTGCGCGCCCGCATCGCCTGATCCGCGACACGGGAGAAATCCGGTTGAAGCCACCCCCCGGGCGCTGACATGGTCGGAGGATGCGGCGTACGTACGATGACCTGGTCGAAGAGGCCGACACCGTGTCCGTGGACGGCTGGGACTTCTCCTGGCTGGAGGGCCGGGCCACCGAGGAACGGCCCTCATGGGGCTACTCCCGCCTGCTGGCCGGGCGGATGGCGGCGGCCGAGGCGGCGCTCGACGTCCAGACCGGCGGCGGCGAGATCCTGGCCGGGCTGCCCACACTGCCGAAGGTGACGGTGGCGACCGAGTCGTGGCCGCCCAACCTGGCGCTGGCCGCCGCCCGGCTGCGCCCGCGCGGGGCGCGGGTGGTTGCCGACGACGACGAGCCGCGCCTGCCGTTCCGCGACGGCGTCTTCGACCTGGTGGTCAGCCGCCATCCGGTGGAGACCTGGTGGGCGGAGATCGCCAGGGTGCTGCGCCCCAGGGGCGCGTACTTCTCGCAGCAGGTCGGCCCGCGCAGCGTGTTCGAGCTGACCGAGTTCTTCATGGGCCCGCAGGACGGCTCGGCCCGCGACCCGCGCCAGGCCGTGGCGGAGGCGGAGGCGGCCGGGCTCGAAGTGGCCGACCTGCGGGTCGAGCGGCTGCGAATGGAGTTCCGCGACATCGGCGCGGTGATCTACTTCCTACGCAAGGTGATCTGGATCGTGCCGGGCTTCTCGGTCGGCCGCTACGGCGCCCAGTTGCGCGAGCTGCACGAGCTCATCGAGGCCGAAGGGCCGTTCGTGGCCCATTCGTCCAGGTTCCTCATCGAGGCCCGGCGTCCCGGCGTACCGACGTCCGGGGCGTGATTGCGGGCGCAACCACCTAAACGTCACTAAGGGTACAAGAACTGTCACTGGCCGCATCCGGCGGGCCGCGTTACGTTTCCCCCAGAGCTTCGCGAGAGAGCCGGGAGGGGCTGAACGTGGAGGCCGTCACCCTGTTCGCCGGGGGCGTGGCCGCCGGGCTGGTGGGCGGCACCGCGTCCTGCACCGCCGCGCAGGGCGGGCTGCTGGTGGGCCTGGTCGGTCGGCGTCCCGGAGGCGACCCCGCGCTGGTGGCCTGGTTCCTGGGCGGGCGGTTGGCCTCGTACACGCTGGTGGGGGCGTTGCTCGGGCTGCTCGGCTCGGCCGTCGGCCTGCCGCCGCGGGCGCGGGCCCTGCTCCTGGTCGCGGCGGGCTGCGCGGTGATCGGGTTCGCGATCCGGCTCCTGCGCGGCGGGGGCCACGCCTGCGCCGAGCCCGTCCGGACGTCCGGTTACAAGGCGCCGCTGCTGGGCGCGGCCACCGTCCTGGTGCCCTGCGGGGTGACGCTCGGCATGGAGATGCTCGCCGTGTCCAGCGGCTCGCCGCTGTCGGGCGCGGCGGCCATGGCGGGCTTCGTGCTCGGCACCGCGCCCGCGTTCGCGCTGCTCGGGTACGTGCTGCGGCGGATCTCCC
This sequence comes from Nonomuraea sp. NPDC051191, assembly GCF_044455665.1. Taxonomy (NCBI): domain Bacteria; kingdom Bacillati; phylum Actinomycetota; class Actinomycetes; order Streptosporangiales; family Streptosporangiaceae; genus Nonomuraea; species Nonomuraea sp. NPDC051191. The sequence continues at coordinate 419,156 of NZ_JBITEZ010000008.1, read as the reverse complement.
GCACCAGGCTGGCCCGGCTCGCCGGGGTCGTCGCCATGGCCGCCGGGCTCTGGACCGTCGTGGCCGGGCTCAACCTGGGCGGCTGGACGGGGGACGCCGCACCGGCCGCCGCCGGGCCCGCCGCCCAGATCGTCACGGTCTTCGCCACCCGCGACGGCTACCGGCCCGCCACCGTGTCCGCCCGCGCGAACGTACCGGTCGAGGTCATCTTCAAACTGGTCGATCCGGGCTGCACGAGCACGGTCACCATCGACGGGCGCGACGTGGCCCTGCCCGCCACCGTACGGCTGCCGCCCCACCGCCCCGGCTCGCTGCGTTACGTGTGCGGGATGGGAATGTATTCGGGGTTCATCAGGTTCTCCTAGGCCCGTTGTCGGCGATTACGGTTCGCGATCGTATGATCACGTGCCAGTCTGTCGCCATGGCCTGGTGGCAGGGAGAGGTGGCGACGCCGGCCGTTCCGGCGCCACGGGCGGGGGACGAGCCGGAGCTGCTGGCGGCCGCGCGGCAGGGCGACGCCCAGGCGGCCCACCGGCTCGGCAAGCTCTACGCCCAGCACGGCGACCGCGCGGCGGCCCGGCTCTGGTGGGAGCTGGCGGCCTCGGGAGGCAACGTCGACAGCGCCTACAACCTGGGCGTCTGGCACGAGAAGCACGGCAGCCTGGAGGAGGCGGTCGGCTGGTACGAGACCGCCGCGGCCACCGGCGACGCCGAGGCCGCCGCCAACCTGGCCACGCTCCTGCTCGAACAGCGCGGCGACGCCGGGGCCGCCAGGGCCTGGTTCGAGCGCTCGGCCCTGGCCGGGTCGCGCACCGCGGCGCGCCGGCTGGCCCTGCTGTGCGAGGACACCGGCGAGACCGGCGTGGCCCGCGAGTGGCACCGCAGGGCGGCCGACGAGGGCGACATGACCTCGGCCCACGACCTCGGCTTCCTGGCCTACTCCGCCGGCGAGGACGAGGAGACCGTGCGCTGGTGGGAGTACGCCGCCAGGGGCGGCCACGCCGACTCCGCCCACTGCATGGGCCTCTACCTGCACGCCAGCCGCGACCCCGAGGGCGCCGAGGCCTACTACCGGCTGGCCGCCAAGAACGAGCACCCGGGCGCCGCCTCCCGCCTCGGCGCCATCGCCCTGTCCTGCGGCGACCTGCGCACGGCCCGCGCCTGGTACGAGCGGGCGGCCGCGGCCGGGCGGCTGGAGGACCAGCGCATGGCCGGGTTCGTCTGCGTGGAGCTCGGCGACACCCCGGCCGCCAGCCACTGGTTCGGCAGGGCGGCTGCGGGCGGCGACGCCGAATCGGCCTTCAACTACGGCCTGCTGCTGATCGCCGAGTTCGGCGACCTGGCCGGCGGCCGCCACTGGTTTCGCCAGGCCGCGCGGGCGGGCCACCACGGCGCGGCGGTCGAGCTGGGCGGGCTGCTGACGGTCGCCGGCGAGCTGGGCGAGGCCGAGGAGTGGCTGGCCGACCCGCCGCCGCCGACGTGGGCGCGCACTGCCGAGCCGGAGCTGGCCGCCCGCGCCGAGCTGGCGGCCGCGGCCACGGGCCGCCGGGGCGGCGTGCCGCTGTCCGTGCCGGACCTGACCGAGGTCCTGGGCACCTGGGACCTGGTGACCAGGCCGCTGCACGACCACTCCGACGTGATCGGCTGGCTGGTGGAGCGGAGCGGGGTGCACCGCAGCGCGGTCGAGCACCTGGCGTCGGTGCGCGGCACGCTGCTGCGTCCCGGCAGCGCGCCGTGGCCGGGCACGGGCGAGATCCACCACGTCCTGGCCACCGCGCGCGACCTGCGCCGCCGCCTGGGAGTGAGTTAGGGGCGCGACCTCGTGCCGCGCCCCTTCAGAGGTTTCAGAGCACGTCGGCGACCGGCGTGTACGCCAGCCCCAGCGCCTGGGCGACCGGCTCGTTGGTGAGCTGGCCGTCATGGGTGTTCAGACCGCCCGCGAGGCCCTGGTCGGCCTTCAGCGCGTCACGCCAGCCCAGGTTGGCCAGCTTGACCGCGTACGGGAGCGTCGCGTTGGTCAGGGCGTAGGTGGAGGTGTTGGCCACCGAGCCGGGCATGTTCGCCACGCAGTAGAAGATCGACTCGTGCACCTTGTACGTCGGCTCGGCGTGCGTGGTCGGCCGCGAATCCTCGAAGCAGCCGCCCTGGTCGATGGCGATGTCCACGAGCACCGAGCCCGGCTTCATCCGTGAGACCAGGTCGTTGGAGACCAGCGTCGGGGCCTTGGCGCCGGGGATCAGCACCGCGCCGATGACCAGGTCGGCCTGGAGGACCTCCCGCTCGATCGCGTACGAGGTGGACACGAGGGTCTTGAGCCGGCCCTGGTAGATGGCGTCGATCTGGCGGAGCCGGTCGATGTTGGTGTCGAGCACGGTCACGTCCGCGCCCATGCCGACGGCGATCTGGGCGGCGTTCAGGCCCGAGACGCCGCCGCCGATGACGACGATCCTGGCCGGGGCCACGCCGGGCACGCCGCCGGGCAGGACGCCGCGGCCGCCGTTGAAGCGCATGAGGTTGTAGGCGCCCACCTGCGGCGCGAGCCGGCCCGCGACCTCCGACATCGGGGCGAGCAGCGGCAGCGTGTGGCCCACCTGCACGGTCTCGTACGCGATGCCGGTCGTCCTGGCGGCGAGCAGGGCGTCGGTGCACGGCCGTGAGGCGGCCAGGTGCAGGTAGGTGAACAGGACCAGGCCCTCGCGCAGGCGGTGGTACTCCTCCGCGATGGGCTCCTTGACCTTGAGGACCATGTCCGCCCTGGCCCATACGGCGTCGGCGTTGTCGAGGATCTTCGCGCCCGCGGCGAGGTATTCCTCGTCAGTGATGTGTGAGCCGAGGCCGGCACCCCGCTGGACGGTGACGTCGTGACCGTTCCGCACCAGCTCGTGAACACCGGCGGGGGTGACCGCCACACGGTATTCGTGGTTCTTGACCTCGGCAGGGACGCCGATCTTCATCGTAGGGATCCTTTCGGAGACCGCGGCACTTCGTCGTACCGGGTGGGGAGGGTGTTAGAGGCGCGCCCACGCTTCCGAGAGCACGCCCCTCAGGATGGATCCGATCTCGTCGAACTCCCTTGGCCCCGCGATCAGCGGGGGCGCGAGCTGGATCACGGGGTCTCCGCGGTCGTCGGCCCGGCAGTAGAGTCCGGCGTCGAACAGCGCCTTGGACAGGAACCCGCGCAGCAACCGCTCGGACTCCTCGGCGTTGAACGTCTCCTTGGTGGCCTTGTCCTTGACCAGCTCGATGCCCCAGAAGTAGCCCGAGCCCCGTACGTCGCCGACGATCGGCAGGTCGCGCAGGTCGTCGAGGGCCGCCTGGAAGAGGGGCTCGTTCTTGGTGACGTGGCCGAGCAGGTCCTCGCGCTCGAAGATGTCGAGGTTGGCGAGGGCCACGGCGGCGGACACGGGGTGGCCGCCGAAGGTGTAGCCGTGGGCGAACATGGTGTCGCCCTCCTTGAACGGCTCGAACAGCCGCTCGTGCGCGATCATCGCGCCGATGGGCGAGTAGCCGCTGGTCAGGCCCTTGGCGCAGGTGATGATGTCGGGCACGTAGTCGAACTTCTGGCCGCCGAACATGGTGCCGAGGCGGCCGAAGGCGCAGATGACCTCGTCGGAGACGAGCAGCACGTCGTACTCGTCGCAGATCTCGCGCAGGCGCTGGAAGTAGCCGGGGGGCGGCGGGAAGCAGCCGCCGGCGTTCTGGACGGGCTCGGCGAAGACGGCGGCCACGGTGTCGGGGCCCTCCATCTCGATGGCGCGGGCCACGCGGTCGGCCGCCCAGATGCCGTATTCCTCCGGCGACATGCCGGGAACGCCGCTGATTTCGTCGGCGCGGTAGTAGTTCGTGTTCGGAACGCGCACCGAACCCGGCACGAGAGGCTCGAACATCTGCTTGAACGCCGGGATGCCGGTGATCGACAGGGCGCCCTGCGGGGTGCCGTGGTAGGCGATCTGGCGGCTGATGACCTTGTGCTTGAGCGGCTTGCCGACGAGCTTGTAGTACTGCTTGGCCAGCTTCCACGCGGTCTCGACGGCCTCGCCGCCGCCGGTGGTGAAGAAGACCCGGTTCAGCTCGCCCGGCGCCTGGGCGGCCAGGCGGGCGGCCAGCTCGGCCGCCTTGGGGTGCGCGTAGGACCACAGGGGGAAGAAGGCCAGCTCCTGCGCCTGCTTGGCGGCGGCCTCGGCCAGCTCGCCACGCCCGTGCCCGACCTGGACGACGAACAGCCCGGCCAGGCCGTCGAGGTAACGCTTGCCGTGAATGTCGTAGATGTAGGACCCCTCACCGCGCACGATGGTCGGGATCTCGTTCTTCTGGTAGGCGCTGTGCCTCGTGAAGTGCAACCACAGGTTGTCCTGCGCGGCCTTCAGGACGTCGTTTTCCGGCTGCGTCATGGTTATCTTCCCTTGTGTCGAACTCCCCACAGTCTGCATCTTCACCTGCGGTTTGCCAAGCGAATCGGTCGCAGCACTATGCAAGAAAATCGAGATCCGCAGAACCGTTGTGTAACAGCAACGAAATCCGCAGGTAGATTAACGCGCGGGTCATGCCTGTTTCCGTACTGTGGAACGTTCTGTGATCCAATGAGACCAAACTGTCGAGAACGACCCCCGGGGGACCGTCCCGTGACTCCTGACCAGATCGAGAGCGCTGTCGCCGCCGCGATGCCCCAGGCCATCGAGGAGCTCAAGCGGCTCGCCGCCATTCCTTCCGTGGCCTTTCCGGGACACCCCGACCAGCCGGTCCTCGCCGCCGCGTCGGTGACGGAGGAACTCGTCCGCTCGGCCGGCCTGCCGCACGTCCAGCAGGTCGCCGTCGAGGGCAGCTTCCCCGCGATCTACGGCGAGGCCCCCGCCCCTCCCGGAGCGCCCACGGTCCTGCTCTACGCGCACTATGACGTGCAGCCGGCCGGCGACCTGGCCGCCTGGCGCACGCCGCCGTTCGAGCCGACCCTGATCGACGGCAAGCTGTACGGCCGAGGCTGCGCGGACGACAAGTCAGGCATCATCTCCCACGTCACCGCCCTGCGTGCCTTCCAGGGCCGGTTCCCGGTGGGCATCAAGGTCATCATCGAGGGCCAGGAGGAGTACGCGGGCGAGCGCCTGGAGTCCTTCGTCGAGCGCAACCCCGACCTGCTGCGCGCCGACGCGATCGTGGTGGCCGACAGCGGCAACCCGCGCGTCGGCGACCCGGCGATCACGACGTCGCTGCGCGGCATGGCGGCCTTCACCATCGAGGTGCGCACGCTGCGCGAGGCCGTCCACAGCGGCTCGTTCGGCGGCGCCGCCCCCGACGCGCTGGCCGCCCTCATGCGCATGCTGACCGCGCTGCACGACGAGAACGGCGACATCCGCGTCCCCGGCCTGCCGCGCGGCAGCTTCCTCGGCCAGGGCCCGTCGGAGGAGGAGTTCAGGAAGACCGCCGGCGTGGCGGACGGCGTGTCGCTGGTCGGGTCCGGCTCGCTGGCCGACCGGCTGTGGGCGTCGTACGCCATCACCGTCACGGGCCTCGACGTGCCGAGCGTGTCGGGCGCCGTGAACGCGGTCCAGCCCGCGGCGCGCGCCCGGGTGACCGTCCGGATTCCTCCGTCCGGCGACCCGAAGACCACGGTCAACGCCGTGGTGGAGTTCCTGCGCCAGGTGGCGCCGTGGGGCGTGCAGGTGTCGTTCGGCGACTTCACCGTCGGGTCCGGCTTCCAGGCCGACTCCGGCGGCAAGGCGCGCGCGGCGCTCAACCGGGCGATGGAGCGCGCCTTCGGCCGCCCGCCGCGCGACGTCGGCGCGGGCGGCTCGATCCCGCTGGTGAACACGCTGCTCAAGCAGTACCCGGCGGCCGAGATCCTGCTGTTCGGCGCCGAGGACGAGGACGCCGCCATCCACGCCCCGAACGAGCGGGTCGACCTCGACGAGCTGCGCCGCGTGGCCACCGCCGAGGCGCTGTTCCTGCAGGAGCTGAGCCTGCCGTCGGCGCTCGGCGTCTGAGCCGGTAAACGCGTTGCCCTTCCGGGGCCCGGTTCGCCAGACTGCACGGCGTTCACCGGAGTCCGTCAGGAAGGGCAGCGCATGTTGACCGACGAGCAGGTCGAGTCGTTCGTCGAGGACGGGTTCGTCCGGTTGCCCGGCGCGGTTCCCCGGGAGACGGTCGACCAGTGCCGGGCCGAGCTGTGGGCGGCCAGCGGCTGCGATCCGGACGACCCGTCGAGCTGGACCCAGCCGGTCGTCCGGCTGGGCGGGTTGGCGACCCCGCCGTTCCGCGCCGCGGCGAACACACAGGCGCTGCACGAGGCGTACGACCAGCTCGCGGGCGCCGGACGATGGACCGCGCCCATGGGCCTCGGCACCTTCCCGCTGCGCTTCCCCAGCGACCAGGAGCCCGGCGACGACGGGTGGCACCTGGAGGCGAGCTTCACCGGCGACGGCGGCGAGTACCGGGTGAACCTGCGCTCGCGCGGCCGTGCCCTGCTCATGCTGTTCCTGTTCTCCGAGGTCGGCCCGGACGACGCCCCCACCCGGGTACGGGTCGGCTCACATCTGGACGTGCCCGCTCTGCTCGCCGGTTCCGGGGACGAAGGGCGTGAATGGTTCCCGCTGTGCGGGGAGGCGGTGCCGCTCAGCGAGGGGCGCAGGGAGGTCACCGTCACCGGCTCGGCGGGGGACGTCTACCTGTGCCACCCGTTCCTGATCCACGCCGCCCAGCCGCATCGCGGCAGCGTGCCGCGCTTCATGGCCCAGCCGCCGCTGGTGCCGACCGGCCTGCTCGACCTCACCGGCACCGCCCCCACCCCGGTGGAACGCGCGGTCCTGAAGGGCCTGAAGGGCCTGAACGGCGGTTGATCCCGGCGGGAGGGTCAGGCGTGGCGGTCCACCAGGCGGGGGCCCTTGGCCGCGCCGCGGCACACCAGGCGCAGCCCGGTCTCCACGAGGGCCCAGCCGAGCCGCCGTTCCCAGGAGCGGGCGCCCCTTCCGCGGCGCGCCCGCCACGCCCGTCGGGGGGTCCGGGCCGCGGCGCGCAACTCCTGGCCGCGTACCTGCTCTACAAGTAGGTATAAGTCGGGATACATCCTGCTCTCTCCTCACGTCGTGAACGGGAACCCGTACAGGTGCACGGCGACGTTCTCGCGGCCCTTGGCGTCACCCGCCTCGGCGGCCGCCTTGCCGCGGGCCGTCCACCTCAGGACCACGTCGTCGATCTCCTGCCTGAGGCCGCGCAACTCCTCGGCGGTCAGCGTGAGCAGGAACTCCGAGCCGAAGGAGGAGTCCTGCCAGTCCTCGCTCCAGGCCCACTGGGCGTCGAGGTAGCCGTCGTACATCTCGGTGAGCTGGCGGGCATGTAGGCGTGAGATCGCCTGGTGGGCCACGGCCCCCTCCGGGTTGTCGCGGAAGTCGGAGTTGCGGGTGGAGAAGCTCTCCGCGGACGTCCGCCACCAGCGCTCCCGGCCGTCGCCCCGGCCGCTCTCCGCCTCCTCGATGAGGCCGTGGGAGGCGAGTTTGCGCAGGTGGTAGCTGACCAGGGAGACCGCTTCGTCCACCTGCTCGGCGAGCTGCGAGGCCGTCGCCGACCCGGCCACCTTGAGCGCGCGGTACAGCTTCATGCGTAGCGGGTGCGCCAGCGCCTTGAGGGTGCCGACGTCCTGGACGCGCTGCCGCTCGTGCCTTGCCATGCCTCCATCCTAGATGCGAAAGAAAAATTGCGCAATAAAAGTTGCGGACTTTGCTTTTCTGTCTCCCCCGGGGCGTAGAACTACTTCCGCACCACCGACGAAGGGAGCAAGAGTATGAGCGAGGCGCCCCAGGGCCGTCCGGCCACGTTCGCGCTGATCCACGGCGGCGGCAGCTCGGCATGGGACTGGCACCTGGTCGAGGCCGAGCTGCGCGCCAGGGGCCACCGCACGGTGGCCGTCGACCTGCCGATCGAGGACGAGTCCGCCGGCCTGGCCGACTACGCCGACGCCGTGGCGCGGGCCGTCGGCGAGGCGGACGAGCTGGTCGTGGTGGCCCACTCGTGGGGCGGCTTCGTCGCGCCGCTGGTCTGCGACCGCCTGCCCGTCAAGCTGCTCGTGCTGGTCACGGCCATGATCCCGGTGCCGGGCGAGCCGCCGGGCGAGTGGTGGGCCAACACCGGCCACCGCAGCGCCGAAGACCTGGACACGATCGCCCAGTTCATGCACGACGTCCCGGCGGAGCTGGCCGCGGAGGAGCTGACCCGTGGGCGTCCACAGGCGGAGAAGTCGTCCGTCGAGCCGTGGCCGGGCACGGTGTGGCCGGACGTGCCGACGAAATTCCTGCTCTGCCGGGACGACCGGTTCTTCCCGCCCGAGTTCATGCGGCGGGTGGTCCGGGAACGGCTCGGTGTCGTGCCCGACGAGATCGGGGGCAGCCACATGGTCATGCTGTCGCGGCCGAAGGAGCTGGCCGAGCGGTTGGAGGCGTATCTCACAGTGTGACGCACCGCATCACGAGGTAATCTTTTGTACTGACCAGTCAGTTCAAGAGATGGGGTTGTGGTGATCGTCGCGGAGGGCTTGTCGATCGAGGGGGTGTACCCGGCGGTCTCGTTGAAGGCGGGCCCCGGGACGCTCACGGCGGTCGCGGGGCCGGCGGGCAGCGGGCGTACGAGCCTGCTGCTCACGCTGGCCGGGCGGATGAAGCCGACGACGGGCACGCTCTCCGTCGCCGGGCACGCCAGGCCGCGGGCCATCCGCAAGGTGGCGGCCCTCGCGCTGGTGGACGGCGTGACGGATCTCGACAGAGCGCTGACGGTCAAGGAGCACCTGCGCGAGCGCAGGCGCAAGCCGTACCAGGAAGTCCTGAAGCGGGCGGGGCTCGCGGCGCCGGACACGACGCCGGTGAGCGAGCTGGACCGCGAGCAGCAGGTGCGCCTCGGCGTCGCCCTGGCCCTGCTGGACGAGCCCGCGCTGATCCTCGCCGACAACGTGGACGCGGGCCTGCCCGACGACCGCGTGGGCGAGCTGTGGGACCTCCTGCGCGGCCTCGGCACGGCCGTGGTCGCGAGCTGCGTGCGCCCGCCCGCCCGCTACGACCACCTCGTGGAGCTGTGATGAAGGGCATGCTGCGGTCCCGGTTGCCCCGGGCTGCGCTGGCGGCGGTGATCGTGCTGCCGCTCCTGTACGCCGGACTGTACCTGTGGTCGTTCTGGGACCCCCAGGGCAACCTGGACCGGGTCCCGGTCGCGCTGGTCATGGAGGACCGTCCGGCCACGGTCGACGGCAAGACCCTGCACGCGGGCCAGGACCTGGCCGACGAGCTGCGCGAGCGCAGGACGTTCGCCTGGCACGAGGCCACGCCCCGGCAGGCGGCCGACGGGGTCGCCGACGGCAGCTACTACCTGTCGCTCACCGTGCCCGCCGACTTCAGCGCCCGCCTGGCCTCGCCGTCCGACGACACGACGACCCCCACCCCCGCCCAGCTCGGCCTGCGTGTGGACACCGGCCGCAGCTACATCGTCGGCAGCATCTCCGACGCGGTCTTCAACGAGGTGCGCGCCGCCGCCGAGCGCACGGCCGTCCACGACTACTTCGACAAGGTCTTCGTCTCGATCGGCGACATCCACGACGCCACCACCGAGGCCGCCGACGGCGCCGGCAAGCTGCACGACGGCGCGGTCAAGGCCGGCGACGGCGTCTCCCGGCTCAACTCCGGCCTCGGCACCGCCGAGAACGGCGCCCAGCAGCTCTCGGTCGGCCTGAACAGCGCCAACACCGCCACCGGCAAGCTCCGGGACGGCTCGGCGCAGGTCACCGGCGGCATCGGCAAGGCGCAGCAGGGCATCGGCGAGCTGCGGGACGGCCTGGCCAAGCTCCGCCGCGAGGGCACCTCCGAGCTGCGGAAGGGCACCCGCAAGGCGGCCGACCAGGTCCACACCCAGACGCGCGGGGTCAACCAGCTCGCCGACAAGTACGTACCGGTGCTGAACGAGTGGGGCCCGAAGGTCGCCGACGCCGCCGAGCAGGTGGCCGACGCCGCCGACCGGCTCGCGGACGGCTCCGGCACGGGCACCGGCGCGACCCGCGCCGCGGGCAGCGCCCGGGAGGCCGCCTCCCAGGCCCAGGCCGCCCTCGACCGCCTCGGCGCGGACGCCGACCCCGAGCTGCGCTCCCTGCTGCGCAGCGCGGCGAACGCCGCCGAACGCGCCGCCGAGCAGGCCGGATCGGCGGGCACCGGCGGTTCCGGCGGCGCCTCCGCCCTGTCCGCCCAGGCCCGCGAGCTGGCCAGGAACGCCCGGAAGATCGCGGCCGTGGCCCCGCAGATCGGCCCCAAGGTCGACCAGGTCAGGAGCCAGGTGAACGCCCTGGACGACGGCCTGGCCAAGCTGGCCGCCGGCGCGGCGACCGTGGACGCGAGCCTGGCCAAGGCCGGCACCGGCGCGGGCACCCTCTACCAGGGCGCGACCAAGCTGCACGACGGCTCCGCCAAGGTGACCAGCGGCCTCGGGCAGCTCGGCGGCGGCCTGGTCAAGCTGAGCGACGGCGCCGGCACCCTGTACGCCGGGGTCGACCGGCTGCACGACGGCGCGGGCCAGGTCGACAAGGGCATGGACCAGCTCGCCAAGGGCTCGAAGGACCTGGCCGGCGGGCTCGGCGAGGGCGCGGAGAAGATCCCCGACTACGACGCCCGGCAGCGGGCCGCCCGCGCCGACGTGATGAGCGACCCGGTGCGGCTGGCCAAGACGGTCGACAACGAGGTCCCCAACTACGGCACCGGCTTCGCGCCGTTCTTCCTGCCGCTGGCGCTCTGGGTGGGCGCGATGATCACGTTCATGGTGCTCAAGCCGTTGAACCAGCGGCGGCTGGCCGGGACGCAGGGCGGGGTGCGCATCGCGCTGGCAGGCTGGCTGCCAGCGGTGGCGCTGGGCGCGGCCCAGGTCGGGGTGCTGGCGGCGGTGCTGCGGTTCGCGCTCGGCCTGGAGGCGGCGCACTGGCTCGGGGTGATCGGGCTGCTGCTGCTGGCGGCGGCCGCGTTCCTGGCGGTGGTGCAGGCGGTCAACGCGCTGCTCGGGCCGCCCGGCCGGGTGGTGGGGCTGGCGCTGCTGATGCTCCAGCTCACCTCGGCGGCGGGGACGTACCCGATCGAGACCTCGCCCGGGTTCTTCCAGACGATCTCGCCGTGGTTGCCGATGAGCTGGGTCGTCTCGGCCCTGCGCAGGCTGATCAGTGGCGGCGATCTGACCGTGGTGTGGCAGGCTTGCGGCGTGCTGTCCGCATTCCTCGTGCTCGGGCTCGCGCTGACCACCCTCGCGGTGGAGCGCGGCCGCGTCTGGTCCATGAAGCGCCTGCACCCCGAGCTGTCGCTGTGAGCAGGCAGGACACCCGGGCGAAGGTGTTCACGGCGGCGGTCGAGCTGATCGCCGAGCAGGGCTACGCGGCCACCACGGTCGACGCGATCGCCGAGCGCGCCGGGGTGGCCAAGGGCACCGTGTTCTACAACTTCGGCAGCAAGGAGGGCCTGTTCTCCGCGCTGCTCGACCACTCGATCGAGCGGCTGGCGGGCGCGCTGGCCGCCGCCGACACCGGGGAGAGCGGCGTGGCCGCCCTCGACTCGGTCGTGCTGGGCCAGCTGCGCTTCTTCGAGGAGCACGGGCCGTTCGCCCGGGTGCTGCTGTCCGAGATGTGGCGCACCGCCTGGCAGGAGGCGGTGGCCCGGCTGCGCGAGAGCGCGCTCGGCGTGTACGCGGGCGTCCTGCGCAGGGCGGCGGCGAGCGGCGAGATCCGCGCCGACCTCGACGTGGAGACGGCGGCGACCGCCCTGTTCGGCATGGTCCTGACGGTCGCCATCGAACGCCGCGCCCTCTACCCCGAGCGGCCGATCGAGCAGACCCACCAGACCCTGGTCGAGCTGCTCCACGGCCGCATCAGGTGAGGCGTCAGCGCACCGGCAGCTCGTAGACGCGGCGCACGCTGCTGCCGAGCTTGCCCACGTCCGCGCCGTACACGTGCAGCGACACCCCGACCTCGTCGCTGGTGTTGAGGACCATGTGGATGTCGCCGGGAGGTGCGAACCCGCTGACCTCGCCCGGCCGGTTGTCGGCCCGTCCGATCTCCACCAGGTGGTCGCCCATGTCGCGGTAGAGGGTCTCGTGCTCGATGCCGCTGAGGATGCCGAACGTGCACCACGAGACGTGGTCGTGGATCACCGTGTACTGGCCGGGACGCCACACGACGGCCACGATCGAGAACTCGTCCTGGGCGTGCAGCAGGTGTGAGGTGTAGCGGTCGGGCGTGCCGAGGCGCTCCTCGGGGGTGAGGACGTCCATGCCGGGCAGCCGGTCGCGCAGCAGGTCGGCCACGGCGAACGCGGTCTCGCGGGCGGGGAGCTTTCTGGCCACGATCTCGGAGATGCCGGACACCAGCACGTCGAGCCCTGGCCTGGTGGTGGTCGCGACCATGTTCACGGTGTCCCCCTAGGGAAAATGTGGCAATTTGTCCTCCCTCTCTACGGTGTCTCAAGTGAATCGATAGGTCCAACAGAAGTCTTCTGGCCCATCGATAGATACGATTGATGAATGCTCGACGTCGCCCGGCTCCGCGTCCTCGTCGCTGTGGCCCGCAAGGGGTCGCTCACCGCGGCCGCCAAGGAGCTCCACTACTCCCAGCCCTCCATCAGCCACCACCTGGCCCGGCTGGAGGCCGAGACCGGCGCCAAGCTCGTCCAGCGGGTGGGCCGCGGCATCCGGCTGACGGAGGCGGGCCGGATGCTCGCCGACCGGGCCGCCGACATCATCGGCCGGATCGACGCCACGGCCGAGGAGCTGGCCGCCCACGTGGGCCTGCGCGAGGGGCGCGTCCGGCTGGCCGCCTTCCCGTCAGCGCTGGGCACGTTCATCCCGTCCGCCGTCCGACGCCTGTCGGGCGCCCATCCGGGGCTGCGCATGCAGCTCACCGAGACCGAGCCGCCCGAGGCCCTCAGGCTGCTGCGCGCCGGGCGCGTCGACGTCGCGGTCATGTTCCGGTACGACGACACCGCCCCCGAAGAACCCGGCCTGCACCTGATCCACCTCTTCGACGACCCCAGCTACCTGGTCTCCATCGGGCCCGGCGGCGAGCTGGCCGACCATGCCGACTCCCCCTGGATCGCCGGCTGCGACCGCTGCCGCAGCCACCTGCTCGACATCTGCGCCAAGGCCGGTTTCGAGCCGCGCATCTCCTTCACCAGCGACGACATCGTGGCCGTGCAGGCGCTCGTGGCGGCCGGCATGGGCCTGACCGTGCTGCCCGGCCTGGCGCTCACCGCCCACCGCAACCCCGACGTCGAGGTGACCCGGGTGCCCGGTTCCACCAGGCACGTCTACGCCGCCGTCTACGGCGAGCCGCCCCATCCGCCGGCCAGCGGCGCCCTGCTCGAAGCGCTGACGGAAAGCCTGTCACCCGCCCGGGAAAATCGTTGACGACGTCCCTACGATGAGCACATGCCGGACATCACGCATCTCGCACTCTTCTGCGCGGCCACACTCGGGCTGCTGCTGGTCCCCGGACCGGCGGTCCTCTACATCGTCACCCGGAGCGTCTCCCAGGGCCGGTCGGCCGGGCTGGTCTCGGTGCTGGGCGTGCACACCGGCTCGCTGGTCCACATCGGCGCCGCGGCCCTCGGCGTCAGCGCGCTGATCGCGGCCTCGGCGACCGCGTTCACGGTCGTCAAGTACGTGGGCGTGGCGTACCTGCTCTGGCTCGGCCTGCGCAAGCTGATGAAGCGCGGCGGGGAGTCCGAGGAGGTCGTCGAGCTGAAGGTGCAGTCCAGGCGGCGGCTGTTCTGGGAGGGGTTCGTGGTCAACGTGCTCAACCCGAAGACGGCCGTGTTCTTCCTGACCTTCCTGCCGCTGTTCACCGACCCGGCGGCGGGGCCGGTGGGGCCGCAGATCCTCCTGCTCGGCGCGTTGTGGCTGGTGCTGGGGATGGCCAGCGACGGCATGTACGCGCTGCTGTCGTCGGTGCTGGCCGCGCGGCTGCGCGGGTCCGTACGGGCCCGGCGGCGGCTGGACGTGAGCAGCGGCCTGGTGTACCTCGGGCTGGCCGCCTGGCTCACAACTGAGAAGGCATGACAAGCCGGGAAATTTTGCGTCCATGATGCGATAGTTAGATCAATCGGGGGACGAAAAGCCGGGACGTAGCAGCTAGGCGGACCCATGGACGCGCCACCGCACCGCCTCGGCCTCGAACGAGTCGTCGAGGTCTACTCGGGTCACGACGACGTGGTCGGCGTGACCGGAACCGGCCATGTGGTCGGCCCGGAGCTCGTGCTGACCTCGTCCCTGGTGGTGGACCCCGGAGCGCCCTGTCACGTGCGCCCGCCGTGGTCGTCCCGGTGGGCGGCGGCCGAGCAGGTCTGGCGCGGGCACGGCGCGGCGCTGCTGCGGGTGCCCGGACCGCCGTGGGCCGACGTCCCCGGCATCGGGCACGTCCGGTGGGCCGTTCTGGCCGGGGAGCGGGTGCCGTGCCTGGCCATGGGGTTCCCGCGGGCGCGGCGGAGGGCGGGGTTCAGGGACGTCCGGGTGCTGTCCGGCCTGGCCGACGCCCCCGCGGGTCCGGCGTCGCGGACGCTCTCCATGGACGTGCTCAGCCCCTCGCCTCCCATGGACGTGCGGGCGGGTCTGACCGGGGCCGCGGTGCTGGCCGAGCCCGCCGGGCAGGTCGCCGCCGTCGTCGTCGCCTCGGCCGCCGGGCCCGCCGGGACGCGGCTCGACGCGGTGCCCGTGCGCGTGCTGCTGGGCGACGACCGGTTCCGCGCGCTCACCGGGACGCCGCCGGGCCCGCTGGAGAGCGTTTCCGCCGGTGACGGGCGGGTGGTCCTGTCCGGGCTGCTGCTGCCGGCGCGTGAGCCGTTGCCGTCCGACTGCCCCGACTGGCGGCTGCTGCTGCCGCGGCACGCCGTGGTGCCGTACGCGGGGCGCGGCGGGCAGCTCGCGGCCCTGCGCACCTGGGCCGCGGAACCGGCCGCGCTGTCGGTCGCGGTGGTGACCGGGCGGAGCGGCACGGGCCGTACCCGGCTGGCCGGGGAGCTGTGCGAGGAGCTGCGGGAAGCGGGCTGGGACGCCGGTTTCCTGGCCCTGGACGCCGCGCTCGCCGCCCTGTCCGGGCCCGAGGCCGTGCCGCTGGAGGCGGTGCGGCCCTCGCTCGTCGTCGTGGAGTCGCCGGAGCCGTCCGCTCCGCTGGTGGGCGAGCTGATACGGCGGCTGGCCAAACACGGGCACAACCCCCGCGTACGGGTGCTGTTGCGGGCCCGCGAGCCCGGCGACGCGGAGTGGTGGCGGCGGCTGGACACGGCGGCGGGCGGCTGGCTGCGCCGGCTCAACACCACGACCGTGCAGCTCAACCAGCATCCACTCACCCTGAACGAGCGCACCGAGCACGCGTTCACGGCCATGAAGGCGTTCGCGCCGAGCCGGGCCGCGCTGCCCACTCCCCCGCGCCTGGACGACCCCGAGTACGGCCTGCCGCTCCGCGTCCACCTGGCGGCCCTGCTGCGGATGCGCGGCGGCGAGACGGAGGTCCTGCCCGCGCCCGCCGTCCCCGGCACCCTGCCGGGCGGCGGCATCGGCGCCCCGCCCTACCGGACGGCGCCGGAGCCCTGGAACGCCTTCCGCCCCGGCGGCCGGGGCGGGACCCGGACGCGTCCGTTGGCCGGCTCCGGCGAGGAACTGCTCGGCCGCTTCCTCGACCGCGAACGCGACCAGTGGGCCACCGTCTGGCCCGCCGGCCGCGAACAGGTGGACGAGGTCACCGCCCGGCAGGCCGTCGCCCTGCTCACGCTCACCGCCCCCACCCCCGCCGAGCTGCCCGGCCTGCTGTCGGCCGTGCCCGCCCTGCACGGCGATCCCCATGCCGCTGAGGTCGTCGCCGACTGGCTGGGGCGCGTCTTCCCCGGCGTGGACCGGCTGTGCCCGCTCGGGCCCGACCTGGTCGCCGAGCAGGCGCTCGCCGAGACCGAGGACCTGGACGCGCTGGTCCTGGCCGTGCACGACCACGAGCGGCGCTCGCCGGGGCACCTGGTGCGGCTGCTCGACGTGCTCCGGCTGGGCGCGGGGCGGGAGGAGGTGGGGCGGGCGCTGCGGGTGCTGGTGACGTCCAGGATCGGGGCGCTGGTCGCGGAGGCGGCGGCGAACCCCGCCACCCGGCTCGGCGACCTCCTCAACGCCGCACTCACGATGCTGCCGGACGACCGCGCGACGGTCGCGGCGGCGGCCACGCTGCCAGGTGGGGCGGTGTCCGCGCTGCCAGGTGGGGCAGTGGGCGCGCTGCCGGATGCGGCGCGGGCGGGGGCGCCGCTCGGGCTGCGGGCTCTTGAGGTGACGCTGGCCGAGCTGGCCGTGCGGCATTTCCGGGAGGGGGGCGGGCGGACCGCGCTGGCGGGTGCGCTGTCGCGGCTGTCGGCCCGGCTGGCGGCCGTGGGACGGGTGGGTGAGGCGGTGGTGGCCGCCGCCGAGGCCGTGGAGATCTTCGCCGCCGCGCCCCCGTACGAGGAGGCGGCCGGTCAGGCGGAGGCGCTGTTCGTCCTGGGCGCGTGCCTGCTGCTCGCGGGCGAGTCCGGCAGCGCGCTCAGGCCCGCCCAGGAGGCGGCGACCCGGTTCCGCATCCTGGCCGAGGACGACCCCCGGTACGCGGCGCGGGCGGCTCGGGCGTACCACAACCTGACGTGCGCGCTCCTGGACTCGGGGCGGACGGGCGAGGCGGTGGAGGCGTTCGCGGCGGCGGGCGGGGACGACGAGGTCGCCGCCGCTCTGGCGGGCGTCCTCACAGTGAGTGTCTTCCCGACGCTCCCCCTCCCCGAGCCACCCACTCCCGTCCGAGCCCCGACACCCAACCCCCACGAACAGCCCCCCACATCCGGCCCCCTCGAACAGACCTCCACATCCGGCCCCCTCGAACAGACCTCCACATCCGCCGCCATTGGGCAGCCCCCCACGCCCGGCGTGCCCGGACGGCCCCCTACACCTGGCGCCCTCGACCAGCCCCCCACATCCGGCACCATGGGACAGTCCCCCACGCCCCGCATCTTCGGACAGACCTCCGCCCCCGGCCTCCTCGGGCCAGGCACCATGCCCGGTGTCGTCAGGCGGGCCCCCGCCCCCATCCCGCCCCTCGACTTCGGCGGCCCCGATCCTGAGGCGATGGCCGAACTGGCCGCCTGTCTCGTCGTGGCGGCCACGGCGGCCGTGGCGGGGGCGGCTCCGACCGATCGGGACCTGGCTCAACGGCTGTGCCTGCTGGCCGCGTGGCTCGGGGAGCACGGCAGGGCGGCCGAGGCCGTCGCCCCCGCCGCCGAGGCCGTCGTACGGCTGCGCGGCCTGGCGGGCGAGGAGCCGGGCCTGCGGCAGCTGCTGGCCGAGGCCGCGGGCCTGCTGGCCGGCTTCCACCGCGACCTGGACGACCTGGACCAGGCCGAACGGTTCGCCGCCGAGGCCGTGCGCAGCCTGCGCGCGCTGGTCGCGCTCGAACCCGACGAGCACCGCCCGTCCCTGGCCGCCCAGCTCCTGGACCTGGGCGAGCTGCTGTTGACCGACGGCCGCCCGCACGAGGCGCTCGACCCGCTCCAGGACGCCGCGATCCTCGCTGCCGCGCTGGACGGACCACGGCACACGGCCGCCAAGGCCCGCTCCAGGCACCTCCTCGGCCTCTGCCTGGCCGAGCTCGACCGTCCCGCCGACGCCCGTGCCCACATGGAGGCGGCGGCCGGGTTTTATGACGTTCTGAGCGCCGATGACCCGTCCTGTCGGCGGCACCGGGACGAGGTCCGGGCCTGGCGGGAATCGACGGACGACCCCGCCACCGCCACCGGGGAGGCCGAGCAACCCTGGATGCTGTCCCTGATCACCCCGCCTCCCGACGTGGCCAGAGCCGAACGACACCTCGCCGAACGCCGCGCCGCCGTGGAGGGCGCGGCGGGCGCGGAGGGCGCGGAGGGCGCGGAGGGCGCGGAGGGCGCGGACGGGCCGGAGATCGCGCAGGTGCACGCGTACGTCGCCGCCCAGGCAGCGCTGGCCCGTGCCTGGGCCGACACGGGACGCCCCCGCGACGGGTTCCTGCTCGCGACGCAGGCCACCGACCTGCTGCACCAACCGCCGCCGGTCACGTACGCCCCGAAGGCGGACGTCCGGGTGACGGACGGCCAGGTGACGAGCGCCCCGACCATGGGGGACTCGAAGGCGATCAGCCCCGCGGCGAGCCGCCCCGAGATGGGCGGCCCGGAGGCGAGCGGTCCCGAGATGGGCGGTCCCGAGACGGGTGGTCCGACGGCGGGGGGTTCGGTGGCGGGTGGTGCGGGGGTGGGCGGGAGTGTGGTGGGTGGGGTGGTGGCGGGGGCGCTCGGGCGAGCGCTCGTGGGGCTCGGGCGTCACCGGGAGGCGTTGCCGTGGTTGCGGGCCGCCGTCGAGTCGTACGGGCCGCAGGCCGAGGTCAGCTTCGTGGTGCAGCAGGAGCTGGCGAAGCTGCTCATTCTGGAGATCGTCGCGCTGGACGGCACCGGCCACCTGGACGCCGCCGACGCCGAGGCGGAACGGCTGGTCGCGGTGTGCGAGGGCCTGGTGGCCGAGCGCCTGGAGTCCCCGATCGCGCTGGCGGGCGCGCTGCGCCTGCACGCCGGCCTCCGCCGGTCGCGCGGGAACGTGGAAGGAGCGCTCCAATCGGTCACCCGCGCCCTGGACATCCTCGTCCCGGAGCCGCCCGAGCGCACCCGCCTGCTGACCGCCACCTGCCTGGAGCTCAGCGGCCTGTGCCACGCAGACCTGGACGAACGCGACCTCGCCGCCGCCGAGCTGGCCAAGGGCATCGCCCTGACGGCCGAGGACGGCCCGCTCACCCGCGACCTGACCGGCGTGCACGTGCAGGCCCTGGCCCGCCTGGCCAGACTCCGCGTGACCGGACACGGCCCGTCCGCCGGGATCGACCTGTACGCCCAGCTTCTCCGGGTACGTCCGCTGCCTCGCCCCGACGTGCTCACGACAGTCGTGGACGAGCTGTCGGCCCACCTGCGCACGGCCACCGCCAGGACGGCTGTCAGGCTGCTGCCGCAGCTCACGGCGTTCGCCGAGGCGTTGGAGCACTGGGCTCCGGTCAGCGAGAACCCGCTGCTCCACGAACGGTTCGGCCGCTGCCTGATGCTGAGCGGCGGGACGGCGGCCCCGGCCGTACGCGTCCACAAGGGGCTGGCCGCGATCGACCCCCGCCACCGGCGCTCCCTGGGCCTGGCGCTGGCCGCGCTCGGCGACGCCGACCTGGCCACCTTGGAGCAGGCCGTCGACCTGCTGTCCGAGGACGGGAGGGCGCTGACCGAGACGCTGAACAGGTACGCGGTCAGGCTGCTGGAGGCCGGCCGGGCCGTGGAGGCGCTGGCCCACGCCGAACGCGCCGCCGACCTCTGCGACGAGCTGGACGAGCCCGCCGTCGCCGCCGTCACGTACGCCCAGCTCGGCGCGGCGCTGGCCGCCCTGGACCGCCCGCAGGCCGCGTTGGAGGCGGTGACCTGGTCCCTGGCCGAACAGGAACGCGCCACGCAGGAGCAGGGCGGGCAGGGGCGGGGTGGTGAGGCCGGGCTGCTCGGGGTGCGCGCGCAGGTGATCCAGGTGCGCGGGCAGGTGCTGCGCGCGTTCGGCAGGACGCAGGAGGCGCTGGCCGACCTGACGGAGGCCATGCGGCTCCACGTCCGGCTCGCCCGGCCCGCGGCGGCGGCCGAGGTGGCCGGGACGATCGCCGACGACCTGCTGGCCGCCGGGCGTCCCGAGGAGGCCGCCGAGTACGCCAGGATCGCCGTCACCGGCCATCCGCCGCGCACGCTCAGGCACGCCCTCGCCACCCAGCGCCTGGTCAGGTGCCACATGATGCTGGGCGAGGCGCGGGAGGCGGGCGTGCTGGCCGAGGAGCTGATCCGGCTGGCCAGGCGGACTCCGGGCGACCTGACGTACCGGGCGATCCTGGCCGATTCGCTGGCGCAGAGCTCGGAGCTGCTGCCCCTGCTGCGGCCCGGCGCGGCGGCGGAGGCCGAGGCGCGGGCCCGCGAGGCCATCGCGATCTACGACGAGCTGCTGACCACGGGCATGAACGCGGAGGCGCTGCACGTCAGCCGGGCGGGCGCCGGGCTCACGCTGGCCGCCGCGCTCCGGCTCCGCGAGCAGCCGGCGGAGGCGGTGGGGCCGCTGCGCGAGGCCGTCGCCGTGCTCGAACGCCATGCCCCCGCGAACCCCCTGCTCGGTGGCATCCTTTCCCGGGCGATGCTCATGCTGGGCGACGCCCTGATGGAGTCGGGACGGGCGCTGGAGGCGAGCCTGGTCTTCCATCGCGGCGCCCAGGTCATCGGCGACGAGCCGGCCGCCGCCGTCGCCCACGCCCGGCTCGGCTTCTGCCAGCAGGAACTGGGCAGGGACGACGCGGCCGACACCGCGCTCCGGGTCGCCCACGGCCTGCTACGCGGCCTCCTGACCACAGGCGACCCCACCACCGGCGCGAACGACGGACACCTCGAACGTCGCGAACACGACGAGAACCGCGAGCTGACCGAGCTGCTCCGCGACGTGCTACGCGGCCGGCTGGGGCTTCTGGAGAAGTCCGGCAGGCGCGAGGAGGCGTCCCAGGTGGCTGCCGAGCTACGAGCGACCTAGCAGCCCCCGCGCGGAACGCGCCCACAGCGACGGCACCGCGCCCGGCGAAGGACAGGCCGCGGGTGGCGGCACCGAGCCCCAGGAAGGGGTGGTCAGGGGATGGCGGCGCCGGGCCCTAGGAAGCAGGGGTGGCGGCGCCGCGCCCTAGGGAGGGACGGTCAGGGGGTGGTGGCGGACTCGGCGGTTTGTCTGGCCCAGCGGTAGTCGGCCTTGCCGGCAGGGGAGCGCACCATCTCCTCCACGAACGCGTACGAACGCGGCACCTTGTACCCCGACAACGACGCCCGGCAGTGGACGTCCAGCTCGGCGGCGGTCAGCTCGACGCCGGGGCGCGGCTCGACCACGGCCGCCACCCTGCTCCCCCACCGGTCGTCCGGCACACCGGTCACCACCGCGTCGAACACGGCCGGATGCCCCTTGAGCACGGCCTCGACCTCCTCCGGGAACACCTTCTCGCCCCCGGTGTTGATGCACTGCGAGCCCCGGCCGAACACGTGCACGGTGCCGTCGGCGTCCACGGTCGCCAGGTCGCCGGTGAGCAGCCAGCGGGTGCCGTCGGGGTCGGTGACGAACGTGCGTGCCGACTTGTCCGGGTCGTTGTAGTAGCCGAACGCCACCCGTCCCGACCTGGCCACCGTCCCCATCTGCCCCGAACCCGGCGGAACGGGACGTCCCCGCTCGTCCAGGACGCTGATCCTGGCCGACGGGTTGGGCTGGTAGCGCAGCCCGGTCTCGGGCGTGGAGCCGGGCAGCGCGGAGGCGGTGTAGCCGGACTCCGTCGAGCCGAAGCTGTCCACGATCATGACGGCGGGCAGCAGGCTCTGGAGCCGGTCACGGACCGCGCCGCTCAGGATCGCGCCGGTCGAGCTGACCACGAACAGCGACGACAGGTCGTACGTGCCCGTCTCCAGCGCCTCGGCCAGCGGCCGGGCCATGGCGTCGCCCGTGATGCTGACGGTGAGCACGCGCTCGCGTTCGACCGCCCGCCACACCTCCCCGGCGTCGAACCTGGGGACGAGCACCATCGTGCCACCCGCCCACCAGCTGATGAACGTGGCCATCTGCGCGGCCCCGTGCATGAGCGGCGAAGTGGCCATCATGACCATCGGGCCGGCCTTGACGGCTTCGTCCACGACCTCCTGCGGCGTGGCGCGCGGGTCGCCGTACGGGTTGCCGCCGCCGAAGGCCATGAACAGGTCCTCGACGTGCCACATCGCGCCCTTGGGCATGCCGGTGGTGCCGCCGGTGTAGATGATGTAGACGTCCTGGCCGGTGCGCGGGGCGAAGCCGCGCTCCGGCTTGCCGCGCTCCAGCGCCGCCGCGTACGGCACCGCGGAGGCGATCGACGACTCGCCCCCGACCGCGATCAGATGTTCCAGCAGCGGCGCCTGGTGCGCGACGGCGGCCACGCGCGGGTCGAACTCGACGTCGTAGACCAGCGCGCGCAGGTCGGCGTCCTGGTAGAGGTAGAGCAGCTCGGCCTCGACGTACCGGTAGTTGACGTTGATCGGCACGGCCCGGATCTTGAGCGCGGCCAGCAGCCCGGCCAGGTACTCCACGCCGTTGTACAGGTGCAGCCCGACGTGCTGGCCCGGCCCGACGCCCAGGTCGGTCAGGTAGTGGGCGAGCCGGTTGGCCTCGGCGTCCAGCTCGGCGTAGGTGCGCCGGTCGGCGCCGCAGATGACGGCGGTGCGGTCCCCGATCGCGTCGGCGAGCGCCTCGAACAGGTCCGCGTGGTTGAACTCCATCAGGGCTTCTCCCGTCCGACGATCCACATCGCGAAGAACTGGGCTCCGCCGCCGTAGGCGTGGCCGAGCGCCGTGCGGGCGCCGTCCACCTGGTGCTCGCCGGCCTGGCCGCGGACCTGGAGGGCGGCCTCGGCGAACCTGATCAGCCCCGAGGCCCCGATCGGGTTGCTGGACAGCACGCCGCCCGAGGCGTTCCACGGGATGTCGCCGTCGAGGGCGGTGGCGCCGGACTCGGTCAGCTTCCAGCCCTCACCTTCCGCCGCGAACCCGAGGTTCTCCAGCCACATCGGCTCGTACCAGGAGAAGGGCACGTACACCTCGGCCACGTCGATCTCGCGGCGCGGGTCGGTGACGCCGGCCTGGCGGTAGACGTCGGCGGCGCAGTCCTTGCCGCCCTGGGGGCTGACGGTGTCGCGGCCGGCCCGGAAGATGGGCTCCGAGCGCATGGCGGTGCCGTGCACCCAGGCGGGGGTGCCGGTGACCTTGTGCTCGGCGGCCAGGACCATCGCGCAGGCGCCGTCGCTGGACGGGCAGGTCTCCAGGTAGCGGATCGGCTCCCAGAGCATCGGCGTGGACTCGACCATCTTCTGGTCGATGCCGGGGATCCTGAGGTGGGCGTAGGGGTTCTTCAGCGCGTTCAGCCGGTCCTTGACGGCGACCAGCGTGCCGACGTGGCCTGGCGCGCCCGACCTGCGCATGTACTCGCGGATGTGCGGCGCGAAGTAGCCGCCCGCGCCGACCACGAGCGACGCGCTGAAGGGCAGGTGGGTGGAGAGCGCCCAGGTGGCGTTGGACTCCGACTGCTTCTCGAAGGCCACGACGAGCACCCGTTCGTGCACGCCGCCCTGGATGAGGCTCGCGCCGACCAGCGCCGTCGAGCCGCCGACGCTGCCCGCGGTGTGCACCCGCATCATCGGCTTGCCCGCCGCGCCGAGCGCGTCGGCCAGGTACGCCTCGGGCATCATCACGCCCTCGAACAGGTCGGGAGCCTTGCCGACCACGACGGCGTCGATGTCCTTGAACGTCAGCCCCGCGTCCTCCAGGGCCCGCAGCGCCGCCTCGCGGACCAGGCCCGCGATGGAGACGTCCCTGCGCTTGGTGGTGTAGTGCGTCTGCCCGACCCCGATCACCGCGCACCGGTTGCCCATGATTCACGCCTCCAGGACCGTGACGAGGTTGTGCTGAAGACAGGGGCCGCCGGCGGCGTGCCCGACGGTGCGGCTCGCGCCGCCGTCCAGGATGCGCCGCGCGGCCTCGCCGATGCGGATGAGCCCCGTGGCCATGACGGGGTTGGCGGCGAGCGGGCCGCCGGAGGGGTTGATCACCGTGTCGCCGCCCAGTTCGAGCGCCTCGCGCAGGATCAGCTCCTCGTGGGGGAACTGGGCGTGCAGTTCGGCCACCTCGACCGGGCCCTTGCCGACCCCGGCGGCTCGGGCGGCGTCGGCGGCGGAGGCCGAGCGGGCCAGGTCCCGCATGCCCAGGTAGTGGGGCTCGATGCGATGGGCGATGCCCCTGATGAAGGCGGGACGGCTGGTGAGCCGGCGGGCCAGTTCGTCCGTGGCGAGCACGATCGCCGCCGCGCCGTCCGTGATGGGCGGCACGTCCGTTCTTCTGAGGGGTTCGACGGCGACGTCCTCGCCGTCCGGTTCGGGCAGGTCGAGCGCGTACGGGTTGCTTCTGCCGTCCGCCCTGGACCTGCGGACGATCTCGTCGAGGTGCTTCCTGTCCGCGTCGAGCGCGTTCGCCTGGAGTGCGGCCAGGGAGAGCTGGTCGAGACCGAGGGGTTCCAGGTAGTAGGGGTCGAGCTGGAGGGTCATGATCGTGCGGAGGTCGCCGAGCGACGACTTGCCGAAGCCGTAGACCAGGGCCGAGTCGATGTCGCCGTGCTGGAGGCGGACCCACGCCTCGTACAGGGCCCAGGCGCCGTCCATCTCGACGTGGCTCTCGGAGACGGGCGGCCAGGCGCCGAGCGCGTCGAGGGCGCTGACGAACGAGAACGGGGCCCCGGCCAGGTAGTCGCAGCTTCCCGAGCAGGTGAAGCCGAACCTGGTCAGCCCGGTCCGCTCCTTGACCTCGCTGATCACGGGCAGGATCAGCTCGGGCTCGGTGAGCCCGGTGTCGTGGTCGGTATGGACGGTCTGCGCGAACGCGACGATCGCGACCTCTCTCATGACAGCTCCACGTCGGGCTCGCCGGTGGGGGCGAACCAGCGGATGTTCGCCATGGACTTGCTCCGCTCCTCCTCGGGCACCCAGACGGCCCTGACCCGCATGCCCTGACGCACCTCGTGCGCGGGTACGTCGCCGATGAGCGCGATCATGGGGATGTCGGCGTGGTCGAGCAGGATGTAGGCGGAGACGAACGGCACTTCCGGAGCGCGCGGATCCGGCAGGTTGTTGATGGCGAACGTGGTGATCGTCCCGGTGTCGGGGAGTTCGAGCGTCTCCGGGATGAGACCTCCGCATTGAGGGCAGGACATCCGGTAGGGCACGTACACCTGGTCGCACTGCTCGCAGCGTCCGCCGAGGAAGACGCCGCGCTCGACGCCCTCCAGGAAGACGCGGAGCGAGCCGCCCGCCTGGAGGCGGTACTCGGCGCGGACGTTGGACACGATCTTCGTGACCTCGGGCGCGAAGTGGGCGATGTCGGTGATGTGGCCGGTGGGCCGGTCGCGCCACACCGGCCAGACGCGGGAGCCCTTCGACAACGCCTTGGGGTTGTCGGCGGCGACGGCGTGCACGAGCGCGGTGTCGGCGCCGTCCAGCAGGATCGTGGCCCAGGCGAAGGGCTGGTCGAGCGGGTGGTTCGCCAGGGGCTCGGGCACCCAGGCCCAGGAGGTGACCGTGCCGGCCGGGCCGACCTCGACGTACTCGCAGGTGACGGGTTCGCCGGTGGCGGGGTCGTATTCGAGGGGCGGCACGAGGACCTTGCCCTCTTTCGTACGTACTCCGACGATGCGGCGGCCGCGTAACTCGGTGAGGAAACGCCCGATCACCGGCCCGGTCGTCCGGGTGTAGCCGCCGGGGAACTCCAGGACATGCTGGGCGACCAGCGGGTCGTCAGATGGCACGGTCGTGACCCTCCCAGTACGGTGCGCGGAGCTTGCGTTTGAGCAGCTTGCCGTTGGGCTCGCGGGGCATCTCGGCGATGAAGTCGATGCTCTTGGGCCACTTCATCCGGGCCAGGCGGCCCTCCAGTGAGGCGATCAGCTCGGCGGCGAGCCCGGGCCCCGGCGGCACGCCCGGCGCGGGCTCGACGACCGCCTTGATCTGCTCGCCCCACTCCTCGTCCGGGATGCCGAACACGGCCACGTCCGCGACCTTGGGATGGACCATGAGCTCGTTCTCGATCTCGGCCGGGTAGATGTTCGTCCCGCCGGAGATGATCATGTCGGCCTTGCGGTCGCAGAGGAAGAGGAAGCCGTCCTCGTCCAGATATCCGATGTCGCCGACCGTGAAGTAGTCCTTGAGCCGGTTCGCGGCGGTCTTGGCGGGGTCGCCCTTGTACTCGAAGGGCACGCCCATCATCTTCATGTAGATCGTCCCCGGCGTGCCGGTCGGGACGGGTTCGCCCTGGTCGTCCGCGATCAGCAGCTCGCTGATGGGCCAGGCGGAGCCGACCGTGCCCGGGTGCGACTTCCAGCCCTCGGGCGTGGCCAGGGTGCCGCCTCCCTCGGTGGCCGCGTAGTACTCGTAGATGCAGTCGCCCCACCACTCGAACATCGCCCATTTGACCGGGACCGGGCAGGGGGCAGCGGCATGGATCATCCACTTGAGCGAGGACAGGTCGTACTTGGCCCTGGTGGCCTCGGGGAGCGCGAGCAGGCGCTTGAAGTGCGTGGGGACCAGGTGGGAGTTCGTGACGCGGTAGCGCTCGCACAGCCGGAGCGTCTCCTCGGCGTCCCACTTGTCCATGTAGACGAGGGTGTGGCCCATGTGCAGGGCGCTGCCGCCGAACTGGGTGACGGCGGTGTGGTAGCTCGGCGAGGTGACCAGGTGCGCGTTGGGCGGTCCGGCCGTGATGCCGAACAGGCCGAGCAGGAAGGTCATCAGCTCGGCGCCGTCGTCGGGGTCGAGGCCGCTCAGCGTGCGCCTGACGCCCTTGGGCCTGCCGGTGGTGCCCGAGGTGTAGTGCATGGTGGCGCCGGCCGTGCGGTCGGGCGGCGCGGTGTCCGGCTGCCCGCCGGTCAGGTCGTCCGCCGGGCGGAAGCCGTCCTGCCGGCCGTCCCCGAGGAGGAAGCGGCGGTGCGGCTCGATCGCCTCGGCTCCCCTGGAGCCTTCCTGGAGGAAGCGGGGATGGACGAAGAACGCCTTGGCCTCGCTGTCGGACACGATGTAGGCGATCTCCGGGCCGGTCAGGTGCCAGTTGATCGGCGTGTAGTACCAGCCCGCCTGGAGCGCGGCCAGATAGAGGACGAGGCCGTCCGCGCCGTTCGGCACCAGGCCGCAGATGCCGTCGCCCGGCTGGAGGCCGAGCTCGCGTAATCCGTGGACGAGGCGGTTCGAGCGGGCCAGGAGGTCACCCGCGCGGTGCTCCGTGCCGTCGGGGTCGACGGCCGCGATCCACTCGGGATCCGCCTGCGCCAGCCTCCAGAAACCGAGCGTGCCCATCTGATCTCCTCAGCTCAGGCGTAGCAAAACAGGAACTTGTTCTCGTTTGCTGTGCGGAGCGTATCCCGCGGGTAAAGTCCGTAGCAAGCGCTTGATTCTGTAGCTTCTGGGACTAGGGAGGCGTACATGGAGCTTCTGCCGATCAGCACCCCGCACTGCCGGGTGGAACGCGACGGCCACGTCCTGACCGTCACGATGAACCGGCCGGAGGCCCGCAACGCCCTCTCCTCGGACATGCTGATCGGACTGGCCTCGGCCTGGGCGTACGCGTCGGCCGAGCCCTCGATCCGGGTCGCGATCCTGACCGGGGCGGAGGGGACGTTCTGCGCCGGGGCCGACCTCAAGGCCATGGGCCAACCCTCGACCGATCCGGACGTCCAGGCAAGGGCCGCCCAGATCCCGAATTTCCACTGGAAAGGGCTTCTGAGGGAGGACCTGCCGACGAAGCCGATCATCAGCGCCGTCGAGGGTCACGCGGTGGCCGGTGGCACGGAGTTGCTGGTCGGCACCGATCTGAGGGTGGTGGCGGAATCGGCCACCCTGGGGCTCTTCGAGGCCAAACGTGCGCTCTTCCCGATGGGCGGCAGCGCGATCCGGCTGCCGCGCCAGATCCCGTACTGCCACGCCATGGACCTGCTGCTCACCGGCCGTTCCGTCACCGCCGCCGAGGCCCTGGCGATGGGCCTGGTCAACCGGGTCGTGCCGGACGGCCAGGCGCTGGCGACGGCTCGTGAGCTGGCCGAGGACATCGCCGGTTCCGGGCCGTTGGCGGTGCAGGCCATTCTGCGGACGTACCGGGACACGCTGGGCATGCCGGAGCCGGAGGCCCTGAAGGTGTCGGACGAGCTGGGCTGGCCGGTGATCGGCTCGGAGGACGCCAAGGAGGGCACCCGGGCGTTCCGCGAGAAGCGCCCTTCCCGGTACGAGGGCCACTGACCCCGGCACACGGAGAGACGCACGTCACATCCATTCCTGTCACGTGCGGCCGGGCTGTCCCGTCGGAGAGGTGGAAGCAATCAGCCACGGCAAGGAGCGCGTCATGGAAGCTCGCATGAACCTCTTCCAGAACCAGATCACGGCCAAGGTCCTCAAGCACCTCATCACGTCCAACAAGGTGATCATGGACTCGGCTCTCCCCCTCGCGACGCAGGAGCTGGTGAAGATCCGGGCCAGCCAGATCAACGGCTGCGGCTTCTGCACCGACATGCACACCAAGGACGCCGCGCACGCCGGGGAGACCCCGATCCGGCTCAACCTGGTCGCCGCCTGGCGGGAGGCCAAGGTGTTCACCGAGGCCGAGCGGGCCGCGCTGGAGCTGGCCGAGCACGGCACCCGCATCGCCGACGCCGCCGGCGGCGTCCCGGACGAGGTCTGGGCGAACGCCGCCAAGCACTACGACGAGGAGCAGCTCGGGGCGCTCGTGTGCCTGATCGCCCTCATCAACGCCTTCAACCGGGTGAACGTCGTCACCCAGCAGCCCGCGGGCGACTACGTGCCCGGCATGTTCGACTGACGGGGAACCTCACGCCGGGAGGCACGACCTGCGGGTCAGCCCGCGCTGTCCCGCAGGTCGGCGAGGATCGCCGCGACCAGGCGCTCGCGGACGCCGCCGGGGTCGTCCCGGCCCGGGTGCCACGTGCAGGCGAGATTGAGCGCGGCGAGCCGGCCGCTGCCCAGCACCACCCGTACGGCCCGCAGCAGCGCCGGGACGTCGGGCCCGCCGGCCGCCGGGTAGCGCAGGCCGGGCAGGCAGGACGGGTCGAGGACGTCCAGGTCCAGGTTGAGCAGGAGAGGGCCGGGCGGCAGGCTCTCGGACGTCACCTCGTCGAGGCCCGCCCGGGTCACGCCCGACGAGGCCAGGTAGCCGGCCTCGGGCGGGTCGAGGTCGCGGGCGTCGACGAGGAGCACGCGGTCCTCTGGCGGCGGACGCAGGGCCAGGCGGCCGGCCACGTCGCGGGGGCGGTAGCCGAGGAGGAAGCGCAGCGCCATGCCGCCGAGATAGCCCGACGTGGTCGTCTCCGGCGTCTGGAGGTCGCCGTGGGCGTCGATCCAGACGATCGAGGGGTCGAGCCCTGCTCGTTGCAGGCCCGCCGTCATGCCGATCGACACCGTGCAGTCGCCGGAGACCACGACGGGCCTCTCCCCCGCCCGCACGGCCCGCTCGACTGTGGTGGCGACGGCGTCGTAGAGCCGCCCGAGCCGCGACCAGACGTCCGCTCCGGGCAGCTCCACGGCGAACTCGGCGACGGGCACGCCGCCGGGCAGCGGGACGTTGAGATCGGGCTGGTGCTCATCGAGGTGGTACGGCACGTATAAGACCGACACGTCCCCACGGTAACAGCCGGACGATCAGTCCTCGGTGATGCGGCCGAGGCGTTCCAGGGCGTCCGCGTACTCCTCCACGAGCCCGAACACCACGTCCTTCGTCGAGCGCACCTGGTTGGTGAGGCCGATGACCTGCCCGGCGGGGAACGTGGCCAGCTCGGAGGCGTCCGACCGGCCGATCCGGCGCAGCGCGTCCGAGACCAGCATGAACTGCAGCGGCATCGGCAGCGTGCCCGGCGACTCCTGCGACTCCCACGCCTCGGTCCACTCGTTCCTGAGCAGGCGGGCCGGCTTGCCGGTCCAGCTCCGCGAGCGCACGGTGTCGCGCGAGGTGGCCTCCAGGATGCGGCGCTTCGCCATCTCGGGGGTGTCGGCCTCCTCGACGGTGAGCCACAGGGAGCCGGTCCAGACGCCTTCCGCGCCCAGGGCCAGCCCGGCCGCCATCTGCCGGCCGTTCCCGATGCCGCCCGCCGCGAGGACGGGGACGTCCACGGCGTCCACCACCTGCGGGATGAGCACCATGGTCGAGATCTCGCCGGTGTGGCCGCCGGCCTCGGTGCCCTGGGCGACGACGACGTCCACGCCGACCTCGACCTGCTTGAGCGCGTGGCGCGGGGTCGAGGCGAGAGCGGCGACCTTGACGCCGTGCCGGTGGGCCAGGTCCACGACGTCGGCCGGTGGCGGGCCGAGGGCGTTGGCCAGCAGGGCGATGGGATGGCGGAGCGCGACCTCGACCTGGGGACGGGCGGTGGCGTCGGTCCAGCCGAGCAGGACCCTGCCGGGGTCGGCGTCGGACGACAGCGCCGGGACGCCGTGCTTGCCCAGCAGGTTCTCGACGAACGCGCGGTGCCCTTCGGGGATCATCGCCTGCAGGCGGCCGACCAGTTCCTCGGGGGCGAAGTCGGCGCCCTCGTAGGAGGCGGGCATGACCACGTCCACCCCGTACGGTTTGCCGTCGACGTGGTCGTCGATCCACTTGAGCTCCATTTCGAGCTCTTCCGGGGTGAAATAGAGCGCGCCGAGCACTCCCATGCCGCCCGCGCGGCTGACCGCGGCGACCACGTCCCGGCAGTGGCTGAACGCGAAGATCGGGAGCTCGATTCCGAACATGTCCGTGACACGTGTCCGCATGGCCCGACGATAAGCCGCGGCGCAGCCGAACTGCAACGCGTTCTACTCTAGAACCTTTGGTCGGTCGGCTCCCACGCGTGGAACGCGTCCTAGCGCGGCAGCCGGCGCCAGAGCGGCCTCGGAAGCAGGCGCAGAAGGCCGAACGCCGGGCCGAGCGCCCGCGGCACCCACACCGACGACGCGCCCTCGCGCAGCGCGCGCACGGCGGCCAGGGCCACCTGGCGGGGCGTCGAGGACAGGGGCGCGGGCGGCAGCCCTTTGGTCATCCGGCCGACGACGAAGCCGGGACGGACGATCAGCACGCGCGCGCCCGACCCGTGCAGCGCGTCGCCGAGCCCCTGCGCGAACCCGTCGAGCCCGGCCTTGGCCGAGCCGTAGACGAAGTTGGCCTTGCGCACCCGCGCGCCGGCCACCGACGAGAGCACCACGAGAGTGCCGTGTCCCTGCTCGCGCAGGACCCTGGCGGCGTGCAGGTCCACCGAGACGTGGCCGCCGTAGTTGACCGCGACCGCCTCGGCGGCGGCGGCCGGGTCGGCGTCGTAGTCGTCCTGGCTGCCGAGCACGCCGAACGCGGAGATCACCACGTCGAGGTCGCCCACCAGCTCCACGGCCCGGTCGAGGACGGCGGCGTGCGAGCCCACGTCCAGCGCGTCGAACGGCAGGACGTGCACCTCGGCGGCGAGGTCGGCCGGCGGCGCGAGCTCGCCCCGGACGGCCAGCACGACCCTGGTCGCACCCAGCCCGACCAGCAGCCTGACCATCTCCAGGCCGATCTCGCTCCGGCCGCCCAGCAGCAGCACACTGTCCACGGCCCCGAGCGCGTTCCTCACGAGGCCCTCCGGCCCGAAGCGACGGTCCCGGGGCGCGAAGCGGCGGCCCTCCCGAGTGCGGCGCTGGCCGTCGAGGGCGAAGCGGTGGTCACAGTCGTAGTCTCCTGGACAGATCCGAGCGGAACAGGCCCTCCGGGTCGGCCTCGTCCCTGATGCTCCGCCATCGTTCCAGTTCGGGGTACATCGCCGCCATCATGTCGGCGCGCAGGCGGGCGTCCTTGGCCAGGTACACCCGTCCCCCGGCCTGCGCGACGCGCTCGTCGAAGCCGCGCAGGAGCCCGCTC
The DNA here is from genome assembly GCF_044455665.1 of Nonomuraea sp. NPDC051191. Taxonomy (NCBI): domain Bacteria; kingdom Bacillati; phylum Actinomycetota; class Actinomycetes; order Streptosporangiales; family Streptosporangiaceae; genus Nonomuraea; species Nonomuraea sp. NPDC051191. Next base: position 387,630 of record NZ_JBITEZ010000008.1, on the reverse strand, counting down.
AGGCCGCGCTGACCGGCCGGGATGTCCAGGGCCAGGGTCCAGCCGGGCACGGGGAAGGACAGCAGACCGCCCGAACCGGGACCGAACCGCTTGAGCACGGTCAGGAACGACACCGTCCCGTGCGCCGACAACGCCCCGACGATGCCGCGCAGCGTCTCCTCCGCGCCGAACGGCACGACGAACTGGTACTGGACGAAGCCGCGCGAGCCGTACATGCGGTTCCAGCCCTCGACGAAGTCGAGCGGGTGGAAGAACGGCGCGATGCCCTGCGTGACGGTCGCGCTCCGCGGCGCCCTGCGGTACCAGAGCTCGTTGAACGCCCGCACGCTGAGCCCGTTGAGCAGGCCGTCCGGCGCCCACGGCGGCGCGTGCAGCCGCGCGCGCGGCGCGAAGGCCAGGGCGTCCTCGTCGTCGGGCGCGAAGCCCGGCGGCGGCTTCTCCGTGTCGCGCGGCGCATGGTCGCCCCTGGTCAGCACGCTGCGGCCCATCCGGCGTCCCCGGGCGAGCAGGTCGATCCAGGCGACCGTGTAGCGGTAGCGGTCGTCGGTGCGGGCCATGACGTCGAGGGTCTCGTCCAGGTCGGCGGTGCGCCGGACGTCCACCCGCATCAGGGACGTCTCCACGGGCACGCAGCCGAACGTCGCCTCGGCCACCACCCCGGTCAGCCCCATGCCGCCGACGGTCGCCCGGAAGAGCGGTTCGCCGGGACGCAGCACCCTGGCGGCGCCGTCGGCGGTCACCAGGGTGAGCGAGCGGACGTGCGCGCCGAAGGAGGAGTCGCGGTGGTGGTTCTTGCCGTGCACGTCGGCCGCGACGGCCCCGCCGACCGTGACGTGCCTGGTCCCGGGGCTCACGGGCACGAACCAGCCCCGGGGCACGAGCGCCGTCATCACCTCGTGCAGGCTGACCCCGCCCGCCGCGGTCACGACGCCGGTGCGCTCGTCGAAGCTCCACGTGTCCAGGCCGGTGCAGTCCAGGACGAGGCCGCCGGCGTTCTGGGCGGCGTCGCCGTACGAGCGGCCGAGCCCGCGGGCGACGACCCCGCGGCCCGGCGCGGCCAGGACCAGGTCGCGCAGCTCGGCCAGGGAGCGGGGACGCCGCAGCTCGGCGGAGCTGGGCGAGGTGCGTCCCCAGCCGGTGAGGAACGTGCTCATGCGTAGATCCCCAGCCCCACCAGGACGACCAGTGCGGCGGCGAAGACGAGGGTGTGCCGGTCGCGGATCACCAGCTCCTCGGGCTCCTCCCCGGCGCCCCGCTCGACGAGCAGGTTGTGCCGGAGCACCAGAAGCAGGAACGGGACGATGCTGAGCCCGTAGAACAGGTTCTCGTGCGCGTTCAGCGCCCACAGACAGTACGTGACGATCATCGCCCCGGACGCCATGATCCGCACCTGCGTCAGGTAGGCGGCCGGGTACGCGGCGAGCGTGGCCCGCGTCCCCGACACGCCCCGCGACCGCAGCTCGGCCTCGCGCTTGCCGGCCACGAGCTGGAGCGCGGCCAGCGAGACGACCACGAGGAACCAGCCGGTCACCGGTACGCCGACGGCGACGGCCCCGGCGAAGGCCCTGATCACGTGGCATCCGGCGACCGCGATGAGGTCCACGACCTCCTGGTGCTTGAGCCACGTCGTGTAGGCCAGGGTCAGGGCGACGTACCCGGCGACGACCGCGGGCGACTGCCAGCCGCCGGTGAGCGCGGCGACCGCGGGCCCGAGGACCAGCAGGACGACCCCCGCCACCCGGGCCGTGCGCACCGACACCGCGCCGGAGGCGACGGGACGGCGGCGCTTGCGCGGGTGCAGCCGGTCGGCCTCGACGTCGGAAGCGTCGTTCAGCAGGTAGGAGCCGCTGGCGGCCAGGCAGAAGGCGGCCAGGACGAGCAGCGCCGACAGCAGCCGGTCCGGCTGCCCGAGCACCCCGGCCGCCATGGGTGCGGCCAGGACGAGCAGGTTCTTCAGCCACTGGCGCGGCCGGGCGGCCCTGGCCAGGGCCAGCGCGGGCGCGGCCGACCAGGGCCGGGCGACCACGCCCTGGCTCATGCGGACCGGCGGCCGCGCAGGGCGAGCAGGAGGCCGCCCAGGAGGAGGACGATCCCGACCACGCCGAGCACGATCGGCAGCGTGGTCCTGATCAGGTTGATCTGGCTCTTGCCGTCGGCGGCGCTGTCGACCAGGCCCTTGACCGTGTCGTCGGTCATCTTGGCGGTGGCCACGAACGCCTTGGAGCGCTCGATGCCGTCCTGGCTCTTGAGCACCTCGTTGCGGACCTGCTCCTGCTTGACGGGCGCGCCGGTGGTGGGCTCGATCCAGTAGGTGACGGTGCCGGAGTAGAACCGGTTCAGTTGCACGTCGCCCGTGGTGCCCATGCCGAACCAGGCGGCGGGCGCGTTCAGGGTCTGCGTCCTGGTCTCGGGGACGGTCTGCTCGAACTTGTACGTGGCCAGCCCGTCGACCTGCTCCTCGCCGACGAACTTGGCGTCGAACGCCTTGCCCGCGCTGGCGTTGAACACCAGGTAGGTCTTCTTCTCCACGTCGAACGGGAACTTGTAGATCTGCCCCTGGAGCTGCACGGGGGCCTTGTCGATGCTGACGCCGCAGCAGTTGAGCCCGACGCCGGTGCGCTTGTCGAAGGCGCTGCGCCGCTCGCTGAAGTTGATGCCGGGCTTGCTGTTGGTGACGTCGTTGACGGCGGTGAACTCGTCCCAGACGACGCGGTCGTCGCTGGCCTCCTTCACGTCACCGCGGGTGGTCACGATGATGTCGAGGTCGGCGGTCAGCACCTTGCCGTCGGGGATGCTGAAGTACTGGGCGCCCGTCGCGTGCAGCTTGCTGATGCTGTACTGGTCGCCCTTGGCGGCCATGAAGGCGGGCGCGACCTGGAGACGGACCAGGGGAGCCAGAACGATGAGGAATGCCCCGACGGCGATGAGGACGCTGCCAACGACGACCCGGTTCATGGACCCTCCATGTGTGCAGGTGCACGGACGCCCGTTTGGGTGGTTAAGTACTGAAACGAACTACCTACTCGCCGGTATGTTATTGCGATGAGTGACCGACGTCACCAGGGATGCGGAAACGTGACCGAAACAGGTTCTACTTCGAGCGGGGTTCCGGTGGTCTCAGGACACCAGACCTCGCTCGACGGCGTGCGCGCCGTGGCCGCCTTCGCCGTCCTGCTCTTCCACGTGTCCATGGAGGCGGGGACGGCCCTGGACCCGGGGTTCCTGGGTGGCGTGCTGTCCAGGGGCGAGATCGGCGTGCCGATCTTCTTCACGCTCTCCGGCCTGCTGCTGTACCGGCCGTGGGCGGCGCAGGTGCTGCTCGGCGACCGGGCCCCGGACACCCGCCGCTACCTGTGGAAACGCTTCTTCCGGATCATGCCGGCGTACTGGCTGGTGGTCGCCGTGGCGCTGCTGCTGTGGGGCGAGGCGCACCGGGCCGACCCCTGGACGTGGGCGCAGATGTTGTTCCTCGTGCACACCTACGACATCACCCCCTGGTGGTACGGCCTCGGCCCCAAGGGGCTGGGCCAGATGTGGAGCCTCGCGGTCGAGCTGACCTTCTACCTCACGCTCCCGCTGATGGCGGCCGTGCTGCGCAGGTTCGCCCTGCGCGGCGACCCCGACCTGCGGACCAGGGGCCGACGGCTGCTCGTCGGCCTGGCCGCCTTCGGCGCGCTGTCGTACGTGTACACGGTCTTCGAGTACTTCCCCGACTACCGGCCCTGGATGAACATCTGGCTGCCGCGCTCCTGGACGTTCTTCGTGCCCGGCATGGCGCTGGCCGTGCTGACCGTCTGGGCCAGGGCCGAGGACGGCCGCGCACGGCGGCTGAGCGCCGCGCTGGCCTCCTCCTGGGGCACGCTGTGGGTCATCGCGGGCCTGGCGTACCTCATCGCCTCGACGCCGGTCACCGGGCCGCGCGCGGTCGGCCTGGGCAGCATCTGGACCGCGTTCTACGAGCAGGGCCTGTACACGCTCGTCGCCTTCTGCCTGGTCGCCCCGGCCGCGCTGGAGCCCGGACGGTCCACGCGGGTGCGCGAGCTGCTCGGCGGACGGGTGATGAGCTACCTGGGCCAGATCTCCTACGGCGTCTTCCTGTGGCAGTTCGTCATCCTCTACCTCTGGTACGACTTCACCGGACAGAAGCCGTGGACCGGCAACCTCCTGGTCAACCTGGTCGCCGTCACCGCCATCACCGTCACCATGGCCGGGCTCACCCACCGCTACGTCGAGGAACCCGCCAGGCGGCTCGTCCGCCTGGTGCCTCAGCGCGCCGCCGGACCCGGCTCGCCGAAGGCCACCGCCCTGAGGCAGAACGCCTGACCCTGCGCCCCGGCCGCGGTGATCCGCATGCCCTTGCCCGGCCCGTCGTGCGGCACGTAGAACAGCGCGCCCATGGCGCCGGTCGCGGGCAGCGTGGCCGCCCGCTGGGCCTCGCCGACCTCCACCACGACCTGCACGGGCTGCGGGCTGACGTACGACATGGCCACCACCACGCCGGCCCCGCCGAAGGACTCGACGGGGAACTCCTTGCCCGCCGGGTAACACCTGCGCCCCTTGACCGCGTCGAAGAACGGCGCCACCCGTCCCACCAGGACGAGCTTGCCCGTGTCGTCCAGCACGTACGGCTCCGACGACGGCCGCGGGTCGCGCATGCGCTCCCGGGTCTCGGCGTCGACCAGCGGCGCCAGCACGTACGAGGTCATCCGGCGCTCCCCGTTCCACGGCAGGACGATCTCCGGCGGCACGGGACGCGCGTAGATGTCGGCGTCCCCGGCCGCCGCGGCCAGCGAGGTCCTGGCGTTCTCCAGGTACGTCCTGACCCGGTCGCCGGTGAGCGTGTCGCCGAAGGTGTTGATCGAGACCAGCGACACGACGAGGAACACGGCGGTCAGCCCGGCGCCGACGGCCGGCATGCTCGACGGCGCCGGCCTGCGGACGACGTCGGGCTCGTCCTCCACCGGCATGACGGCCAGCGCCAGGCAGAGCGCGAAGAGCACGGCGGCGTCGGCGACGTACCGGGTCTCGGCGCCGACCAGGTCCCAGGCGGTGGCCCGCGCGATCACGGTGGGCACCGCGTCGGCGACCACCACGTAGGCCGCCAGGATCGCCCACGCCCGCCAGGCCCGCCTGCGGTACACGCAGGTCACCATGACCAGCGCCGCGAGCACCGCCCACGCCACGACGACGGTGACCGGGGCCGGGTCGGCCAGCCCGCCGGTCGAGGTGACACCGCCCCAGCGCAGCGGACCGCCGACGGCCCCGGTGGGGAAGGTCTCGCCCAGCAGCCTGCGCAGCAGCCCGGGGACCACCTCGGCCTTCGGGCCGGTCAGCGCGTCGGCCCCGGCGGTGTCGCGGCGCAGCCAGTAGAGCAGGGCGTACCCGGCCAGCAGCAGGCCGTGCGCCCACCAGACGGGCCTGCGCAGCTCGGCGAGCAGGGCGCGGGCCCACAGGCCCCGGCCGAGGTAGGCGCTGCTCACCCCGAGCACCACGAACGGGATGAACACCCCCTTGGTGGAGAAGGCCATCCCGACGGCGGTCCAGGCCAGGGCCCGCCAGCGGCCCTTGCCCTCGCGGACGTACCGGACGTGCGCGGCCAGCGCCGCGACCAGCGCGAGCTGCAACGGCACGGCGTTGAGCGCGGCCGACCACCAGCTCATGGCGGGCGCGGTGAGCGGCGCGAAGGCGTAGACGGTCAGCGCGGCGAGCACGGCCGCCCGGTCGCCGAACAGCCGCCGCAGCAGCACCAGGAACATGACCGAGGCGGCCCCCTGGATCGCGACGGTCACGAACGACACCAGCGCCCAGCTGTACGGCGCCACCGACGTGAGCAGCCACACCAGGCCGAGCGCGCATGGCATGAGGTGCCCCTTGTGCACCCTCATCAGGTACTCCCAGGTCGGCCCGCTGTCGCCGGCCCCGGCCACGAAGAGGAAGTCGTCCTCGACGAAGTAGGCCTTGCTGAGCAGGCTCGCCCGGAACACCAGCGAGACCACGATGATCAGCAGGCCCACGCCGATGACCGGCCCGGTGCGCACCGCCGGGATCGTGATCTGGAAGGGCTCTGCTCGCTTGAGGTCTTCAGTCATGGACGTATCCCTCCACTGCAGTAAGCTCCGCGCCGTGGACACCGAACCGTTCCGAGCGGATCTCGGCAGATCCGTCCGTTTGCTGCGCGCCTTCCGCCTGGAGCAGAGCGACCCCGACTTCTTCTACGGCACCCTGGCCAGGGACACGGTGGCCCAGCTCGCGACCTACACCGACCTGGCCGGCGCGACCGTGGCCGACATCGGCGGCGGCCCCGGCTACTTCGCCGACGCCCTGCGCGCGGTCGGCGCGCGTCCCCTGTGCGTCGACTGCGACGCCGGTGAGATGCGCCTCCGCGACGGCGTCCCACCCCGCGACGCCGTGCTCGGCAGCGCGCTCGACCTGCCGCTCGCCGACGGCTCGGTGGACGTGTGCTTCTCCTCCAACGTGCTGGAGCACGTCCCCGACCCGCTGCGGATGGCCTCCGAGATGGTCCGGGTGACCCGGCCGGGCGGCGTGGTGTACCTGTCGTACACGATCTGGTTCTCGCCCTGGGGCGGCCACGAGACGTCCCCCTGGCACTACCTCGGCGGCCACTATGCCGCCCGCCGCTACGCCCGCACCCACGGCAGGCCCCCCAAGAACGTCTACGGCGAGAGCATGTACGCCATCGGCGTGGCCAAGCCCCTGGCCTGGGCGCGCGGGCGGCGCGACGTGGAGATCCTCGACGCGGTCCCCCGGTACCACCCACGCTGGGCCAGGCACGTCGTCCACCTACCTGGCATCCGCGAGCTGGTCACCTGGAACCTGCTCCTCGTCCTGCGCCGCAGGTGAGCGCCGCCGCGACAACCACAGGGCGGCCACCACGCAGCCCACGCCGAGCAGGCCGCCGCCGATCGGCGCCACCGTGCCGAGCAGCAGGATCCAGCGCCGGTAGGCCGCCGCCGTCGCCAGGGACGCGGCGACGTCCGACTCCGAGGTGCGGAGGTCGGCGTCGAGGGCGGTCAGCCGGCCCCGGCCGTCCGCGGTGACCAGCGTCTCGGTCACCTCCTCCTGCGTCCTGACGGGCAGGCCGCTGACCGGTTCGACCCAGTACGTGCGCCGGATCTCGGCGTAGCGGCCGAGGCCGACGTCGCCCTTGCCGGGCAGGCCGAGCAGGTGGCGCGGCAGCGGCGGCGTCTCCCCGGGCACGAGCCGGCGCGGCGTGCGCTGGACGTAGCGGTACGTCTCGACGCCGCGCACCCGCTCGACCCCGTCGAAGGCGGCCGTGACCGGGCGGCGCAGGCGCAGGTCGAACAGCGGGTAGTCGCGGCGTTCGGCGTTGAAGGGCCAGCGGAAGGCCTGCCCGGTCTGCCGGACGGAGACGTCCTCGTCCAGGTACTCGCCGCAGCAGTTCACGATCTCGCCGGTACGCCGGTCGAAGGCCAGGCGGCGCTCGTGGTAGTCCAGGCGGCGGCCGTCGCGGGTGGCCAGGGAGACCGACTCGCCCCACACCGCCCGGTCGTCGTCGCCGGCCAGCACGTCGCCGATCAGCCACCGGGTCTGGACCAGGTCGCCGGTCGTCTGCCGCATGGTCGCCGGGTCCACGTACGTGGCCGACGCGGCGGTCGCCCTGGTCATGCTCTGCTGTTCGAGGGGGGCCTTGAGCACCTGGTCGTAGACGTACAGGCGGGTCAGGGGGATGAGCGTCAGCAGGAAGGCGCCCACGCCGGCCAGCACCGGCGCGAGGCTCCTGCGGCTCAGGGGGGTCACGGCCGGGGCACCGCCTGTCCTGGCGTCACGTCGCCCAGGCACAGGCCGGACGGCACGTCGTGCACGACGATCCGGTCGGCCCCCGGAGCGGCGAGCACGAAGACCCTGCCGAAGCCCGCGCGCAGCTTCACGTCGGTGGCGCGGTCGCCCATCCACAGGGTGACCGTCGTGTCGGAGCGGGCCGCGTACCCCAGCCTGACCAGGGTGCCCTCGACGCGGGTGACGCGGTTGTCCAGCGGCACCTGGACGGTCCCGCCGGTGACCGGCCAGCACCGGTCGCGCGTGGTGGGCACGAGCGGGATGCCCTGCACGTCCACCGGCCGCAGGCGGCCCTGATCGTCGAAGACGAGGCCGTCGAGCGCGGCGGGCGGCGCCTGCATCCTGGCCCTGAGCGCGGGCGTGGCCATCGCGCCCAGCACCCGCGAGGTCAGGCTGTAGGTCCGGTACGAGTTCGGCAGCACCTCGGTCGGCACCAGCCGGTCGTAGATCACGCTGTCGGGGGCCGCCCTGGCCAGCTCGGCGCGGGCGGTCTCGATGTAGTCGTGCCGCCGTTCGGCGCCCATGTACCCGGCGAAGAGCGTCACCGTGACCAGCGACGCGCCCGCGAACAGGCCGAGCATCGCGCCGGCCGCGCCCGTCACCCGCTCCCGCGCCGGCAGCGCCCCGCGGTACGGCTCCTCCTCGCCGCGCAGCGGCAGCAGCACCAGGCCCACGACCAGCGCGAGCAGCGGGACGGCGTCGGCGACGTACCGGGTGTCGGTGCCGACGAACGAGCCCAGCAGGTGGACGCGTCCCCACAACACCGGCAGCGCGTCCGCGACGAGCAGGTAGCCCAGCAGCGTGGCCCAGGCCAGGAGGGCCCGCCTGCGGTACCGGCTGGTGATCATCACCAGCGCGGCGAGGACGGCGAGGGAGGCGATCACCAGCGGCAGCGGCGGCGAGGCCACTCCCCAGTCGCCGCCCGCGAACCACCGCCACGGCCCGCCGAGCACGGTGGTGGCGAACGTCCTGCCCAGCAGCTCCCACAGGAAGCCGAGGGCCTGGTCGAAGATCGGCAGCGCCCCGGTGTTCGGCGCCGCCGACGACCGCTGGACGTAGAGCGCGCCGAAGGCCACCAGCACGGTGAGGTACATGCCCCAGGCGGCCAGGTGGCGGCGCAGCGCGGCGCGCAGCCCGCCGTGGTAGATCGCGGTGAGGGCGAACAGCAGCAGCGGCAGCGCGAACCCCTTGACGAAGCCCAGCAGCCCGACCAGCACCCACAGCGCCGCGGCCACGGCGTGCCGCAGCCTGCCCGTGCGCAGGTGATGCCAGTGCGAGGCGACCGCCATGGGCAGCGCGACCTGGAGGAAGACGGTGTTGAGCCCGGCCGCCCACCAGGCGAGCGCGGGCACGGTGACCGGCGCGAGGAGGAAGACCAGCAGCGGCACGAGCGTCGCCGGCCGCCTGCCGAAGACCACCCGCAGCATGCGCAGCACGCCGAGGGCGGCCACGGCGTGCAGCGCCAGCACCGTGCCGGCCGCCCACCCCCAGTCGAAGGGGTGCAGCCGGGAGACCAGCCAGGCCAGCAGGAAGCCGCCCGGCATGAACTGGCCGAAATGGATCCGGGTCAGGTAGTCGAACGACAGGTCGCTCTCCATCGCCCTGGCCACGAACTCGTAGTCGTCCTCCTTGAAGTACGCCTCCTGGACGACGGCCGCCTTGCCCGCCATCGCCACGGCGATGAGCACGAGCCCGGCCAGCAGGACGCCGTGGCGGCGGATCCGGCGGGCGGCCCGCGCCACCGGGCCGGGAACCGTGATCACGGTCCCCGGACGCGGCTTGATCGTGTCGGTCACGGAACACTCGTCATGGTCGGGCCGCCTGCGGCGACGGTGATCGGTACGGTCGTCTGCCTCACCGGCGCCCGCCTGGCCGCCACCTCGACGATGAGCTGCCCGAGCAGCGGCAGGCAGAGCAGTTGCGTCCACAGGCCGCCCGCGCCGAACGCCGTGGCGACCGTGACGGCCAGGTAGAGCGCGATCCCGCCGGGCGGCCCGAGCAGCAGGGTCCAGCGCCGCCGCCCGCGCAGGTGCTCGGCCTCGCGCAGCGGACGCGACCAGGCGCCCAGCACGAACGCCACCCCGGCCACGCCCGCGCCCGCCGGCCCGCCGACCCAGTAGCCGAGCGCCACGGCGAAGACCGCGACGTGCCGGACGCGCGGCCGGGCGGCCAGGACGGGCGCGAGGTGGCGTCCCGGCCTGCCCCTTCCCACCAGGGCCAGCCCGGCGACGAGCAGCGCCAGCGCCCCGCCCGCCGCGAGCCCCGCCCGGTACGGCTCGTCCGGCTCGTACGTGAGCGTCACCGTCCCGGCGGTGAACGCGGGCAGGAACCACGCCTGCCGCCAGCCGTCCAGCCGGACCGGCTTGAGCGCCGCGGCCCCCAGCGTGGCCTTCCAGCCGGCGTTGAAGTTCTCGTTGACCACCAGGTAGGAGTCGTCCTGGACGCTGACCTGGACGACCCGCTCACCGGCCGCCCACTTGCCGACCGGCGTCGGCCGCATGACGGTGGGCCCGGCGGCCGGGCTGCCCGGCTCGTGCCGCACGACGGCCGACTCGACCCGGTACGACTCGCCCGGCCGCACCGACAGCCTGGTCGGACCGGCCACGAGCTGCAGCCGCTCGCAGGTCTCGAAGGTCACCGGCCGGCCGGTGACCACGTCGTGCAGGGTGCCGCCGGTGATGGCGGTGTGCACCTCGTTGCCGTCGATGGTGAGCGTCGGCCCGAAGCCGCAGGGCAGCGTGAGCTTGAAACCGGTCAGCGCGCCGAGCGGCCGTACGCCGGGGAAGGCCACGTCGCTGATCTCGATGGGCCGTCCGCCCGACGCCCCGAACTCCAGCGCGACCTTCTTGGCCCGCATCTCCGGGAAGCGGATGAGACCGTCCGTGCCGACCCAGCTCTGCCGCACGCCGCCCTCCGCGCGGATCGTCACCCGGACGGGAGGGGCGCCGAGGTAGGAGTCGGGCGTGATGACGCGGAGCTGCGACAACTTCGTCTCGCGGGCCAGCTCGACGGTCAGCGTGGGCCTGGGGTCGAGCGGGTCGGCGAACCAGGCCGTCTTCGGGTCGCCGTCGAAGGCCCAGCGCCCGCCCGCCGCGCCGCCGTCCACCGAGGTGGAGGAGGCGCGCACGCTCAGGGGGTCGCCGGGCAGCGTGCTGAGGCGTTCGACGGTGGCGCGGTCGGTGACCGTGGTGCGGCCCGAGACGCCGTACGCGCCGTCCTTGCCGGTGACGAAGGTGCGGTCGAAGCCGTTGCCGTCGTCGCCCAGCACCTCGTGGCCCTTGGCGCAGCTCCAGGCGGCCGAGCCCCTGACGCAGCCGGGCACGTCGCCGGTCCTGGCCAGCGCGATCGTGGCCGGCTCGCCGGTGTCCTCGCGCGGGTCGGGCACGACGATCGACCGTCCGGGCTGGACGCCGGGGATGGTCAGCTCGGTGATGCCGACCCGGCCGCCCAGGCGGTTGGCCGGTTGGTAGGCGGTGGCGACGACCTTGACGCGCAGCCGCTCGACCGGGCCCTTCGGCACGGCCAGCTCCTGCGGGTCGGCGGTCGCGCGCACCTTCTGGCGCAGCGAGCCGGCGCCGGTCTCCACGACGACCTCGCTGGGCGGCGGGCCGATCGGCGAGTTCTCGAACGCCACCTGGATCGTGGGGATCGTCAACGGGTCGGCGAAGGTCACCTCCAGCCACTCGCCCACCGCGCCGTTCCAGCCGGTGGAGCGCCAGCTCGTGCGCCGGTCGCCGTCCAGGGCGGCGAAGGGCTGGTGGGCGGGCTCGCGGCTGTTGGGGGCGGCCCCGACGTCGGCCTCGGAGCTGGAGGCGGTGACGCCCGCGACGCCGGTGAGGCCCGCCGTGGACACGTACCGCGCCCAGCCGGGGTCGAGCAGGTCGTTGGAGGGCGAGCTGCCGCGCAGGGGCTCGTCGGCCGTGAGCGTGGCGCTGGCGTTGCGGCGCAGGTCGGCGAAGGCCACCTCCCTGCGGCGCAGCGTGTCGGTCAGGATCGTGTCGTGCGCGGGCACCTTGACCACGCCCGCGTCGTCGTTGAGCAGGACGGGACGGTCGTCGCCCAGGAGACCCTGCTCGGCCAGGGAGAGCACGGACTCCGGCGCGCCGCCCACGCGCAGCGGGCGGGTGGCGTCCACGGTGCCGACCAGCGGCGCGGCCCCGGCCACGCGGTAGATCTCGACGGCGGGGTAGGGCTGGTCCAGCCAGGCGGCGGCTCTGCCGTACTGGCCGATGCCGACGCCCGGTCCCATCTGGGCCACGAGCGAGACGCCGGGCGAGTCCTCCAGCGCCTGGTGCACCCGGACCGGCCAAGCCGTGCCGATCGTCGCCCGGTCCAGGTCGTTCCTGACGACCAGGTACGACACCCCCATCCGGCGCAGCGTGACGGCCAGCCCCGGCGAGCCCTGGCCGGTGGCCAGACGGTCGTCCACGGCGGCCATGAGCCGCGAGATGCCGGCCGAGCCCCACGGCACGATCGTGTGCGTGGACCAGCGGGCCTGCGAGAGCGCCTGCAGCGGCTCGTCCAGGGGGCGGCCCCAGAGGTACTCCCCGCGTTTGGCGCCCGGCACGGCCAGCACCATGCCGTCGCCGGCGTTGCGGTTGAGCCAGGTGATGGCCTGCCGCCAGTAGTCGGGGATGGCGGTGAAGCCGCCGGCGGGGGCGAGGCCGGCGTACAGGACGGGCAGGCCCGACAGGGCCACGAGCCCGGCGGCCAGCGCGGTCAGGGGCGTGCGCAGGCGCGGACGCGCCAGGGAGAGCAGCCCCGCGAAGCCGAGCGCGACGGGCAGCCGGATCAGCGCGTCGAACTTGTGCAGGTTGCGGAAGGCGGCCAGCGGGCCGTCGAGCAGCCCGACCATGAACTGCTCGTGCGGCGTGCCCGGATGGCCGGTGGTGATGATGGCGATCCCGCACAGCAGGCTGATCAGCAGGAACGGCCGCTCGGGCAGCCGGCGCAGGGTGAGCCCGGCCAGGCCGAGCGCGGCCACGGCGGCGGTGACCACGATCAGCCACGGGACCGTGGACTGCTGGTGGGCGTCGGGCAGCCAGGTCTGGCCGTCCACGGTCAGGAAGCTGAGCCAGCTCGACGTGCCGCGCAGGGCGTTGACCAGGGACGTCACGCCGGTCGTCGCGGTGGCGGTCTCGATGTAGGGCAGGAACGAGAAGATGTAGCCGCCGAGCGTGAGCAGCGGCACGGCCCACCACATCGAGGCCAGCGCGACCAGCGGCAGCCACCAGGCGATCAGGCGGCGTTTGACCGGCCCGCCGCGCCTGGTCAGCAGGTACACCATCGGCACCACGAGCACGGCCGCCTCGGCCACCGCGTTCACGCCGCCGCAGAACAGGAAGGCGAACGCCGACAGCGCGGCCGACCGGCGCGGCGTCAGCTCGCCCTTGGCCCCCTTGACCAGCGGGAGAAGGATCCACGGCAACACGGCGCTGGGCAGGAACTCCGAGGAGTTGATGCCGATCAGCGCCTGGGCGTGCGGCGCGAGCGCGTACACGAATCCGGCCAGGACGCGGGTGTGCGGACCGCCGACGCCGAGCGCGCGGGCGAGCTGGACGACGCCGAGGAAGGCGGCGCACAACACGAGCGACATCCACAACCGCTGGACGGTCCACGACTCCATGCCCAGCTTGAGGAAGATCGCGTAGAACGGGCCCATCGGGAACAGGTAGCCGTACGCCTGGTTCTGCAGGTGGCCGAAGTAGGCGCCGTCCCACAGGTGCAGCGCCCGGCCGAGGAAGCCCAGCGGGTTGACCGCCATGTCGAGCTTCGTCTCGGGGATGATCTTCTCGGTCGAGGTGTTGAACGCGATGGCGCTGAGCAGGAGGCAGGCGGCGAGCAGCCGCAACCTGTGCCTGATCCGTGCCTCGTAGCTTTCGACGGCGCTCTCGACGATGGAGTCCCCGCGTTCCCCCGGGGGTCCAGGCGAGGCTTGGGTCACTGAGGGGCTCCGCCGCAATCTTGGAGTTTCGCCAGGACAAGTCCGGTCATGCTAGCCCCAGTTCGGGCCCACGTAAATTCCCTGGCCCAGGCGCGGCAGGCCGCGGCCACCTCCGCCCGCCGCCGCGGGTCGGCCAGCTCCTCCAGCGCGCGGCCGGTCACCTCGGCCAGGCTCTCCCCGTCCCGTACGAGCCACCCGGTGACGCCGTCCCGCACGGAGTCGCGCAGCCCGGCCACGTCGTAGGCCACGGTGGGCACGCCGAGCGCGGCGGCCTCGATCACGGTCAGGCCCCAGCCTTCGAACTCCGAGGCCGTCACGTTGAGCCTCGCCGCGGCCAGCAGGGCGTTCTTGCGCGGTTCCGGCAGGAAGCCGTGCAGCTCGACGCGTCCGTCCAGGCCCTGGTCGGCGACCCGGGCGGCCAGGGCGTCGCGTTCGGGGCCGCGGCCGACGACGTGCACCCGCAGGCCCGGCCAGGCGTCGCCGAGCTCGGCGGCCAGGTCCACGACGCGCTCGATGCGCTTGTGGCCGATCAGGCGGCCGGCGTACACGAGGGCGGGGTCGCCGGCCACGTCCGGCGGCTCGGTCCGCGCGGGCTGGGCGCAGCCGTTGGGCACGACGGTGACCGGCGCGAGCCAGCGCAGCTTGTCGGCCAGGTCGCGCCTCGACGACTCCGAGACGGTGATCGTCAGGCAGCGCCGGTAGACCAGCCGGGCCACCTCGCCCTCCACGAAGCAGCCGATCCGGGCCAGCCAGGCGGGCAGGAAGGCGTGGAACTGCCGGTCGTGGACGTGGTGCACGAGGCTGATCACGGGCGTGCGGCGGCGGACGACGAGCGGGGAGAAGAAGGGAATGCCGTTCATGGTGTCGATGACGACGTCCACGCGCCGCCGGTGGACCAGCAGCCAGAGCGGGACCAGCAGGTAGACCAGGTACGGGTTGCCCATCCTGCGCAGCTCGACCCCGTCGAGCACCTCGGCGCGGCGCTGCCCGCGCTGGCGGCCGGTCACGAACACGACCGAGGCTCCCTGGGTCAGCAGGAACCGGCTGACCTGCCAGGCGTACTCCTCGGCGCCGCCGGCCGTGGACTGCCGGGGCTCGCGGAAGTTGAGCATCGCCACGCGGACGCCCGCGAGTGGCCGCTCGTCCGCCGTCCTGTCGCTCGTACGCGGCTCGGCCAGCCGTGCCGGGTCCGCCTTGCGCTCACCGGTAAAGACCACCGTCACTCCTCGTCGGCCGGCATGCGGGCATGGCGGAGCCACACTCCGTGCTCGCTGTGCATGGCCCCGCGTCAAGCGGGATGGATCACCTGGTGCCGTAGTTGTAGAGCGGCTGGTTGGGTGGGGTGAGCGAGGGTGAGGCCACGTTGACCACCGCGACCGAGGCTCCGACCGCCAGCAGGGCTCCTATTGCCAGGGCCACGAGAAGTCGCAACACGAAGCACTCCCTTCCTTCCGGTGACGCGGTGTGCCGAGACTAGAACGTGTTTCGTCTTGAATCCATAACATTGGTCAAACCGTGATAAAGCAAGTTACCCTCCGGTACATCATGAAACAGCCGGTCAATGCCGCAGCAAGCGCAGCTCTTCGCCGTCGAAGACCGTTCTCCACCCGGGCGGCGCGGACGGGAACCCGTTCTCGACCGCGGCCATGAGGAGGTATCTGGCAGGCAGCTCGCCGTAGGCGTGGGCGGCCAGCAGGTCGCCGGCACGGCGGTTCAGCGGGTCCTCGCCGCGCACCCGCAGCCGGCCGCCGCCGGGCAGCCCGACGAGCAGCGTGTCGTCCCAGAGCACCCGGCGCCTGAACAGCTTGGTCGCGGGGTCGAGCACCACCCGCCCGCCGTTCCAGGCGAAGGCCCGGTGGGCGCCCCAGGGCAGCGACACCAGGGCTCCCGGCGCCGGGTCGCCGTCCACGATCCGCCGGACCGCCGTCCATTCCGCCGGGTACGTCACCGCCTCCAGCCGGCCGAACGCCCCCAGCGCGAACGTCGGCAGCGCCAGCACCGGGGCCAGCACCCCGACCAGCGCGAGCGCGCCCGACCGCAGGACCGAGGCCAGGCCGACCGCCGTCAGCAGGGCCAGCGGAGCCAGGTAGACCTGGCCGTCGCGCAGCGGACCGAATCCGGGCCACAGGGCGATGAGCCACTTGAGCGCCTCCCGCCCGGCCTGGAACGCACCCAGCCCCGCGACGCAGAACCCGGCCGCCGCCGCCACCGCCAGTCCGCCCCACCACGCGGGCCGTACGGGGGCCGAGCGGAGGCGGGCGTAGCCGTACAGACCGGCGAGGACCAGGAGGAGGCGGGCAGTCGCCGTCCACCACGACTCCTGGCCCGGCAGCCCGGCCTCGGCGTTCCAGATGCCGCCGAGCGAGAGCAGGCTGCCCAGCACGCCGAAGGGCCCGTCGGCGCGGGCCGCGAACGCGTCCACCCCCGCCGGGTCCGTCACCGCGCCCGAGCCGAGCGCGGGCACCGCCCACGGCAGGCTGAACGCCACCAGCACCCCGGCGGCGACCGGCACCCTGCGCCGGGCGACGGCGATCGGCATCAGGGTCAGCCAGGAGACCAGCATCGCCTGGAACCCGCCGACCGCGGCGGGCAGCAACGCCGCCGCCAGCCGCCCGCATCGCACGAATCCCGCCCGCGACCGAGAGGCCGGGGGGAGGGCCTCGCGCGCGCCGTCGCCGGGGTCGTCCCGCGTGAGCGCGCGGATCGCCCACGGCAGTCCGGCCACGCCCAGGAGCAGGGCCCACTGGCCGAGCATGAGCCGCTGGGCGAGGTAGATGTTCCAGGCGTAGAACGCGGCGGCCACGAACCGGGCGAGCCTGCGCTCCCCCGGCACCAGCGCCGCCGCCCCGCTCGCGGCCAGCACGAAGACGGCGACCAGGGCCGCCTTCTGCACGATCTCCACGGGCAGCGCCCTGGACAGCAGCGCCACGACCAGGTCGCTGGGCACCGCCCGGGGGAACCCGCCGCGGTCGGGCCAGAGCGGCGGGTCGGGCACGAAGAGCAGGTCGTACCGGAGCACCAGCCCCCATGCCAGCGCCGGTCCGAGCGCCAGCACCGCCAGCCCGAGCCCCAGCGCCGCGGGCCCCCAGCGGCCCGCACGGCCTTCGCGCACCGTGACACCGCCTCTCCCTCGCGCCGGGACGGGCAGTCCGGGCACAAGGGAGAGTAGCCGCCGAAACCTCACATGTGTTACTTGCCCGGCTCGGGGTCCCGGGGCAGGCCGAGCATGCGCTCGCCGATGATGTTGAGCTGCACCTCGGTGGTGCCGCCGTAGATGGTCATGGCCCTGGTCGCGAGCACCGCCCGGTTCCAGTAGCCGGCATCGCCGAGCTTCATGTCGGCGGCCACCACGGCCTTGGCGCCGAGCAGGCTCACGGCCGTCTCGGAGACGTGCTGGGCGTGCGAGGTGGACAGCAGCTTCCGTACGGAGGCGTCGGCGCCCGGCTCGGTCCCGGCGAGCTGCTTGAGCGTGACCCGCAGCGACAGCGCGTTGATCGAGTGCCCCTCGCACACGACCCCCGCCACCTCCTGCTCCTCGGCCGGCGTGAGCTCGCGGCCCAGCCGCCCGATCAGCCCGAGCAGGTCGGGCACGGACGCGCCGGTGCCGCCCGACCCGGACGAGAGCGACACGCGCTCGTTGGACAGCGTGTTGCGGGCGACCTTCCAGCCGTCGCCGACCTCGCCCACGACCAGGTCGTCCGGGACGAAGACGTCGTCGAGGAAGACCTCGTTGAACAGGTTCTCGCCGGTCATCTCGGTGAGCGGCCTGACCGTGACGCCGGGGGCCTTCATGTCCACCAGGAAGTACGTGATGCCCTCGTGCTTGGTGCCCTCGGAGGAGTTGCGGGCGATGCAGATGCCCCATTCGGCCACGTGGGCGACCGACGTCCAGATCTTCTGGCCGTTGAGCCGCCAGCCGCCCTCGACCTTCTCCGCCTTCATCTGCAGCGAGGCCAGGTCGGACCCGGCGCCCGGCTCGGAGAAGAGCTGGCACCAGATCATCTCGCCGGCGAGCGTCTTGGGCAGGAAACGTTCCTGCTGCTCAGGCGTGCCGTACACGGCGATGGACGGCACCACCCAGGCGCCGATGATCATCGCGGGCAGCCTGACCTTGGCGGCCTTGAGCTCCTGGGCGATGAGCACCTGCTCCAGCGGCTTGGCCGCGCGGCCCCACGGCCTGGGCAGGTGAGGCATGACGAAGCCTCGCCCGGCCAGCGCCCGCTTCTGCTCCTGGCCCTCAAGCCGGGCGATCTCCGCGATCTCGGCGCGGATGCCCTCCCGCAGCTCCTCGGCGCCCTCGGGCAGGTCGATCTCCATCTCGCGGCCGACGCCCTGAAGGGCGAGCGCGGTCACGGAGGCGGCCCACTCGGCCGACGAGCCGAGCAGCGCGCGCAGCGTGAGGGCGCGCCGGTAGTACAGGTGCACGTCGTGCTCGTAGGTGTAGCCGATGCCGCCGAACGTCTGGATCGCGTCCTTGGCGCACTGGACGGCCGCGTCGGGGGCCATCACACCGGCGACGGCGGCGGCGTACTCCAGCTCGCGGCCCTCGGCCCTGGTGGCGTCCCAGACGGTGGCGCGGGCCTGCTCAAGGGCGACGAGCATGCGGGAGATCTTGTGCTTGATGCCCTGGAACTGGCCGATCGGGCGGCCGAACTGCTCGCGTACCTTGGCGTAGGCGGCGGCGGCCGTGACGCACCAGGAGGCCAGCCCGGCGGCCTCCGCGCCGAGCAGGATCGCGGCCAGGTTGAGCACGTCGGGGCTCTCCACGCCGTCGAGCACCCGCTCGGCGGGCACGCTCACCTCCGACAGCTCCACCTTGGCCACCGGACGGGTCAGGTCGAGCGACTCGACCGGCGTGACGGTGACGGCGGCGGCGTCGACGGCGATCCACTCCTCGCCCTCGGACGTGGTCACCGGCAGCACCAGCACGTCGGCCAGCGAGCCGGCGAGCACCGGGTCGGCCGTGCCGGAGACGACCAGCGAGCCGTCGTCGGCGCGGGCCCCGGTGAGCGAGCCGGACAGCGCGACGGCGCCCGTCAGCGTCCCGTCGGCGAGGGCTTCGAGCAGGTCGTGCCGCTTGCTGGCGTGGATGACCGCACTCGCCAGCACGGTCGGCACGTACGGGCCGGGGGCCAGCTTCTCGGCCAGCGCCTCGACGGCGACGGCCGCCTCCAGCAGCCCATAGCCCGAGCCGCCGGACTCCTCGGGCAGGTGCAGGCCGAGCAGCCCCTGCTCGGCCAGGCCCGGCCAGAACGGCGGACGCCCGTCCGACCCGGATCGCAGCAGCTCCGAGGGGATGTTCCGGTCGGCCCAGCCGCTCACCGAGTCACGGAGCGCCTCGTGCTCCTCGCTCAATCCGATCGCCATTGCTCATCCTCCAGCCAGGTCAAAGTCCACGCCTGATGCCCAGAACCATATTCTAGAGCATGCTTCTGGCCTAGAGGGGCTTCACCTGCTGGACGAGTGTGTTCAAATCAGGCCATCGCGCCTTGTTCTTCTCGGGGATCGAGGCCATCAGCATCGCCGGCTTCGTCTTGCCGACCTCGACGATCGTCACCATGGCCTGGGCGGTCTCGGTCTTGCCGCCCGAGACGTACGTGACCTTGTAGCCCAGCGACCAGCCCTTGCCGACCGGCACCTTCCTGGACCCGGTCCAGGAGGTCAGCGTGGCGCCCGCCGGGTACTGCGTACGCAGGGTCCAGCGGGCCGCGCGGGTGGCCATCTCGCGGTAGTCGGCGTCCTTGGAGGGCTTCTTCTCGGGGGCGTCGCCGGGGAACATGGCCGAGGCGATCACGGTGTGCGGCACCGCGACCTTGCCGATGCGCTGGGCGACGGTGAACGGCGCGAACGACTTGGCGTCCCAGGGCGCGGCCAGGCGCGGGTAGCTGATGCCGGACGTCCGGTCGGAGATGATCCCGCTGACCACGGACGCCTTTCCCGGCAACGTGGCGAACGCCTTGCTCTCGGGCACCGCCGGGAGGACGACCGGCGTCTCGCTGGGCGTCGGCGAGGCGGTCGGGGTGGCGGTCGCGGCCGGTACGGGGGCGACGGAGACCGGCGTCCCGGTGGAGTCGACGCGCGTGGGCACGTCGCCGGAGAACACGACGAACACCAGCAGCACCGCCACGACGGTGACGAGGATCGCGCCCGCCAGGTACACCACGCGGATGGGGATGTCCCCGATGCCGCGCTTGTGCGGCTTGGTGACGACCGGCGTCACAGGTCCGCCCGGGCCCGGCTCGGGTGATCCGGGCGCTCCCGGCGGCCACACCTGCACAGGCTGATGCCCCGCCGCCCTCCCCTGCCCCTGCCGTCCCCCACCCTGAAGCTGCGGATTCCCGCCCTGAAGCTGCGGGTTCCCGCCCTGCGGCGGCTGCGGCGGGCGGCCGAGCGGGCCGAGGGAACCCGGCGGACCGGCCGGGCCCGCCTGCGGACCGGAAGAAGGCTGCGGGCCGGAAGGCCGCCGACCGGAGGAAGCCTGCGGCCCGGAGAGGGGCTGCGGCCCGGAGGGAGGCTGCGGGCGCACCTGCAGGCCGGACGGTGGGCGCCCTTGCGGGCCGGACGGCGGCCCCGGATGCGGGCGCGACTGCGGCCCCGACGGCGGCTGACCAGACGGATGCGCGGGCGACCGAGCGGGCGCCGGGGCGGGCGATGGTGCGGGCGACTGAGCGGACTGCGGGGCGGGCGGCGGGCCGGGCCGGGAGCCGGGAGGGGAGGGGCGGGGAGCCTGGGGGCCGGACGGCGGCTGCGGAGCGGACCCGACCGGCTGGGACGCCCCCGGCCGAGGCGGGCGCGGGATCTTGACGGTCTGCTCGGCAGGCGGCACGACGACCTTGCGGAAAGGTTGGGTGTCCTGTGCTGATCTCTCGTCGCCGACGTCCGCCATGGCCTTGAGGTTACGTCACCACAGAGGAGGATAATTCCTCTATTCCCCCAGCAGAATCTAATTCTGTATGGTCTGCGAACATGAGGGGTTTCTACGAGATCGCAGCCGCCGATCCAGACCGTCCCGCCCTGCTAGGCGACGAGGAAGCGACCTACGGCGAACTGCTGGGCCGCGCCAACCGCGCCTCCCACGGCCTGGTCGCGCGCGGCGTCCGGCCGGGCGGCGCCGTGGTGACCGTGCTGAAGAACGGGCTCGACGCCCTCACCATGATGCTGGCGACCTACCAGATCGGCGCCTACCTGGTACCGGTCAACTGGCACTTCACGGCCGAGGAGATCGACTACGTCATCGCCGACTGCGCGGCCGACGTCGTCGTCTCCCCCGAGGCGCTCACGGTCGCCGACCTGATCGACGGCTGGCCGGACACCGCCCCCGGGCACCGCCGGGCCGGCTCGATGATGCTCTACACCTCCGGCACCACGGGCCGTCCCAAGGGCGTGCGCCGCCGCCTGCTCGACCTGACGCCCGAGGACCTCTACCCCATCCTGATGCGCAAGAGCTGGCGTCACTTCGGCCTGCCGTCCGACGGCGTGCACCTGGTGTGCTCGCAGCTCTACCACTCGGCCCCGTACGGCCAGGCGATGATGGCGCTGCAGTTCGGCCACACGATCGTGGCCCCCGAACGGTTCGACGCGACCGAGGCGCTGAAGCTGATCGAACGGCACCGGGTGACGAACGCGTTCATGGTGCCCACGATGTTCCACCGGCTGCTCGCCGTGCCGGACCGGGACAGGTACGACCTGTCCTCCCTCACCCACCTCTATCACGGCGCCGCCCCCTGCCCGCCCGCAACCAAGCAGGCCATGATCGACTGGCTCGGCCCCGTCCTGTGGGAGTACTACGGCTCGACGGAGGCGGCGGTGGCGACCATGGTGTCGTCCCGGGAGTGGCTGGAGAGGCCGGGCACGGTGGGCAGGGCCCTCGACGGGATGGCCTTCACGATCATCGGCGACGACGGCGACGAGATGCCCCCCGGCGAGCCCGGGACGGTCTACATCGGCGGCATCAACCGCTTCGAGTACCACGGCGACCCCGGCAAGACCGCCTCGGCCATGCGCGGCGCCGCCTACACCCCGGGTGACATCGGCTACCTCGACGCCGACGGCTACCTGTTCCTGCTGGACCGCAGGACCGACCTGATCATCTCGGGCGGCGTCAACATCTACCCCGCCGAGATCGAGGCCGCGCTGCTCGAACACCCGTCGGTCGCCGACGTCGCGGTGATCGGCGTGCCCGATCCCGAGTGGGGGCACAAGGTCGTGGCGCTGGTCCAGCCCGCACCGGGCGTGGCGGGCGGCGAGGCGCTGACCGCCGAACTGCTGCGGCACTGCGCGCCCCGGCTGGCCCGGTTGAAGCACCCCCGGGTGATCGAGTACCGGGAGTCGCTGCCGCGCACCCCGACCGGCAAGCTGAGCAGACGCGACGTCCGGGAGGCGTATCTTTCCTGCTGAGCTGGGCAGAGACCTCCCCATGAGGGAGATCGTGGCGGGGCTGGCCGCCGTCGCACTGCTCACCGCCTGCGGGCCGTCCTCGTCCACTTCGACGTCCACGGTCTCGCCGGCCACGACCATGCCGGGCTCGCCGTCGCCCACCTCGGCAGCGGCGCCGGGGAGCGGGCCGGAGTCGCTGGAGAGCGCGTACGAACGGGTCATCACGGACGTCCTGCCGTCGATCGTGCAGATCAACACCAAGGTGGGCCTCGGCTCCGGCATCGTGTACGACACGGCGGGTCACATCGTCACGAACGCGCACGTGGTCGGCGAGGCGACCGAGATGAACGTCACGATCGCCACCGGCGGCGCACCCCGCCCGGCCAAGCTGGTCAAGGCGTTCGGCGCCGGCGACCTGGCCGTGATCAAGGTGGAGCAGCCCGACGGCCTGCGTCCGGCCAGGTTCGGCGACTCTAGCAAGCTGCGGGTCGGCCAGATCGTCCTGGCCATGGGCAACCCGCTGGGCCTGTCGGGCAGCGTCACGAACGGCATCGTCTCGGCGCTCGGCCGTACCGTCAGCGAGCCCCAGAACCCCGAATCGCCGGGAGCCACCATCAGCGGCGCGATCCAGACCTCCGCCGCGATCAACCCCGGCAACAGCGGCGGCGCGCTGGTGAACCTGGCCGGCGAGGTCATCGGCATCCCGACGCTCGCCGCCACCGACCCCCAGCTCGGCGGCGGGGCCGCACCCGGCATCGGGTTCGCGATCCCGAGCAACACGGCCACCGACATCGCGGCCCAGATCGTCAAGAGCGGCAAGGTCACCAACAGCCACCGGGCCGCGCTCGGCATCCGCGGCAGCACGGTCATCGGCGCCACCGGGCAGCCGAGCGGCGTGGGCGTGGCCAGCGTGGAGAAGGGCGGCGGCGCGGAGAAGGCCGGGATCCGGTCCGGCGACGTGATCCTCTCGATCAACGGCAAGAAGACCGCGACCATGGCCGCGCTGGCGGAGGAGGTCAGCGCCTACAAACCCGGCGACCAGGTCAAGGTGGAGATCCTGCGCGCCAACGGCGGCACCCAGACCGTCACGGTGACGCTCGGCGAACTCAAGGCCGAGTGACACCCGCCCGACCGCGCCCGTCACTGTTTGGCCGTGAAGACGATCTCCACGCGGCGGTTCTTCGCCCGGTTCCGTTCCACCGGCCTGCCCTCGACCAGGTTGGGCAGCTTGGGCCGCGTCTCGCCGTAGCCGGCGGCCTGGAGGGTGACGTTCCCGCCGCCGAGCAGCGGCGCGAGGGCCGCGCGCACGGCCTGCGCGCGCCGCCGCGACAACACCAGGTTGTACGCGTCGCTCCCCTGGTCGTCGGTGTGCCCGCCGATCCTGACGACGCCGCCCGCGCCCTCCGCCTCGACCTTGGCGGCCACGTCCACCAGCCGCTTCCTGGCCTTGGGTGTGAGCCGCCACTTGTCCAGCGCGAACAGCACGTCGCTGGTGAGCGCGACCGTCACCTGGCGGCCCTGCTTGGTCTCGCTCTCGGCGCCGTCCATGGACTCGACCTCGCCGACGATGTCCTCGACCGGCAGCACCAGGTCCTCGACCGGGCCGATGGCGTCGGGCGGGACCTGGACCGGGGACGGCGCCGGCGTCAGAACGAGGGCCAGCGCGAGGCTAAGAGAGCGGAACATCGGTGAGCACGCCCAGCATCGGCATCTCGACGTTGACCTTGGTGACCTCCGGCGGCGGCGCGGCGAAGACCGCGTAGAGCGTGCTGGCCTGCCCGCTCTCCAGGAACTGGCCCTGGGTGCCGGAGCACACGCACGTGGCGTCCGGGCCGGTGCCGTTGCGGGCGACGCGGTAGCGCTTGGCGTTCACCGGGTCGATCAGGGAGACGTTGGCGACCGTGTAGTCGAGTGTGCCGGTGCCGAGGCCGTTGTGCACGTTGACCTTGCCTTCGGTGGCGGTGATCGTCCAGTTGAGTGTGACGGTCCTGCCCTGGCGCTTGAGCGCGGTGATGTCGACGCGGGCCTTGCCGTGCTGGCCGCCCGAGCCGACCTTGGCCTCGCGGGTGGCGATGACCTCGTCCTGCTGCGGCGGCGCGCTCTGCGGCGGTGAGGCAGAGGAGGTGGTGGCGGCGGGAGCGGTGGTCGCCGCCGTCTCCTGCGCGGCCGTCCGCGACTGCGCGCCGGGCAGCATGCCGCACCCCGACAGGACGACGGCCGCCCCGGTCAGCGCGATCGTCTTTCGCATCTGATGATCACCTTCATGCTCGGGAAAATGCCCAAGTCAGTCACACTAGCCCGAATTACTCCTTTCGGGCCGGACAAAAGGCAATCAACCGGTCGCGGACGACTGAGTCAGCCGATACCGGGACGGCGGAATGCCGTACCGGTCCACGAACGCCTGGCGCAACGTCTCGGCCGTACCGAAACCGCAGCGTACGGCGATCGCGGACATGGGCAGCGAGGTCGAGACCAGCAAATGCGCCGCCCCCTCGGTACGGGCCTGCCGCACGAACCTGCCCGGCGTCTGCTTCAGATGCCTGAGGAACAGCCGGGTCAGGTGGCGTTCGCTGACGCCCGCCGCGGCGGCCAGCGTGGCCGCGGTGAGGTCGGCGGCCAGGTTGGCGGAGATGTGCTCGACGGTCCGCCTGACCAGGCTGTCGGCCGGCGCCGGAGGGCTGACGAACATGCTCATCTGCGCCTGGTTGCCCGGCCGTTGCAGGTAGGTGACCATGCCGCGGGCCACCGTCCTGGACAGCTCGGCGCCGTTGTCCTCCTCGACCAAGGCAAGCGTGAGGTCGAGCGCGGCGGTGACCCCGGCGGACGTGGCCACCTCGCCGTCGCGGACGTAGATCGGGGCGGGATCCACGGTGACGCGCGGATGGCGGGCCGCCAGGTCGGCCGCCTCCCGCCAGTGGGTGGTGGCGCGCCTGCCGTCGAGCAGCCCCGCGGCGGCCAGCACGTACGCGCCGGTGCACACCGAGGCGACCCGCCTGCTCTCCCGCGCCAGCCTGCGGACGTGGCCGACGACCAGCGGGTTCTCGGCGGCGTCCAGGTGGCCGGTGCCGCCGGAGACGATGAGCGTGTCGAGCGGCCCGGTGATCCGCTCAAGCGCGAGCTGGCCCTGGAGCACCAGCGCGCTGGCGGTGGTGACGGGATGGCCTCCGGGAGTGGCCATCCGCACCTGGTAGTACGGTGAGGCTCCGTGCCAGTTGGCGTTCTCCAGCGTCGAGGTGACGCACGCGATGTCGAGCAGCTCGGCCGCCTCGTAGGCGACGACCACGACCCGCCGGTACTCCATGGGCACGACTGTAGTAGGGCAGACAGACAACCCAACTTTCCGGACATGTACCACCTTGCCCTTCCCTTATGCCGCCCCCGCCCGGCCACAGTCGGAAGCATGACACCGCCTTCCATCACCGGACGTCGCTGGTCGAAGTTCGCCCTCCACTACGTGGAGATGATCCTCGCCATGTTCGCCGGCATGTTCGTGCTCGGCGCCCTCCAGTCGGCCGTCGGCCTGTCCGTCTCCCACGAGGAGTCGCCGGAGCTCGCGTACCTGATCATGGCCGTCGACATGTCGGTGGGCATGGCCGCGTGGATGCGCTTCCGCGGCCACCGCTGGCCACCGACGCTGGAGATGTGCGCGGCGATGTTCGTCCCGGTCGTGCCGCTGTATCCGCTGCTGTGGCTCGGCGTCATCGACGGCGGCGTCCTGATGGTCGTCGCGCACGTCGCGATGTTCCCGCTCATGCTGGCCGCCATGCTCCGCCGCCTCGACGAGTACGCCGGCTGCGCCCACTGACCCGACGACCTCCACCACGCGCCGTCGCGGGCGTCACCACGGGCCTGCTCGGCCTCGGCGACGAGGTCACCTGGCAGGCCAGGCACTTCGGGCTCACCTGGCGGATGACCTCGACGATCAGCGCGTGGGAGCGGCCCGCGTACTTCGTGGACGAGCAGGTGTCCGGCCCGTTCCGCCACTGGCGCCACGAACACCGCTTCGACGCGGCCCCGCATGCGGGCGCCACCCTCATGACCGACATCGTGGACCTCTCCGCCCCCGCCGGTCTCCTGGGCCGCCTGATCGACCGGTTGGTCCTCCGCCGCCACATGACCCACCTCATCAACGTCCGCAACCGCCACCTCAAGACCACCCTCGAACGTTGACCCGGCCCGCCGAACCCCCGCCGCCCGGCGTTCATCCAACACATTGGCTGACGCGAAGAACGGAGAGCGGCGTGCGCGCGGAGACCGAGAACGACCGACCGCCCGGGGCTACCGGGCCGACCGTGCCGAAGCCGGTGCGGGTCCTGGCCCATCTCGCCGCGGCCTGGACGGTGGGATCGCTCATCCTGCCGGCGGCGGGGATGGTCCTGATGATCCTGCTGTTCGCCGTCAACGAGACCATGCCCCTCGTCGCCGCGGCACTGGCCGTGGCGGCCATCCTCGGCTACCTGGTCTTCGTGATCAAGGCCACCCGTGACGTGTCGGTCCTCGGCACCACCCTCGGCGGCCGGCTGCTGTGGGCGCTGCTGGTCCTGGGCCTGGGGACCGCCGGATGGCTACTCGGCTGGAGGGTGACCGACATCGCCGGCCTCGGCGTGAGCCGCGACGCGCTGCTGACGTTCCTGCTCGGCGGGGTCCCGCACGCCCTGGTGGCCGGGGTGTTCGTCCGCGGGTGGCGCTACCGGGCGGTCGCACTCGGGCTGATCCTGGCCCTCCTGGCGGCCGGTGTGGCCGTGCTGCGCCAGGACGCGCCGGACGACCTGGAGACGCGGCTGAGTGCCGGCAACCTCTCCCGCAAGACCGCGTACGTGGTCGCCATCCCCGGCTACCGCCCCGACGGCAACGCCTACGGCGACGGGCTGGGCGCCTCCGGCTTCATGCCCGCGGACCCGGCCTCCGTCCCGCCCGACCGGTACATCACGATCGCCGCGTACGACCGGCTCATGGTGGGCGAGGACAGATGCGGACAACCCACCGCGCTGGACGCCCATCTGCCGGTCGAGTCGTGCACGGCCGAGCCCGGCGGCCTGGTCTACCGGCAAGGCCCGGTGGAACACGGCTACCAGGTGCGAGTGGGGCGCCGGTACGTCGCGGTGGTGGGGAGCGCGGCCGTCGACCACGCCCTGCTCCGGTCGGCCGCCCGGACCCTGCGCCCGGCCACCGCCCGCGAGCTGGGCGACCAGGAGCAGACCGGCGACTACTACGCGGCGAAGATCCCGGGATACACCCCACAGCTCACGGGCATCCCGACGGGCCTGATCTACACGCCCGCCGACCACACCGGCAACGGCGCGCAGACCGTCCGCATCACGATGTACGCGAGCTACGTCGACGGTGACGACGTCTGCTTCCTCGCCAAGAAGTGCACCACCGCCGGCCCCGGCCTCACGTACGTCCGCAAAGAGGACACCCATGGCTACGCGATGCGCCGCGACACGGTGACCGTCCAGGTGCTCGGCGGCCTGCGGGTGGACGCGAAGCTGCTGCGCCAGGCGGCCCTCGACGCCCGCCCGGCCACCGACGACGAGCTGCTCCGCACCCTGCCGTCACCGACGCCGAGCCCCGGCCTGGACCGCTTCCGCCAATGGCTGCGCACGCTCTAGGCAGCACAACAACACACCCCGGACAGCAGAACGCCTCCGACCTGCCGAGATCTCGGCAGGTCGGAGGCGTTCTGGTCACGTGGAGGTGGCGGGAATCGAACCCGCGTCCTTCAACCCCAAGTCAGGGCTTCTCCGGGCGCAGCCTGTTGTGCTTTTCTCAGCCCCGGCGATCACACAGGCGAGTCGCCGACGGGCTCAGCCACTGTTTGATTTCCCGATCTCCCCCGTGGCCGGGTCGATCGGTTGAGCCTTCTCACGATGCCAGACACCGGGCCGAAGGCGCTCCCGGGCTGACAGAGGTTTCGCTACTTAGGCAGCGAGGGCCAGGGAACCCTGGCCGACCTCAGTGCGCTTGGAATTGGCACTTATTGTTTTGCGGTCACAGGATTAACGAGGTTATGTCCGCAGTCCTCGGCCCGCTTCACCTGGCTTGCAAGATCGAAGTCGAAGCCAGTCACCCCCTGTGCAGTTGTCAACACGCCTCAATGCTGATCACACAGAGACGAGCAACACTGAATCTACAGGTGACAACACCCTCAACGCCAACTTAATTCCAGCATGGCGAAACCCCCGGGAGCGTGGCACAGCAGCACGCGCTCCCGGGGGCCGACCGGCAGGGTCGAGCCGGTCCGGACGGCAGGACTTCCCCCGAGATGAAGTCCTGATCTCATCACGGCGACTGAGTCCGCAACCCCCCGAGCGGGCCCAGTCATTCAGTAAGACGCAGCCGACGTCCGGAAAGGTTGCTCACCGTCACGAATTTTCACGCAGGGTCACGAAGGCCCGAGAAGAAGCTGCCCGCGACGGCCGCCGCGTCGTAGTTCTTGGCCAGGACGGCGATCGCCACGTCCCCCTGCCAGCCGACGAACCACGTCATGGGCTTGTCCTGGCTGCCCGCCGTGGCGCGGACGCCGTAGACCCGGCCCCGGCCCGCCTGCGCGGGGCTGCCGACCGCGCCGGCACGCATCATCGCGGTCAGCGCCGTGCGCACCTTCGGATCCATCGCAACGGGGGGCGGCTGCCGGTCGGGGACGACCTCCGCGGCCGGATCGGGCGACTTGGGGGCGGTCACGAGCACCGGCGGCCGCCAGGTGCCCGAACCCACCGCCGCCGCGACCAGCGCCATCGACAGCGGGCTGACCTCGACGTTCTGGCCCGCGATGGCCCTGGCCTTGTCGGCGTCGCTGGACAGCTCGGGCATCGCCCCGCTGAACGACTTCAGCGGGAGCTGCCACGGCAGCCCGATGCCGAACGCCTTGGCGCTCGTGGCCAGGCCGCCCGCGGTGGCCCGGCGCGCCAGCGAGGCCAGCGCGGTCACGCAGCCCTTGGCGAAGTTGTCCTGGAACGTGGCCGACGAGGTGACCCCGGCGGCCTGGCTGGTGTGCACGAACTTGGCGCCGCCGACCGTGCGCTCGGCCGGGCAGGCCAGCCGCTGCTTGGGGCTGACGCCGCCCTTGATCAGCGCGTCGGCCGCCACGATCGAGAAGGCCGTGCCCGCGGGGAACCTGCCCGCCAGCGCGTCCTTCTCCTGGTTGAGCCCGCTGGTGCCGACCGCGAGGATCTCGCCGGTGTCGCGCTGCACGGCCACCAGCGCGCTCGTGGCCGTCTCGGCCACCGCCCGCTCGGCCGCGGCCTGGACGTGGCTGTCGATCGTGGTCTTGACCGAGACGTTCTGGCGGCCCGGCCACTCGCGCAGCTTGGCCACCTGCTTGCCGGTCTTGAGATCGAGGGTGATCACCTTGGTCTCGGTGGAACCGGTCAGATAGTCCTGGTACGCCTGCTGCAGGCCGCTCTGACCGACCGAGTCGCCGGCCCGCTGCGGCCCGCCGAGCTTCTGCTCGTCCTCGGGGGTGAGCGCGCTGACCTTGCCGACGATCTGCTTGGGCGCGGCGGGGTCGATGGGCTGCGGCTGCGGGTCGGTCTCGATGCCGGCGATGCCGGCCAGCTTGGACTTCATCGACAGGTACCGCGAGCGCCCGAACGTGACCAGCGGCACGAACTTGTCGGGCGGCGAGGACCTGATCCGGCTCAGCAGCCGGTCCTGGGCGTAGCCGGTGATGGCCGACAGCTTGGCCACGACGTCCTCGGCCCGGTCGCCCAGCGCGGACGGCACCACGCCCACCACGTAGACGTAAAGCTCGTTCTGCAGGGGATCGTCGGAGCGGTCGACCACCGGCTGGCGCGGCTTGGGGTTGGTCTCGACCGCGAACCGCTGGCCCTCCTTGAGCTGCGGATGCAGCACCGACGGCGACCAGCGCACCTTCCATCGGCCGTCGACCAGGTGCAGCGGCAGCGAGCCGTCGTACTCCCAGAGGGGGGTGTTCTCCCCCAGGTCGACCTCGGCGCGGAAGTCGGCCTTGGACTCCTCGCCGGTCACGCTCACGCTCTTGATCCTGAAGCGGAACGAGGCCGCGTCGAGCTCCAGCTTGGCGTTGGCCAGGGCCTTGCCCACCGTGGCCGGGTCGCCGTCGGTGCGGCCCGCGGCCAGGGCGTAGTCCTCGGACTGCCAGCCCACGAGGAAGTCACGCACCGCGTCGTGCGGCGAGGACTCCTCGAAGCAGCCGGTCAGCGTCATGCTCGCGACCGCCAGCGTGACGGTCGCGGCAAGGGTGCGGCGCGCGCGTGTCATCGGTTAGAGTGCCGCCGCTCTCATCGGTTGCGGTGCCGCAGGGCCCGCGCCATCTCCCGCTTGGCCTGCTGCTCGGCCAGCGACTGCCGCTTGTCCCAGTCCTTCTTGCCGCGCGCCACGGCGATCTCGACCTTGGCCCGGCCGTCCTGGAAGTACAGGACCGTGGGGACGATCGTGAGGCCGCCCTCCTTGGTGATGGCGGCCAGCTTCTCGATCTCCTTGCGGTGCAGCAGCAGCTTGCGCTTGCGGCGGGCGGCGTGGTTGGTCCACGTGCCCTGCGTGTACTCGGGAATGTGCACGTTGAGCAGCCACGCTTCGCCGTCGTCGATGCTGGCGTAGCCGTCGACGAGCGAGGCGCGGCCCTCGCGGAGCGACTTCACCTCCGTGCCCTGGAGCACGAGCCCCGCCTCGAAGGTGTCCTCAAGGTGGTAGTCGTGCCGGGCCCGCTTGTTCTGGGCGATGACCTTCCGCCCGGTCTCACGTGGCATGCTTCGACCTTACCGGCGATTCCTCACACCCTGAGGTATCGGCGGAGCGTCACGAACGAGGCCAGCACACAGATCACGACGCCGATGCCCATGGTGACCGTGATGGTCTGGGCCACCGAGTCCCAGCCGAGCTGGGCCATGCCGCTGCCGAAGTAGCCCGCGATCTCCTCGAAGAGGAGGACCTTGGTCACGATCAGGATGATCGCCGCGAAGACGCCGCCGATCAGGCCGGCGATCACGCCTTCCATGACGAACGGGAGCTGGATGTACAGGTTGGACGCGCCCACCAGGCGCATGATCCCGGTCTCCCGGCGCCGGTTGAACGCCGACAGCCGGACGGTGTTGCCGATCAGCAGCGCCGCGGCCAGCACCAGGATGATGGCGACGGCCAGCGCGTAGAAGGACAGCTTGTCGAGCATGTCGAAGAACTTGTTGATGAGCTGCTTGTGGTCCATCACCTGGGACACGCCCGGCTGGCCCTTCACGGCCTGGACCACCGGCTGGTAGTTGTCGGGGTCGACCAGCTTCACGCGGAACGACTGCGGCATGTCCTCGACCCGGGTGGCCTCGACGAGCGTCGGGCTGCCCTGGTAGGCCGTCTTGAAGTTGTCGTACGCCGTGGTCTGGTCCTCGTAGAAGACCTCCTTGACCCCCTGGAGGCCCTTCAGGCGGGCTTCCAGCGCCTTGGTCTGGGCCGGGGTGACCGCCTTGCCGTTGCATGCAGGGATCGCGGAGCCCTTGGTGCACAGGAAGACCGAGATCTCCACCTTGTCGTACCAGAAGGTCTTGAGCATGGAGACCTGGGTGTTGATCAACAGGCCGACGCCCAACATCGCCATGCCGACGGCCACGGTGATGACGACCGCGATCGTCATGGTCAGGTTGCGACGGAGGCCGATCCAGACCTCGGAGAAGATGAAGTTCGCCCGCATGTTCTGTCTGCCGCTCCCTGTCAGTACGCCTGGCCGTAAACGCCACGCGACTGGTCACGGACGATTTTCCCGTCTTCCAGCTCGACGACGCGTTTGCGCATGGAGTCCACGATGGCCGCGTCGTGCGTGGCCATGACGACCGTGGTGCCAGTCCGGTTGATGCGGTCGAGCACCTTCATGATGCCGATGCTCGTCGCGGGGTCGATGTTGCCCGTGGGCTCGTCGGCCAGCAGGATCATCGGCCGGTTGACGAACGCGCGGGCCATGGCGACACGCTGCTGCTCGCCGCCGGACAGCTCGTCGGGCATGCGGTGCGCCTTGCCCTCCAGGCCGACCAGCTCGATGACCTCGGGCACGACCTTGCGGATGAACCGCCTGGGCTTGCCGATCACCTCTAGGGCGAACGCCACGTTCTCGTAGACGTTCTTGTTCGGGAGCAACCTGAAGTCCTGGAAGACGCAGCCGATACGGCGGCGCAGGTGAGGCACCTTGAAGTTGGAGAGGCGGGCCAGGTCCTTGCCGGCGACGTGAATCGCCCCGGAGTTGGGCCGCTCCTCCTTCAGGACCAGACGCAGGAACGTGGACTTGCCTGACCCCGAAGGGCCGACGAGGAACACGAACTCACCCTTGTCCACGTCGACGGAGACGTGGTCGAGAGCGGGCCGGTTCTGGTTCGCGTAGACCTTGGTGACATTATCGAAATGGATCACGAGAGCATCACGGCATGCCAGTCTAGGGGTCAGGACGGAAGCGAGGGTGGCACATGCCCATTCCCGCCGCCGGCCGATCGGGGACGCCGTCTTTACTGATGATCGACGTTCCGATTGGCCAGACGACAGTCTAGGGGGAAGACTGGCATGGAACGTCCATAACGGAAACAAAACGATTGTGCGGCTACACTTGGGGCTGTCATGAGTTGCGAACACCTCGTATGCGCGCAGTGCGCCCACCCCGTGATCGAGGGCCGCTGCCCCCTCTGCCGAGCCAACAGGGAGCGGATGCACAACCACGGCTTCGCCGGATTGTCACCCGCCCTCGTCGCCGTCCTGCTCCTCGTCCTGCTCTTCGCGACGCTGGTGCTCAGGCACCTAGTCGGTGCCTGACTCCTGCCTGCGCATCCAGCGGATCTCCGACTCGATGAACCCGTCGAGGTCGCCGTCGAGCACCGCCGTCGGGTTGCCCGCCTCCGTGCCCGTGCGCAGGTCCTTCACGATCTGGTACGGGTGCAGCACGTAGTTGCGGATCTGCGTGCCCCATGACGTGGTGGTCGCGCCACGCAGCTCCGACATCTTCTCCGCCTCCTCCTGTCGCTTGCGCTCCAGCAGCTTGGCCTGGAGCACGTTCATGGCCGAGGCGCGGTTCTGGAGCTGGGAGCGCTCGTTCTGGCAGGAGACCACGATGTTGGTCGGGATGTGCGTGATGCGCACCGCCGAGTCGGTGGTGTTGACGCCCTGGCCGCCGGGGCCCGACGAACGGTAGACGTCGATGCGCAGGTCGTCTTCGTTGATGTCGATGTGGTCGGTCTGCTCGACGACCGGCACGATGTCGACGCCCGCGAACGAGGTCTGGCGG
Source organism: Nonomuraea sp. NPDC051191 (assembly GCF_044455665.1). Lineage (NCBI taxonomy): Bacteria > Bacillati > Actinomycetota > Actinomycetes > Streptosporangiales > Streptosporangiaceae > Nonomuraea > Nonomuraea sp. NPDC051191. The sequence continues at coordinate 354,259 of NZ_JBITEZ010000008.1, read as the reverse complement.
CGGCCCTGGTTGTCGAACGGGCTGATGCGGACCAGCCGGTGGGTGCCGTGCTCGCCGCGCAGCGTGCCGTAGGCGTAGGCGGCCTTGATGGTGAACGTGGCCGACTTGATGCCGGCCTCCTCCGCGTAGGAGGTGTCGTAGACCTCGGTGGAGTAGCCCTTGCGCTCGGCCCACCGCAGGTACATGCGCAGCAGCATCTCGGCCCAGTCGGCCGCGTCGACGCCACCGGCCTGGGAGTTGATGGTGACGAGCGCCTCGCGGGCGTCGTACTCGCCCGACAGGAGCGTGCGTACCTCAAGGGCGCCGATGTCGGACTTGAGGGACTCCAGCTCCTTGTCGGCCTCGACGCGCGTGTCGTCGTCGCCTTCCTCCGCCGCGAGCTCGTAGAGCACCTTCAGGTCGTCGAGACGGCGTGCGACGCCCTCGACGCGGTTGAGCTCACCCTGGAGATGGGAGAGCTTGCTGGTGACCTTCTGCGCCTGCTCGGGGTCGTCCCACAGGTCTGGGGCGGCAACCTGCTGCTCCAGCTCCTCGATCTGCTTGCGCATCGCGTCGAGGTCGAGCACGTCCTGGATGCTGCGGAGCGTGTTCGCGAGCTCGTTGATCTCTTCTGCCGGATCGATGCCTGCCACGTCTCCCTAGGGTACGCGACCCTCGCGTGCACGAATAACATGGCGAGGTGCGCGCATACCGTCGGGGGAAGATGCTGGCGCTCGCCGTCGGCGTGCTGGCCGCGGCTACCGCGTGCACAGGCCCTGCTCAAACGTCCTCCGGAGTTTCGCAGGGGAAGGCGCCTGCCACGGGCTCGGCCACGCCCTCGCCGTCCGCGCCGCCTCCCGCCGTCACGCGTCAGGAGGCCGCGGAGGCGATCGCCGCGATCCTGCCCACCGACGACGTGCTGCGTGTCGAGAGCATCGTGCCGGGGCGGCTCGCGCTCGACAGCGACCTGGTCCGCGACGGGCAGTTCGCGCTCACCCAGGCCGCCTACGAGTCCACCGGCGACCGTCCGCCGCGCTACACGTGGGGCTCGCCGACCCTCTACGTGCCCAGGTTCGCCCAGGGCGAGCGGGCGCCCTGGTTCAGCGCGCTGGTGACGCGCAACGGGCAGCCGACGCTGCTGACGTTCGCCAAGAGCGGCGAGGACTGGCAGCTCAGCTCGGCCGCGCAGCTCCTGTCGGGGCAGCGGCTGCCGCAGGTCGAGCTCGACTCCGACGGCTACGCCAAGGCGCTGACCCCCGACGACAAGACCGTCACGATCAGCCCCCAGTACATGGGCCCGGTGCACGCCAGCGTGGCCGAGACGGGGGCGGCCGGGGTGACGGCGGGCCTGCTCGCCGACGGGCAGTACACGACCGAGGTGGCCAAGCAGATCGCCACCGACCGGGAGAAGGCCAAGAAGGACGGGTTCAGCTACGACTCGATCTTCAGCGCCGACAACTGGCCGGTCTACGCGCTGCGCACGTCCGACGGCGGCGCGCTGATCCAGTACTCGCTGTCGCGCAACACCTCGACCCGCACGGTCGCCAACAACACCTACATCATCCCGGTGCCGCCGGAGGCGAGCTGGGCCATCTCGGGCTCCTCGGTGCGCCGCAGCCTCAAGCTCACCGAGGTCCACCAGTACGCCACGGCGGTGCCGCCGCTGACGGCCCCGGCCGCCGCCCGCGTCATCGCCCACGACGGAGCCCTCACCCGCGCCAGCGGCGAGTGAGGGCCCCCTCGGGCGGTTCCTAGGCCTCCGTGCGCGGCAGGCCGCTGGCGCCCACCAGCGTGCGGATCGCGCGCAGGGCCACCGACAGCGTCGCCAGGTCGAAGTGGTCGCTCTCCCAGATCTCCGACAGCGTCTGACGGGCGCGTCCCACAGCGGCCGAGTTGGCCTCGGTCCAGCCGGCCAGCCGCTCCTCCGGGGGCAGGCCGGGCTTGCTGTGGGCCAGCACGTCACGGGTCAGCGACGCGTGCGCGGTGTACAGGTCGTCGCGCAGGGCCGAGCGGGCGATGGAGTTCCACCGGTTGTCCCTGGGCAGGGCGATGACGCGTTCGCGCAGGCGGGCGAGCTGCAGGCGGTCGGCCAGGTCGAAGTAGACCTCCGCCACCTCGTTCACCGGACGGCCCGTCAGCGACGCCACCTCGACCAGGTCCAGCGTCGAGTACGCGGGCACCATCGACGCCACCCGCTCGGCCAGTTCCTGCGGCACGCCGCGGGCCACGAACGAGTCCCGGCGCTCCTCGTACGCGGCCAGGTCCGGCCCGGTGAGCAGCTTGGGGATGTGCGCCGACAGCCCGTTGACGCCCTTCAGGAAGAAGGCGACCGACCCGGCCAGGTCGAGCGGCGGACGCCGGTTGACCAGCAGCCAGCGGGTGCCGCGCTCCAGCAGCTTGCGGCCCTCCAGCAGCATGGCGACCTGGGTGGCGGTGTCCACCTCGTTGTCCAGCGCCTCCACGGCCCGGTAGAAGCTCGGCAGGTCGAAGACCTCACGCGCCACCAGGTACGCCCGCACGATGTCCGACGTGGAGGCCCCGGTCTCCTCGCCGAAGCGGAACATGAACGTGGTGCCCATGGAGTTGACCAGCTCGTTCACCACGCAGGTCGTGATGATCTCGCGGCGCAGCGGATGCGCGTCCATGTACGTGCGGAACCGCTCGCGCAGGTCCGACGGGAAGTACGACACCAGGCACGACGCCAGGTACGGGTCGTCGGGCAGCTCGGACCCCAGCACCTCGGCGTCGGCCACCAGCTTGGTGTAGGCCAGCAGGACCGAGAACTCCGGCGCGGTCAGCCCGAGCCTGGCCTGCCGCCGCTCGGCCAGCGTCTTGTCCGAGGGCAGGAACTCCAGCTCCCGGTTGACCAGCCCGTCCCGTTCGAGCTTGCGCAGGTAACGGGCGTGGATGTGGAGCATGTCGACCGCCTGGGCGCGGGTCGCGTCGAGCACCACGTTCTGGGCGTGGTTGTCGCGCAGCACCAGGTCGGCGACCTCGTCGGTCATCGACGAGAAGACCTGGTTGCGCTGCTTGTCGGTCAGCTCGCCGTCGCGCACGACCTGGTCGAGCAGGATCTTGATGTTCACCTCGTGGTCGGAGGTGTCCACCCCGGCGGAGTTGTCGATGAAGTCGGTGTTGACCAGACCGCCGTTCAGCGCGAACTCGATGCGGGCGAGCTGGGTGAAGCCCAGGTTGCCGCCCTCGCCGATGACCTTGCACCGCAGGTCTCCGGCGTTCACCCGGAGCCCGTCGTTGGCCTTGTCGCCGACGTCGGCGTTGGACTCGGAGCCGGCCTTGGCGTACGTGCCGATGCCGCCGTTCCACAGCAGGTCGACGGGGGCCCGCAGGATTGCGCTGATCAGGTCGTTGGGGGCCAGGGCGTTGACGCCCGCCTCGATGCCCAGCGCCTCGCGCATCTGCGGGGTGATCTGGATGGACTTGGCGGTACGCGGGAACACGCCGCCGCCCGCCGAGATCAGCGAGGCGTCGTAGTCGTCCCAGGAGCTGCGCGGCAGGTCGAACAGGCGTTGCCGCTCGGCGAACGACCGGGCCGCGTCGGGCGTCGGGTCGATGAAGACGTGCCGGTGGTCGAAGGCGGCCACCAGGCGGATGTGCTGGGAGAGCAGCATGCCGTTGCCGAACACGTCGCCGGACATGTCGCCGATGCCGGCCACGGTGAAGTCGGTGGTCTGCACGTCCACGCCCATCGTGCGGAAGTGGTACTTGACCGACTCCCAGGCGCCGCGGGCGGTGATGCCCATGGCCTTGTGGTCGTAGCCGACCGAGCCGCCGGAGGCGAAGGCGTCGCCGAGCCAGAAGCCGTACTCCTTGGCCACGCTGTTGGCGATGTCGGAGAAGGTCGCGGTGCCCTTGTCGGCGGCCACGACGAGGTAGGTGTCGTCGCCGTCGTGCCTGACCACGTCGGCCGGCGGCACGACCTTGCCGTCCACCAGGTTGTCGGTGACGTCGAGCAGGCCGGAGATGAACGTCCGGTAGCAGGCCACGCCCTCGGCCAGCATGTCCTCGCGGGTGCCGGACACGGGCGGCTGCTTCACCACGAACCCGCCCTTGGACCCGGTGGGCACGATGACGGTGTTCTTCACCATCTGGGCCTTGACCAGGCCGAGGATCTCGGTCCTGAAGTCCTCCATGCGGTCGGACCAGCGCAGGCCGCCGCGGGCGACCTTCCCGAACCGCAGGTGCACGCCCTCGACGCGGGGCGAGTACACGAAGATCTCGTACTTCGGCCGGGGCAGCGGCAGCACGCTGATCGCCTGCGGGTCGACCTTGAGCGAGATGTACGGCTTGCGCTGCCCGTCGACCGTCTGGAAGTAGTTGGTGCGCAGGGTCGCCTGGATCATCTCCAGGTAGGCCCGCAGGATGCGGTCCTCGTCGAGGGAGGCCACCTCGTCGAGGGCGCCCAGGATCTCCTCGTTGAGCGCCTCCACGAGGTCGACCCGCACGTCGTCGCCGCGCTTGGGGTCGAGCTTGGCCTCGAACAGGCGGACCAGCAGCCGGGCCAGCCGCACGTTGCCCAGCAGCACGCGTTCCATGTAGAGCTGCGAGAACGTGCTGCCGGCCTGCCGCAGGTACTTGGCGTAGACGCGCAGGATCTCGACCTGTTCCCAGGTCAGGCCCGCCCGCAGGATGAGGGCGTTGAAGTTGTCGGCCTGGACGCGGCCCTGCCACAGAGCGCTCAGGCCGTCCTGGAAGAGCCGCTTGAAGTCGTTCCTGTCCACCTCGCCGGAGGGCGTGTAGCGCAGGCCGAAGTCGTAGATCCAGGCGTTCTTGGTGCTCGCGTCGCCGTCCCGGTCGATCTCGTACGGCCGCTCGTCCACGACCTCGACGCCGAGCCGCTGGATCAGGGGCAGGGCCTCCGACAGGGAGATCGGCGAGCCGACCTTGTAGATCTTCAGCCGCCGCTCGCCCTCGGTGGCGTCGTACGGCTCGTAGAGGTTGATCGCCACCTCCTCGCCGTCGGCGACGAGCTGCTCCAGGCGGCGCAGGTCGACCACGGCGACCTTGGGCGGGAAGTCGGCCTTGTACCCCTCGGGGAAGGCGGAGACGTACCTCCTGGCCAGCGCGGGGGCCTCCTCCTCGGAGGTCATCTCGTCGAGCGCGACGGTCAGGTCGTCCTCCCAGGAGCGGGTCAGCGCGGCCAGACGCGCCTCCAGCTCCTCCACGTCGACGCTGGGCACGGGGAGCTGCTCGCCGCGCACGACCACGTGCAGCCGGGCCAGCACGGACTCGCCGATCATCGCGCTGTAGTCGAGCGACCTGCCGCCGAGCGCCTTGAGCAGCACCTCCTGCATCTTCAGCCGCACCTTGGTGGTGTAGCGGTCGCGTGGCAGGTAGATCAGGCAGGAGATGTAACGGCCGTAGTCGTCGCGCCGCAGGAACAGCTTGACCTGCTTGCGCTCGCGCAGCCGCAGCACGCCGAGCGCGATCGGCAGGAGCTGGGAGACCGAGGTCTGGAACAGCTCGTCGCGTGGGAACGTCTCCAGGATCTCGATGAGGTCCTTGCCGTCGTGGCTGTCGGGCGAGTGGCCGGCGGCGTTGAGCACCTCGGCCAGTTTGCGCCGCAGCACCGGGATGCGGGAGATCGACTCGTTGTAGGCCACGTGGGTGAACAGGCCGAGGAAGCGGCGCTCCCCGATGACCTCGCCCTCGGGCGAGAACAGCTTGACCCCGATGTAGTCGAGGTAGGTCGCCCGGTGGACGGTCGCCCGGCTGTTGGCCTTGGTGATGATCAGGAGCTGCTTCTCGCGGGCCTTGGCGCGCACCTCCGCGGGCAGCGCGGAGAAGCTGTCCGAGCCGACCTTGTCGTCGCGCAGGATGCCGAGCGCGGCCCCGGGCAGGGCCTTCAGCATCTCGCCCTGGTCGGTGTGCTCCAGCCGGTACTCGCGGTAGCCGAGGAAGGTGAAGTGCCCGTCGGCGAGCCAGCGCAACAGGTCGAGGCTGTCCTCGACCTCGGCGGGCTCCAGCGGCGGCGGGTTCATGCTGAGGTCTTCGGCCGTCTGGACGGCCAGCGCCCGCATCTTCCTGAAGTCCTCGACCGCGTACCGCACGTCGGCCAGCACCCGCAGCAGGTCGGCCTCGACGCGCCTGAGCACCGCGGGGTCGGCCTGCCGGTCGATCTCGATGTGGATCCAGGACTCGACCAGCATCTGGCCGGTGACGTCCTCCTGGCCGCGGCCGAGCATCCGGCCCGTCATGTCGCGGCGTACCCGCATCTGGGGGTGGACCACCAGGTGGACGCCGATGTCGTGCCGGTCGAGCTCCATGGTGACCGAGTCGACGAGGAACGACATGTCGTCGGTGACCACCTCGACGACCGAGTGCCCCGGGTCCCAGCCGTTCTCCTCCAGCGTGGGGGTGTAGGCGCGGACCACGGCCCGGCCTTGGGGGCGTACCTCGGCGAGCTGTCGCTGGGACATCGCCGGGCCGTACACGTCGACGGGGTTGCGGTCGAGCAGGTCCTCGGGTGCGACATGGCGGTAGTAGAACCGCAGGAAGGAGAGGGCCTCCTCCGCGCTCATGTGCTCGCTGCCGACCGCGCAACTCTCCGCGGCTCTTTGCAGCAGCTCATCCTTGGCCTCGTCGAGCGGCATTTCGCTCTCACTCCTTTGTGAGGGTTTGCCATGGCTGTTCATAGCCAGGCTCTTCGTTCCCATGGCAAGGGGAAGTAGTGCAGACGCGTACGTCCGCGGAGACAGGGGACACCGGCCGGGCCACGCGTGCCCAGCCCGGTGCGGATCCGCCGATGCGGGGGAACGGGCGCATCACCGTCGATGCCCACCGAACACCTCCCCCTGAACACCCGGCCTGATTCCGGGCGTACGCCTCGCCGTACCGATATCACCCGAAAAGGGCATAGACGTCAACGTGACATCGACATGGGGGGATCATCGCCGGAGGCCGAGGGGACGTTCTTGAGGTCGTCGAGCCGGTCGGGAAGCTCGGCCAGCTCCACGAGCTCGGCCTGACACCGCTCGCATGCGTCGAGGTGGCGCTCGAACGCCTCGTGCTCCTCATCGTCGAGGACACCGAGGGCGTAGGCGGCCACCCCGTCGTGCATCAGCCGGCTACCCCCTTGTCCCGCAGCTGTTCGCGGAGAGCCCGGATCCCGTAGTAGAGCCGGGACTTCACCGTGCCCGGCGGTATCCCCAGAATCTCCGCCGCCTCACTTATCGTACGGTCTCGGAGGTAGGTCTGCTCAATGACTTCGCGGTGTTCGTCGGACAGGCTGCGCAGCGCGTCGGCGACCACGATCGCCGAAAGGGCGCGCTCGGAGCCGTCCGGCACTGACATCTGGTCGACCTCGGGCGGCTCGACCTCGTGAGGCCGGGCGCTCTTCCGTCGACGTCCATCGATAACGATGCGGCGGGCCACTGTCAGCAGCCACGCCCATAAAAGGCTCGGTTCCCATTGCAGTCTTGCCGAGTTACGCCAGGCCCTGACCAGCGTCTCCTGTACGACGTCCTCAGCCCATTGCAGATCGTTACCAGTCGATTTGCGTACGTGGCGCAGCAGAGGGCCGCCGAACTCCTGGTAGAGCACCGCGATGCGATGTTCCGCCTCGGCATCCGCACTCTCGAACCTGCCGTCGAGGTGACCTAGCACGGGGCACATCTTTACACCTTCGTTATCCGTCCGGCAGCCACTCCGATAACTCCAGTTATTTCTAACTATCTCCGGTCATGGCTGAACCTGATGGTGTAAGCCCGCGTACCTCCCACCATGCAACGGCTTCGTGCGGCGAGACCCTCATGCCCGGCGGCTCCGTGGTGGCCGCCCGCCGCCGCCGAGGCGGTCGAAACGAGGAGACAACCATGAGGAGAACTGGGCGCATGGCCGCGGCCATGTCCGCTCTTGCCGTGGCGGCGGGGAGCCTGGTGTCCGCCGCCGTGATCGGGGTGGTGCCGGCGCGGGCCGACCTCTGCGACCCGGCCCAGGCCAGCCAGGAGAACGCCCGTCGCCAGGGCGACCGCGCCCCCGACCAACAGGCCCCTGACCAGCAGGCCCCTGACCAGCAGGCGCCGGACCAGCAGGCCCCCGACCAACAGGCGCCGGACCAGCAAGCGCCCGACCAGCAGGCCCCTGATCAGCAGGCGCCCGACCAGCAGGTGCAGGGCGGCGGTATCGGGCTGCGCGACCCCGCGCAGTCGCCGGATCCGGAGGAGTCCACCGGCCTGTTCAGACGCAACCGCTCGCCCCGGACCCCCACCCCGGAGGCACCCCAGAACCCCGACCAGAACTCCCAGGACCCCCAGAACTCCCAGGACCCCCAGGACCCGCAGAACCCCCAAGACCCCCAGAATCCCCAGGACCCGCAGGACCCCGGCGACCAGTCGTCGGACCGGCGCGGACGGCCGACCAGGACCGCCTCCCCCTCCCCCACGGCCACCCAGGACGACGACTGTCGGAATCTGGGCCCGTTCGTCGAGGACTTCGTGGACATCCGCCAGGTGCAGCCTCTGAGGCTCGACGCCGGCATCGGCAGGAACGGCTCACGCGGCACATTCGTCGCTCAATGCGGCACCAATCGCAATGGCCACAACAACCCCGACAATTTCATCGTGGCCCCCGGCGTGAGCAACGGCGCCCACCACCTCCACGACTATGTGGGCAACCTGTCCACGGACGGCTTCTCCACCGACGAGAGCCTGGCCGCCGCCGACACCACCTGCCGCGCAGGGGATAAATCCACTTACTTCTGGCCGGTTCTCCGTGACCGTAAAGTGGACGCGAACGCCCAGGACCCCGACGGCAACGTGGGCCAGGTGATCCGCGCCCGTGCGGTGACCCTGCAGTTCCGGGGCAACGCGACCTCCAGGGTCGTCGCGATGCCGAGGTTCCTACGGCTGATCACCGGCGACGCCAAGGCCGGGACGAACGGCGCGGCCAACGCGCGGGCCCGCTGGACCTGCACAGGATTCACAAATCGCATAAGTCCCGATAAATATCCGCTTTGCCCGCGCGGAAGTCAGGTTCTTCGTATTCTGGATTTCCCCAGCTGCTGGGACGGTCAGAACACCGACAGCGCCAATCACCGCACGCACGTGGGCTTCCCCGGGCAGAACGGCGCTTGTCCGCAAGGCACCAGGGCGATTCCGCAACTGCGCATGATCCTCGCCTACACAGTTCCACAGGGTCCGTCGTTCGCCGTGGACGCGTTCCCTGAACAGAAGCACAACCCGGTTACCGACCACGCGGATTTCGCCAACGTCATGCCCGATCGGCTGATGCAGTTCGTCGTCTCGTGCATCAACCGGGGGCGCCGCTGCTGACACGTCCCCATCAGCCTTCCGAGTCGTACCCTCACCCGACCTTGGAGGGAAACAGATGCTCCACAGACGACACCCCCGGCACGCCCCCACAAAGCTGGACACAAGGAATGTCCGGCTGGGGGCGAGCGCCTCGTTGACCGCCGTCCTGTTGTCGGTGTTCGCGCTGGCCAGGACCGAACGCGGCGTCGCGCTGCTCGGCCGGGGAGTCAGTTTCCTAGAGTTCTACGCGGGCGTGTTCGCCCTGGTGCTGCTGACCGCGACGGTCGCGCTCGGCCTGCTCACCACCGAACGCGTGTTCCTGTCCCCGCCCAACCGGGTCAGGGCGCAGCTCGCGCACCGGGCCACCGCACTCATCGGCCTGGCCTACCTGGTCACGCACATCGTCCTCATGGTCGGCCTGGGACACGCGCCGCCGGGGGCCGCGGTCGTGCCGGTCGCCGGGCTCTACGTGGGGTTCGGCGCGCTCGCCTTCGACCTCATGATCGTGGCGGTGGTCACGGGCATGCTCCGAGGCCGCTTCGCCGTACGCGGCACGCCGTGGTTGTGGCGGCTGCTGCACTCGGCCGCCTACCTGGCCTGGCCCATCGCGATCATGCACGGGCTGACGGCGGGCCGTTCGCCGGCCGGCTGGGTGGCCTGGTCGTACGTGGCGTGCCTGGCCGCGGTCGGTTCGGCGCTGGTCGTGCGCGTGCTGGCCACGTTGCGCAGGCCGCCCGTCGTACCGGAGAGGGTCGAGGCGCCCGTCGTGACGGCCGGGGTCGCGGCGGACGTGCCCGTCGAGCGGCCGCGTGCCACGGCGGCAGCGGCGGCGGCCACCGCCGGGGCGCCGGCAGACGCGCCGGTGAGCCTGGCCGACGCGCGACGCAGGTACCGGGAGGCCGGATGAGCCCGCGCCGTGTGACCTCAGGGAGCCGGTCGTGATCCCGCACCGGGTGCCGCGCGTGCTGCGGATGGGTCCGGCGCGGCTGACCGCCGGGCTCGATCACTGCCGGCGGCTCGACCTGCCCGCGCACCGGACGCTGCACGGCGAACCGCGCCCGCGCGAGCTGGCCGAGCTCATCTCCATGGTGAACGAGGTGGACATGCGCGGACGGGGCGGCGCCGCCTTCCCGTTCGGGCGCAAGCTGCGGGCCGTGGCGGACGCGGCGGGCACCGGCGAGAGCGTGGTGCTGGTCAACGGCGCCGAGGGCGAGCCGGCCAGCTCCAAGGACGCCATGCTGCTCACCCGCAACCCGCACCTCGTGCTGGACGGCGCCATCCTGGCGGCGGAGGCCCTGGGCGCCCGAGAGGTGGTCGTGGCCACCGTCGCGGGCGAGGTGGCCGAGTCGTCCGTGTCGGCCGCAGTGGCCGAACGCCGGGCCGCGAACGTGTCGGGCGGTTCGGAGAGCCGCATCCCGATCCGGGTGGTCGGGCTGGCGGAGAGGTTCATCAGCGGGGAGGGCGGTGCGCTCGTCCGCGGCGTGAACGGCGAGGAGGCCATCCCGCCGGGAAGGAAGCGGCGGGCCGCGACGAGCGGCGTGGACGGGCTGCCGACCCTGCTGTCCAACACCGAGACCTACGCGCAGTTCGCGCTGCTGGCCGAGTACGGCCCCGAGAAGTACGCCGAGGTGGGCACCAGCAAGGAGCCCGGCACGATCCTGCTCACGGTGAGCGGCGGCGCGGCCAACGGCGCGGTGATCGAGGCGCCGACCGGCGTCCTGCTGGCCGACGTCCTCGCGCTGTGCGAGGCCGAGGCCGGGGACGGCGTGCTGGTCGGCGGCTACCACGGCGCGTGGCTGTCGGCCGAGGTGGCCAGGTCCGCGGTGATCTCGCGGGAGGGCATGAAGCTGGCCGGGGCCACGCTGGGGGCCGGGATCATCGTGCCGCTCGGCGACGCCACCTGTCCCCTGGGCGAGGCGGCCAGGGTGGCCTCGTACCTGGCCGCCGAGTCGGCCGGGCAGTGCGGTCCCTGCCGCCTGGGGTTGCCCGACGTGGCGCGGGCGCTGTGCGCGATCGCCGAGGGCACGGGCTCCGTGGACGCCGTACGCCGGTGCGTGCGGGCCGTCGAGCGGCGTGGCGCGTGCTTCCACCCGGACGGCACGGCCAAGTTCGTGCTGTCGGCGCTGGACGCGTTCGAGAGCGAGATCGCGCTCCACCTGGAGCACGGCTCGTGCGGCCGACCGGTGCGCGGCGTGCTGCCGATGCCCGAGCCCGAGGTGGAGCCCGAGTACCGGCTGGAGGTGGACTGGACCCGCTGCCAGGGGCACGGACTGTGCGCGCACCTGCTGCCGGAGTTCGTGGACCTGGACGACTACGGGTTCCCGTCGTTCAGGAACGTGCCGGGATGGATGGTCAAGGACGCGCGGCGGGCGGTCGAGATGTGCCCGGCGCTGGCGTTGCGCATCGCCCAGACGAACGGGGACGGGCCGAAACCGCCCATGTCGCCGCTTCGGCTGGTCAAGGACGGCGTGTTGAGGAAGGCCCCGGGGCTGACGCGGGTGGGGGCCGGTCAGAACATCTTTGGATTCGGAGGGACGGCGGGGTGATTTTTGCAGTGATGGAGTTGTGACCAACTTGTCCGGAGATCCACGCGTCTCATCGATCGGTTCGACACGACCGACGGGGGACGACCATGGACCGCCGCGACTTTCTCCACCTCACCGCGCTCGCGCCGCTGGCACTCGCCGCCGACGCGAGGACGCCCGGCGCACCGGCCACCGGTGCGCGAACGTCCGGCTTCGGATTGTCCGGCGCTGAGGTGTCCGGCGCTGAGGTGTCCGGCGTCGGGGCGGTCGGCGCGGGGCGGTCGGCGCCGCCGCCGGACTGGGCGCGGCTGCGCAGGCAGCTCGCGGGCACGCTGGTGCTGCCCGGCGACTCCGGGTACGACAGCGCCCGCCGCCTGTTCAACCCCGCCTACGACCGGATCAGGCCGGGCGGCGTGGCGTACTGCGCGAGCCCGGCGGACGTCTCGGCGTGCCTGGCGTTCGCGCGCGCGACCGGCGTCGCGGTCACCGCCCGCTCCGGCGGCCACTCCTACGCGGGCTGGTCCACCGGCACCGGCCTGGTGATCGACGTGTCCCGGATGAACGCGGTCTCCTACGCCTCCGGCCGGGCCACGGTCGGGGCGGGCGCCAAGCTGATCGACGTCTACGACCGGCTGGCCCGGCACGGCGTGAGCATCCCGGCGGGCTCGTGCCCCACGGTCGGGATCGCCGGGCTGACGCTGGGCGGCGGCCTCGGCGTGGTGTCGAGGAAGTACGGGCTCACCTGCGACACCCTGGAGTCCGTCCGCGTGGTCACGGCCGACGGCCGCCTGCTGACCGCGGACGCCACCCACCACTCCGGCCTCTACTGGGCCTGCCGCGGCGGTGGCGGCGGCAACGTCGGCATCGCGGTCTCCTTCACCTTCCGCACCCACGCCACGCGCGACCTCACCGTGTTCTTCCTGCACTGGCCGTGGTCGAAGGCGGGGGCCGCGGTGCGCGCCTGGCAGTCGTGGGGCCCGTCCGCGCCGGACGAGCTGTGGTCGTCGCTGCACCTGACGCGCGCGGAACGCGGCCTGGACGTGCTCGTCGTCGGCACGTACGAGGGCCCGAAGGCGTCACTGGACCGCCTGCTCGCCCCGCTGGTCGCGCGGATCGGCACGCCGTCGTCGAGGTCCGTGCGGACCACGTCGTACCGGGAGGCGATGATGATCATGGCGGGATGCGCCTCGCGGTCGGTGGAGCAGTGCCGCCGGACGCCGAGGGAGGCGTTCGCCGCCAAGTCGCACCTGGCCTACGCCAAGCTCCCGGCCGACGGCGTCCGGAGGCTGGTGGACGGGGTGGCGCGCGGCGGACGGCACTCCGTGCTGCTGGACGCGCTCGGCGGCGCGGTGGGCCGGGTGAAGCCGACCGCCACGGCGTTCCCGCACCGGGCCGCGCTCTACAGCGTGCAGTACTACGCGGAGGGCACGGACCGGACATGGCTGCGCGGGCTGCACGGCGAGATGACCCCCCACTTCGGCGAGCACGCCTACGTGAACTACATCGATCCCGACCTGACCGGCTGGCGCGGCGCCTACTACGGCCCCAACGCCGCCCGCCTGGCCGAGGTGAAGTCGACCTACGACCCCGACCGGCTGTTCCGCCTGCCGCAGGGCATCTGACCTACTTCTCCCGCACGTAGACGGGCTCGCCGATCTTCACCATGTCGAACAGCCGCTTCGAGGTGGGCAGCGGCAGCCGGACGCACCCGTGCGAAGCGGGCCGCAGCGGCACCTTGGACGAGCCGTGCATGGCGATGCCCCCGACGAAGTAGAGGGAGTCGTACATCGTGCCCAGCGGCCCCTCGGTCCAGCCCGGCGCGCGGCTGGTGACGTGGAAGTCGCCGGTCGGGGTGATCGCGTTGCCGCAGTGGCCGTTCTCGCAGTAGCTGACCCGAGCGCCCGTCGAGACGTGCGAGACGAGCGCCGGGCGGCGGTGACGGTAGACGACGAGGAGCTGGTAGCGCAGGTTGATCTCGACCCGGTCGGCCTCGCCGTTCGGGACCAGCGGCCGCATGCGCACCGGGCGGTCGAACGCCTTCCACACCTCGGGCCCGACCGCGCCCTGGGGGCGCAGGTGCCGGTGCTTCTGGAGGGCCCACACGCCGAACTTGGTCTGCTCGTCGTAGACGCCGTTGATCCGGCCGTAGTAGTAGCCGTTCCGGTGCAGCCGCTCCTGGAGGCGTCTGACGGTCTCGCCGCGGTCGCCCGGCCGCAGCACGACCTCCGCGCCAGGCCCGGTCGTGCCACGCCCGGCCGTGTCGCGCCCGGCCGTGTCGCGCCCAGTAGTGCCACGTCCGGCCGTGTCGCGCCCAGTCGTGCCGCGCCCGGTCGTGCCAGGCCCAGTCGTGTCGGGCCCGGTCGTGTCGGGCCCAGTCGCGCCGGGCCCAGCGGTGCCGGGCACAGCCGTGTCCGCCACGGCGGGCGCACCGGCCAGGAAGGGAAGCCCACCACACCCGAGAGCGGCGAAAACAACCGCTCTCCGAACCTTTGTGATCATAGGTCAACGCCTACCCAGATCACCAACAATTCACGACACTGGTAAATCAGACTAAAAACCGGCATATCGCTTTTATACGACAACAAAGTCAAAGCTTTAGCGGCGTCTTGGGCAAGCAGAGAAGGGGGCGACCAAGAAAAGGCGGATGCGCCATGGACGCATCCGCCTTTCCTCCAGAAGCCGGGGAGTGAGCTGCGCGTTCACCCACCCGGACCTCTGTTCACCCCTCCGAACAGCCCCAACCTTAGCCAAGCCGAAGCCCGGAACGCACACCGTTCGGCAAAACCTTTCCGGAGAAAATCGGGGGCAGGCAAAAAACGAGTCGCGCGAGCGTCAGCACGGGTGGAAGTATGCCGAGATATGCGTAACTGGCCGCTCTTCGAGCTCTCCATCACCACGCCGCGACTGGAACTGCGGCACCCCAGCCTCGACGACCTCGACGAACTGGCCGACCGGGCGGCCGAGGGCGTCCACGACGCCGGCTTCATGCCGTTCCTGCGCCCGTGGTCCGAGGCGGCCCCGGCCGAGCGGGTACGCCGTACGGTCCAGTACCACTTCAGGAGCTGGGCCGAGTTCACCGCCGACGACTGGTCGGTGGAGCTGGTCGCGGTGCACGAGGGCCAGGTGGTCGGCACCCAGGGCATCACCGCGACGAGCTTCCCCGTGGCCCGGCAGGTCAAGACGGGCTCCTGGCTGGGGCGGCGCTTCCAGGGCCTCGGCATCGGCACGGAGATGCGCAGGGCCGTCCTGCACTTCGCCTTCGCCGGGCTCGGCGCGCGGCACGCCGTGACGGAGGCGTTCGAGGACAACCACGCCTCGCTGGCGGTGACGAGGAAGCTCGGCTACCGCGACGACGGCGTCACCGTGCACGCGCGCAGGGGCGAGCCGGTCGTCACCCGGCGCTTCCGCATGGCCCGCGAGGACTGGTCGCCGTCGCCCGACATCGAGATCCACCACCTGGACGCCTGCCTGCCCCTGTTCGGCCTGGAGCCCTGAGCATCCGCCGTCGCTACGGCCTGAAGTGCCGCAACACCTCCGGGTTCGCCATGGCGTCGGGGTTGGCCGCCTCCTCGACGGGTGTGCCGAGCAGGATCTTGCGTACGGGCACCTCCAGCTTCTTGCCGGACAACGTCCGGGGGATGCCGGGCACGACGCGGATCTCGTTCGGCACGTGCCGGGGCGACAGCTCCTGGCGAAGGGCCGCGCACAGGGCGCGTTCGAGCTGCTCGCCGAACTCGGCGCCCTCGGCGAGGGTGACGTAGAGCAGCAGGCGGCCCTCCTGGCCGAGCTGGCCGGTGTCGATCACCAGGCTGTCGGCGATCTCGTCGAACCGCTCCACGACCCGGTAGAACTCGCTGGTGCCCATGCGCACGCCGCCGCGGTTGAGCGTGGAGTCGGAGCGGCCGTAGATGACGCAGCCGCCGTCCTCGTTGATCTTGATCCAGTCGCCGTGCCGCCACACGCCGGGGTAGACGTCGAAGTAGCTCTCGAAGTAGCGCCGCCCGTCGGGGTCGTTCCAGAACATCACCGGCATCGAGGGCATCGGCCGGGTCAGCACCAGCTCGCCCACCTCGCCGACCACCGGCTCGCCCTTGGGGTCGTACGACTCCACCTTCGCCCCCAGCGACCGGCACGGGATGATCCCCGCCCTGATCGGGTGGAGCATCGTGGCCCCGACGAACCCGGTGCACACGTCGGTGCCGCCGGAGAACGACCCGATCGGCGTACCGGGCAGTTCGGCGGCGACCCACTCGAACCCCTCGGGCGGCAGCGGCGAGCCCGTCGAGCCGATGCCGCGCAGCCGCTCCAGCCCGGTCGGCCGGATCCCCTCCTTCAGCGAGGCCATGATGTACGGCGCCCCCACCCCGAAGTACGTCACCTGCTCCTGGGCGGCGATCCGCCAGAGCGCGGCGGACGAGGGATGCGTGGCCGAGCCGTCGTAGAGCACCGGCGTGGCCCCCACCAGCAGGGCCCCGATGAGGTAGTTCCACATCATCCAGCCCGTGGTGGTGTACCAGAAGAACACGTCCTCCTCGCCCAGGTCCTGGTGGAAGGCGAGCGACTTGAGGTGTTCGAGCAGCACGCCGCCGTGCCCGTGCACGATCGGCTTGGGCAGCCCGGTCGTGCCGCTGGAGTAGAGGATCCACAGCGGGTGGCCGAACGGCACCCGGTCGAACTCCAGCGGCCCCGCCTCGGCCCGCAGCCCCTCCCAGCCGATCACCTCACCGTGCGGCACCGAACGCGTGTGCGCGGCACCGGGCTCGGCCTGCTGGGGGGCGCGGCCGTCGCCGGCCGCCGACAGGTAGGGGATCCAGACCGTGGCGCGCAGCGTGGGCAGCTCGGCGGCGATCTCGTTGACGGCGTCGGAGCGGTCGTAGGTCTTGCCGTTGTAGCGGTAGCCGTCGACCGCGATGAGCACCTTGGGCTCGATCTGCTTGAACCGGTCGACGATGCTCGGCACCCCGAAGTCGGGCGAGCCGGCCGACCAGATCGCGCCGAGCGAGGCGGTGGCGAGGAAGGCGATCAGGGCCTGCGGGATGTTCGGCAGGTAGCCGGCCACGCGATCGCCCCTGGTGACGCCGAGCCGGGCCAGGCCGGCGCGGACGCGGGCCACCTCGTCGCGCAGCTCGGCGTACGTCAGCTCCTGGCGGGCGCCGTCCTCGGAGACGAAGACCAGGGCGGTGCCCTCGGTACGCCGCAGCGCGTTCTCGGCGTAGTTGACCGAGGCTCCCGCGAACCAGGTCGCGCCGGGCATCTCGCCCGACAGCACCGGCCCGTCACCGCGCTCCCCGATGACGTCGAAGTAGTCCCAGACCGACGTCCAGAAGTCCTCAGGACGGTCGACGGACCACTGCCACACCTCCTCGTAGCTCGCTCCGGACCGTCCCAGCCACTCCAGGTAGCGGGTCAGCTTGGCGGCGGCCACGACCTCGTCGGTCGGCTCCCAGAGAAGCGCACCTTCAGCAACCATGTGCCCCATCCTGTCGCCCGGTAGGTGGAAAGTCATACCTGACCTCCCACATAACTTGCTACCTCCTCAGGTGGTCCACCGCCATACGCGCCGCCGTGCCGATCACCGCGTCGGCGCGCGGCTGGATGACCGCCGTGCTGGACGAGCGGGTGAACACCGCCACCGCGTACCGGCCGCCGTCGGGGTACTCGACCACGCCGACCTCGGTGCGCAGCGTCGGCAGCGACCCGGTCTTGCCGCCGACCTCGACGTCGTCGTACGGGAAGCCCGAGGCCAGCCGGTGGGGCCACACCTGCATGTTGAGCACGGCGCGCATCCAGGAGCAGGACTCCGGCGTGGCGGCCTCGTCCCGCCAGATCATGGAGAGCAGGCGGGTCATCTCGCGGGGGGTGCTGCGGTTCGTCCGCGCCGGGTCGAGCACCCGCAGGCGGGAGATGTCGTCGGGATCCAGGTACGGCCACCCGTGGCCGGTGTCCAGCTCCATGGACTCGAACAGGGCCCGGCCGCTCTGCCGCAGCCGGGTGCCGTCGAGGCCGAAGGCGTCCAGCATGGTGTTGACCGCCTCCATGCCCACCCGGTCGAGCAGCACGTCGGCGGAGGTGTTGTCGCTCACCGCCATCATCTGGTACGCCAGGTCGCGCAGCGACATCGTCACGTCGTCGAGCATGGCCGACAGGCCCGTGGGCCCCGAGACCCGCCGGTCGGCCGTGACTGTCGTCGGGGCCGTCGCGTCCAGCAGCCCGGCGTCGGCCTGCCGGCAGAACTCCACCAGCAGCGGCAGCTTGAACACCGACGCCAGGGGCACCGGCTCGTCGGCGTCGTGCCCGGCCTCCCGCCCTGAGTCGATGTCGCAGGCGTGCAGCCAGCCGGTGACCCCGGCCATCCGGAACAGCGCCGCGTAGTCGGGATCGCTCATGCCAGCATCCCCGGCCTCCGGCTGATCCGCCGCGCGGGCGCGGCGCCCTCGTCGGTCATCCCGGCGCTCTCCTTCAACGTGCGTACGGCAACGGCCGAGAACTCGGCCACCCAGTCCTTCCTCGTGCCCGTCGCCGCTCGCCAGGCGGTGGAGACCCGGCACGCGATCGGCGAGCCTAGCAGCGGCCGCCACGCCAGCCCAGGGACGTCCGCCTTCGGCCCGAACGCCACCGCCTGGCCCGCGAGCACCAGGCCGAGCCCGGCGCCCTGGTGCACCTGGGCGGGGACGTAGCCGTGCCGGCGGCACTCGGCCAGCGTCTCTGCGTGCCAGCCCGGCTCGCCCTCCTTGGGCGGCATCAGCAGCTCGCGCCCGGCCAGCTCGGTCAGGTGCACCTCGCCGGCCTCGGCCAGCGGGTCGTCCCCGGCCAGCAGCACGCCCTGGGGCTGCACGAGCACCTGGCCGAAGTCCAGGCCGGGGGCGGCGACCGGATGGCGGACGAGCCCGACGTCGATCGTGCCCTCGGCCAGCGCGGACACCTGGTGGGCCGTCCAGATCTCGGCGGGGACGAGCCGTACGTCCGGATTCGCCGCCCGGAAGCCCGCGACCAGGGCGGCGATCACGGAGGCGGCCAGGTCGGGCGGGACCCCGATCTTGAGCACGCCGCCGTCGCCGTGGCGGGCCAGCTCGCGCAGCCGCTCGACCCTGGCCACGATCTCCCGGGACTCGCCGAGCAGCAGCCGCCCGGCCTCGGTCAGGCGCACCTGGCGGGCGGACCGGTCGAAGAGCGGCACGCCGAGCTCCTCCTCCAGGCGCTTGATGCGCTGGCTGAGCGGCGGCTGGGCCATGCCGAGGCGGATCGCGGCGTTCCCGAAGTGCAGTTCCTCCGCCACCACGACGAAGTAGCGGAGATGCCGGACCAAGTCCATGACCAGCCACTATATCCAGATTTATATCTATGTAGCCGTCATATCAATATTGGACGGGACGTCTCACTGTCTGGTGTCCTCAGGCCATGGCATCACAAACGGGGGCCCTGTACGGGCGACTTCGGCCGGAGGAGCCGCGCCGCCGACGGCGGCGCAGGTGGCCGCTGGTCCTGGCAGTCCTTCTCGTGCTGGTAGTGGCGGCGGGGGCCACCATCTGGCTGTTGCGGACGGAAGGCTCACCCGAGCAGACGACCGACGAATACCTCTCGGCCTGGTCCGTCAAGGACTATGCGAAGATGCGCCGGCTCGTCGCCGACCCGCCCACCGACTTCGAGGCCTGGCACCGGCGTTTCAGCACCGACCTCAAGGTCGAGCAGGCCACCTTCTCCCGCTCCCGGTCGACCGGCCCCTTCGCCGACGACGGCCCGGACGACGACGGCTACCTGGGCTTCAACGTCAACCTGCAAGGCCGCCGGGACTGGAAGTACAGCAGCCGGCTCAAGGTGGTCGAGCAGGACGGCGCGTGGAAGGTCGCCTGGACCCCGGCCGTCCTCCATCCCCAGCTCAAGAAGGGCCTCTCGCTGCGCCTGGTAGCCCAGAAGCGCGACGCGGTGAGCGTCCGGGCCGCCGACGGCACCGAGATCGGCGGCGCGGACGCCCCCGGCTCGGTGCAGCAACTGGTGGAGGGCATCAAGCAGACCTACCCCGACCGCTTCAACGGGAGCGGCGACTCCATCATCGGCCTCTACAAGGGCGACGAGCTGGTCGAGACGCTGGTCAAGCCGGGCGGCACCGAGCCGCTCACCACCACGATCGACCTGAAGGTGCACGAGGCGGGGGCCGCGGCGCTCGAAGGCGTGACCAAGCCGGCCTCGCTGGTGGCGTTGCGCGCCTCGACCGGCGAGATGCTGGCCGTCGTCAACAAGCCCGGCGGCTTCAACCGGGCGCTGCTGGGCAAGTATCCGCCCGGCTCGACGTTCAAGGTCGTCACGGCCTCGGCGCTGGTCGCGGACGGGGTCGAGCCCGCCAAGACGGTCACCTGCCCGGCCGAGAAGAACATCGGCGGCTTCCCCTTCCACAACGCCGGCTTCAAGGACTACGGCACGCTCTCCTTCCAGGACGCCTTCGCGCACTCGTGCAACACCACGTTCGGCGAGATGAGCGTGGCCGAGCTGAACGGCGGCAGGCTGGCCGAGGTGGCCAAGAGCTTCGGCTTCGGCACCGCGATCAACCCTGGCGTGCCCGCCGTGCGGGCCGAGTTCCCCGACCCCAAGGACGACACCGACCTCGCCTCGGCCTCCATCGGCCAGGGCCGGGTGCTGGCCAGCCCGCTCAACATGGCCTCCGTCGCCGCCGCCATCGCCTCGGGCGCCTGGATCCCGCCGCGGATCGTGCCCAAGGGGATGGTCTCCGACGACCGCCCGCGCCCGCTGGAGCGCGGCGTGGTCTCCGCCCTGCGCAAGCTCATGCCCGCCGTCGTCACGGACGGCACCGCCAAGGCCGCGCACTTCCCCGCGGGCACCGCGGGCAAGACCGGGACGGCCGAATACGGTTCGGGCAAGGAGCCGCCCGCGCACTCGTGGTTCATCGGCTACAAGGGGGACGTGGCGTTCGCGGTGGTCGTGGAGGGCGGCGGCGCCGGCTCGGCCGTGGCGGCCCCCGTCGCGGCCCGTTTCCTCACCGCCCTGCCCTGATCCACCGCACGGGGGCGTAGGTCGGCAGGGCGGAGCAGGCGGGTCAGCCGGCCTTGCGGTCCAGGGGGGAGGTCAGGCCGTTCACGGCGGCCACCACCTCCGAGGCGTCGGACAGGTCCGGCAGCACCAGGTCGGCGCCCGCCTCCCGCAGCTCGGCGGCCATGGACCGCCCGGAGGCGACCCCGATCACGGCGGCCCCGCCGATCCTGGCCGCCTGCACGTCACGCGTGGAGTCGCCGATCACGACCGTGTTGGCCGCCGTGAACGGCGTGCCCAGCCGCTGCTTGGCCCTCCCCTGGGCGACCTGCAGCAGCGTCGCCTTGGGGTAGACCTCCTCGCCGTAGCCGCCGAGCTCGAAGTCGACGTACTTGTCCAGCCCGAACGCCTTGAGCTTGTGCACGGCGTTGCCCTTGATCGTGCCGGTCAGCACCGACTGCACGACGCCGTCGAGCCGGGCCACCGTCTTCAGCGCGCTCTTGGCGCCCGGCATCATCCGGCCCTCCTTGGCCAGCCGGCCGCGCCGGTCGGCGAAGGCGAGGGCGAGCGCGGCCAGGAACCGGGGCAGGTGGTCGTCCTCGGCCTGGATCCCGTTGACGGCCAGCGTCTCGAAGACGATCTCGGAGTCGGGGCGGCCCAGCGGCGGCACGAGCTTGACCAGCGGCCGGCCGGTCACGGCGCGGAACGCCTCGGCGTAGGCGTCCCGGGTCACGATGGCGACGTCGACCAGGGTGAGATCGACGTTCCAGAGCACAAGGCGGTTGATGGCGACCTCCTGAGGGGTTACCGGCAAGGGTACGGCCGCCGCCCGCCCCGGTGCTTCCCCCGAGGCGGATCCGGCATGCCCCTCAGGCGTACTGGAGCGCCTGGGCGAGCGTGTCCACCACGGGCAGGCCGGTGCCCTCCAGCTCGGCCCGCGAGGTCATGCCGCCGGTGTAGAGCACCGCCCGCGCACCCACGTGCCGCGCGGCGAGCCCGTCGTCGACGCTGTCGCCGATCACCAGGATCTCGCCGGGATCGACGTCGAGGGCCTGGATGTGCGTGGTCATGTGCACGGCCTTCTCGCCCCCCGTGCTCCCGACCAGCCCGTCGACCCGGGTGAAGTGCCGGGTGATGCCGAAGGACTCGACGATCGGCACCAGATGGGCGTGGGGGGCCATCGAGCACAGCGACTGGGTGCCGGCCCAGCCGCCGAGCACCACCTCGGCGTCGGGGGCCAGGCCGCAGGCGGCGCTCAGCCTGAAGTAGTGCTCATGGAACCCGTCGTCCAGCAGTTCCCACTCCCCCTCGGCCAGCGGCCTGCCGAGCAGGCGCTCGTAGGCGACCCAGATGGGGCGGGTGTAGACCGCGCGGAACCCGTCGGCGGTCAGTTCGGGCAGCGCGTACGGCTTGAAGAGGGCGTTGGTGGCACCTACGACGGCCTCGACGTCGTGAAAGAGCGTCCCGTTCCAATCCCAGATGATGTGTTTTGTCATGTCCCATCAAGCTTATTCTGAACGCAGCAGGTCCGGGATCTCCTGGGTGGCATACCACATGAGCTCATGGGCCTCCGCGCCGTCGACCGTGAACCGGGCGTCGTCGTCGCCGTCGTCGGAGGCGGGCAGCGCCTCGACGGCGGCCTCGATGTCGGCGGCGGCGTCATGGTCGTCGATGTGCACCGCGGCCACCTTCGCCATCGGGACGGCCGCGGCGAGCCGCACGCGGGCCCGCTCCTCCAGGCCGACGCCGGCCGAGACCGAGCCGTCGGGCACCTCGGCGGCGACCACCACCCGCCTGGGCCCGGCGGCCACGCCGTCGGCGGCCAGCATGCGCAGCGAGGCGCGGGCCGCCTCGGTCAGCGCGACGTACTCCAGTTCCTCGGTGTCGCCCGAGGCGTACCACTCGGTCAGCGCGGGGGTCACCGCGTAACCGGTCAGGGGGGCCGGCCCCAGTTCCCCTGCCTCGACCGCGCGGGCGAGGGCGGGGAGGGTGCACGGCAGATAGACGCGCATCACGAACCTTTCCGAAATCGCAAGGGCACCATCATGCCCGTCGCAGCGTGAGCCGGAGAACGGACTCCAGCTCTGTGAGGGTCGTGTCGGCGTCGCGGTGGTGGATTCCGGTGATGCCGAGCGCGCGGGCGGCCAGGATGTTGGCCTCGATGTCGTCGATGAAGACGCACTGCTCGCCGGGCAGTCCGACCTGGTCGAGGGCGTGTCGGAAGATGCGTTCCTCGGGTTTGCGCATGCCGACCTCGCCGGAGATCACGACCGCGTTGAAGAGGCCGTCCCATTCGTGGCGGGGGTAGGTGTTCGACCAGGAGTTAGACAACAAACACGTCTTAACCCCATTTTTCCGTACGTCGCGGAGCATGTCGTACATGGCGTCGACCCGTTCGAACTGCGCGAACATGCGCTCCAGCAGCCCCTCGGCCACCGGCGGCACGCCGTCGACGGTGAGCAGCCGGGCGGCCAGGTCACGCTCGAAGGCCGGGCCGTCGAGCTCGCCGCGTTCGAGCGCGTGCACGACGTTCTGCCCCTCGCCGCCCTGGTAGGCATGGTCGACCAGCTCGCGCATCACCGAACGGTAGTGCTCGGCGTCGATCCGGTCGGCCGCCAGCCACCGGGCGATGGAGTCGGTCAGGCTGGTCGTGAGCACGCCACCCCAGTCGATGAGCACCCCTGCGACCACGACCGCCTCCTCGCTCGAATCCGGTTCTAGGATAGAACCCCGCGAATCGGCCTTCGCGCCTACCCCGCGGCCCGCACCTCGGCGGCCAGCTTGCGGTGCTCGGGCGACCGCAGCACACCGGCCGCCTCCTGCGCCGACGCGACGGGCGCCGCGGACAGCAGCCCCCTCTTCTGCTTGAGCCTGAGCAGCCGGACGACCGACTGGTCGAGGCGGTCCTCCGAGACGCGCCCCGACTTCACCGCCCCCAGCACCGCCTGGTACGCCTTGCCCAGGTCGTACGGCATGAGCAGCAGGTCGGCCCCGGCCAGCACCGCGCGCACGGCCACCTCGCCGTCGCCGTACTTCTTGCGCACGCCCTCCATGTTGAGCGCGTCGGTGGAGATCACGCCCTTGAAGCCGAGCTTCTGCCGCAGCAGGCCGGTCAGGATGGGCTTGGACAGCGTCGCCGGGTCACCCGACGGGTCGAGCTTGGGGAAGACGATGTGGGCGCTCATCACGGCGTCGACCCCGGCGCCGACGGCGGCCCTGAACGGCGGCGCGTCGATCCGCTCCCACTGGGCCATGGTGTGCTTGATCACCGGCAGGCCGGTGTGGCTGTCGACGGAGGTGTCGCCGTGGCCCGGGAAGTGCTTGGCCGTGGACGCCACCTTGGCGTCGCCGAAGCCATTGACCGCCGCCGCGACCATCTTCGCCACCGCGGACGGGTCGTTCCCGTAGGCCCGCCTGCCGATGACCGGGTTCCTCGGGTTGATGTTGACGTCGGCGACGGGCGCGAAGTCGAGGTTGACCCCGAGCACCCGCAGCTCCTCGCCGGTCGCCCTGGCCACGGCCCTGGACATCGCCGGGTCCTTGGTGGCGCCGATCTCGGCCGCGCCCGGGAAGTCGGTCATCAGCGCGGACATGCGGGACACCAGGCCGTTCTCCTGGTCGGTGCCGACCAGCAGCGGGACCTTCTTCGACGCCTCCTGGAGGCCGTTGGTGAGCTTGACTACCTGGGCGGTGGACTTGACGTTCGCCGGGAAGAGGATCACGCCGCCCAGGTGGTAGCGGGCGATCACCTTGGCCGGGGTCTGGGCGCCGTAGCGGGCCTGGTTCTCGCCGGAGACGGTGTCGGCGGCGGTGCCGTACAGGACGGGCATGAAGAGCTGGCCGACCTTCTCCTCCAGGGTCATCCGCCGCAGGGCCCGCAGCACCGGGTCGGCCTCGGCCTGGGGCGGGCTCTGTGGTGTCGTGCTCCCCGCGGGGGTGGTGGCCCCGTCCCTCGCCGGGGCCGCACTCGCCGGGGCGCCACCCCCGCCGCCGCACGCGGTCAGCGCCAACACCAGGAGCCCTGCCGGGCCGATCCGTCTGAACATGCCTTCCAAGGTATCCATGCCGCGGCCCGTCCGAGGCCCGTCCGAGGCCCGCGACCCCAAAACGCCCCGTTCACACCCCCAGCGCCGCGAGCCCGGGCAGGTGCGTGCGCGCCACCGCGCGCGCGTTCGCGGCCGTGACCTGGGCCCGCGCGTTGCGCGCCGCCAGCCTGCACTGCTCCAGCGTGTGCGCGGCCAGCGCGGCCCGGACGGCCCCCAGAGCCCCCGCCCCCATCGACAGCGTGGTCGCCCCGAGCCCGACCAGAACGCACGCCAGAGCGGGATCGGCGGCCGCCTCACCGCAGACGCCCACCGGCTTGCCGTGGCCGCAGGACATGGCGATCAGGTCGAGCAGCGCCGGCTGCCACGGGTCCTGGAGCCCGCTCACCGTGCCGAGCTGGCGGTCGGCGGCGAAGGCGTACTGGGCCAGGTCGTTGGTGCCGAGCGAGACGAAGTCCACCATCCCGGCCAGTTGCCCGGCCCGCAGCGCCGCGGACGGGATCTCGATCATGACGCCCACCTTGGACAGCCCGCGCGCCCGGCAGGCGTCGGCGAACCATTCGGCCTCCTCGGCCGTGGCCACCATGGGCGCCATCACCAGCAGCTCGGCCGGCGCGTCCTCGGCCGCCGCGGCCAGCGCGCGCAACTGCGCGTCCATCACCTCGGGGAACCGCCTGAACAGGCGCAGCCCGCGCTCGCCCAGCGCCGGGTTCGGCTCGGCGGGGGCGGGCAGGAACCGCAGCGGCTTGTCGGCGCCCGCGTCGAGCGTGCGCACGACCACGGTCCCGCCGGGCACGGCCTCCAACGCCGCGCGGTAGGCCCGCCGCTGCTCCTCGACGGCCGGGGCGTCGGCGCGGTCGAGGAAGAGGAACTCGGTCCGGTAGAGCCCGACGCCCTCCGCCCCGGCGGCCACCGCCTCCGCCAGCTCGGCCGGGCCGGCGACGTTGGCCAGCAGCGGCACCGCGTGCCCGTCGGCGGTCCGGCCCGGCCCCTTGGCCGCGCTGATCGCCGCCTGCTTCGCCGCCGCCGCGTCGCGCGCCCCGGCCACGTGGTCGTCGGACGGCTCCAGGCTCACCTCGCCCGTCGTGCCGTCCACCAGCACCCGGACGCCGCCGGGGATGCCGGTCGCCCCGGGGCAGGCGACCACGGCGGGTACGCCCATCGCCCGTGCCATGATCGCGGTGTGGCTCGTGGGCCCGCCCTGCTCGGTGACGAACCCGGCCACGTGCCGCCGGGACAACAACGCCGTGTCGGCGGGCGCCAGATCGACCGCGACCAGCACGTACGGCTCCTCGGGCGCCACCGGCAGCCCCGGCATCGGGTGCCCGGTCAGCAGGGCGATCACCCGGTCCCTGATGTCGTCGAGGTCGGCGGCCCGCTCGCCCAGGTATCCGCCGGCCCCGCTGAGCACGTCCCGGTATTTGGTGAACGCCTCGAAGACCGCCCGCGGAGCGGCGAGACCCCGGTCGATGAGGGTCCTGACCTTCACCACCAGCCCGGGGTCCTCGGCCATCAGCGCCTGCGCCTTGAGGATCTCCTCGGCCTCGCCGCCCGCCTGGTTGCCGCGGGCCTCAAGCTCGCCCGCGACCCGTGAGAGCGCGGCCGTCGCCCGCTCCTTCTCCTGTTCCGCCTCACCGGTGTAGGTGCTGCCCTCGGGGGGTTCGGGCACAGAGGCGGTCAGAACGTACGCGGGGCCGTGCCCGATGCCCGGGCTGACCCCAACCCCCCGCAGGTTCATGGCGCTCCGGCGATCGTGGCCAGTTCGTCCAGGATCTCCTCGGAGCCGTCGCCCTCGGCGCTGATCACGACGGTCTCGCCCTGCCGGACGTCGAGCGCCATGATGGCGAGGATGCTCTTGCCGTTGACCGGCGCCCCTCCGCCGCTGGCCTTGGCCACGCTGATGTCCATCGGGGCCAGCTGGGCCCGTTTCACGAACGTCGCCGCGGGACGGGCGTGCAGACCCACCTCCGCCGCGACCGTGACCTTGCGCTCACCCATGAGCCTCTCCTTCTCTACCCGGTCCAGACCAGCTGGACCCCTGCTTGAATGGCGGCCGGCCGCTCGCGGTCGGGCCGGTGCCCGGTATGGCTGGGGGCACGCCTATTGTGACGTCTTCTGCCGGTACGACCGTGCCCGTACGGCGATCTCGGGGACCGCGCCGACGGCCGCTACATCCATGTGAACAGCTCGTCCCCCACGTGCACCGCCCCCTGGACGATGCCGGTCACCGACTCCGAGGGGGCGTCGAGGGCCACGACCGGGCAGACCGGGGACCGTCCGCCCGCCTCGACGGCGGACGGGTCCCACGCCACGACGGGCTGCCCCGCGCTGACCCTGTCGCCCTCGGCCGCCAGCAGCCGGAAGCCCTTCCCCTTGAGCTGGACCGTGTCGATGCCCAGGTGCACCAGCACGCCCCTGCCGTCGTCCCCCACGATGACGTAGGCATGCGGATGCAGTTTCATGATCTTTCCCGCTATGGGGGCCACGGCCTTGCCTGGCCCCCGCAACGGGTCGATCGCCGTTCCCGGTCCCACCATGCCCGCGGAGAAGACCGGATCGGGCACGGCGGCCAACCCCACAGCCGCCCCCTCGACCGGGGCGAGAACAGTCGTCATGGTCTCGCCCTTAGCCGATGATGTCCTCGATGTCGCTGGCGATCGTGTCCGCCTCGGGCCCCACGACGACCTGGACCACGTTGCCCGCGGCCATCACGCCGTGCGCCCCCGCCGCCCTGAGGGCGGCCTGGTCGACCTTGGACGCGTCGTGCACTTCGGTGCGCAACCGGGTGATGCAGGGTTCGATCTCGATGATGTTGTCGGCACCGCCGAGACCGGCGATGATCGCATTCACATCCGCCGCCATCCGGTCCTCCCTCGTTCCAACTCCTTGACCAGGCTAAACGAGGCGCCTCGCTCAGTCCGTCTGCGTGACCTTGTTGAGTCCGCGCGGCGAGTCGGGGTCGATGCCGAGGCGCCGGGCCAGCGCTTCGGTGAGGAGCTGGCCGGGGATGATCAGGCCCATCGGCGCCACCCATTCGGGCAGGTCGGGGCCGTTCAGCGCGGCCGTGCCGGCCTGCGCGAGCGCGTCGCCGCCGCCGATCGTGTACGCCGCCGCGCCCGCCGCCACGACCCGCTCGGCCAGGGCCACCGTGCCGGACAGCGTGGGGCTGTTCTCCGAGGCCACCAGCAGCGCCGGGGTGTCGGCGTCGACCACGGCGATCGGGCCGTGCAGCAGGTCGGCGTAGGACAGGCCCATGGCGTGCAGGTAGCAGGCCTCCTTGAGCTTGAGCGCGGTCTCCAGGGCCGTGGAGAAGGCGAGCCCGCGTCCGGACACGACCACGCCCGGCTTGTCCAGCAGCCCTTCGACGACCGCGTCCAGGTCGCCCGGCTCGGCGATCAGCTTCTCGACCGCCTCGGGCACCCGCCGCAGGTCCCCGGCGTCCACGTCGGCGCCCAGGCCCAGCGCCAGCACGGCCAGCGCGGCGAGCTGCGTGGTGTACGTCTTCGTCGCCGGGACGGCCTTCTCCTCGCCGGCCAGCGTGCACAGCGCGACGTCGGCCGCCTGGGCGAGTGGGCTGTCCTCGCCGCCGTTGGTGATGCCGACCGTCTTCGCGCCGCAGTCCTTGGCCCAGGCCAGGGTCTCGACGATCTCCTCCGTACGACCCGACTGCGAGATCGCGACGGCCAGCACGCCGTCCAGGTCGACCTTGCGCTTGTAGGTCGTCGCGATGGACGGCGCGGCCAGCGCGCCCATCCGTCCCGCGTGGGACTCGACCAGGTAGCGGCCGTAGACTGCGGCGTTGTCGGAGGTTCCACGCGCGATGAACAGCAGTTGGCGAGTCTGCTCGCCCACCGCCTTCACCTCGCCGACCCTGGGGAGCAGGGCGTCGAGCGTGGCCCGCAGCGCCTCCGGCTGCTCGGCGATCTCACTGCGCATCTTGGTGGTCATCCTGAGCTCATCCCTCGATTCATACGGTTCGCACTTGACCGTCTTTCGCGACATGTGGTCTAGTCCGGACTAGACCAGTACGAACCATAGCCCATGACCACCAAACAAGAAATCTGCCCATAGACTGCCGCACCACCAGTCCCAGATTTCTTCTTTGCCGATCGAGGGGAGGATCCGTGGCGCACATCGATCCGGATAGCCCGGTGCCCAAGTACTTCCAGCTTCGCGAGATCCTGCTGGACCTCATTGACAGCAACGAGCTCAGCATCGGCGCCGCCATCCCGTCCGAGCGGGAGCTCTGCCAGCGGTTCGGCCTGTCCAGGATGACCGTACGGCAGGCCGTCGACCACCTGGTCTCCGAGGGACGCCTGCACCGCGTGCCGGGCAAGGGCACGTTCGTGGCCAGGCCCAAGATCGAGCTGGCGTTGCAGCTCACGTCGTTCACCGACGACATGAGGGCGCGCGGCATGATCCCGGGCTCGCGCGACCTCGACCGTCGCATCGTGCGGGCCAGCGCCCACCTGGCCAAGGAGCTGGGGATCCAGCCGGGTGAGGAAGTGCACTTCATCGAACGCCTGCGTACGGCCGACGGTGAGCCGCTGTCCATCGAACGGGCACACATCCCGGTCAAGCTCGCCCCCGACCTGGCCGATTACGACTTGTCCGACAAATCGCTGTATGAGCTGCTGGAGAGCCGCTACGGCCTGGTCATGGACGCCGGCGAGCTCACCATCGACGGCGGCATCGCCGACCCGAGCGACGCCGACCTGCTGAAGCTCCCGCGCGGCGGCGCCGTGCTGCTGCTCCAGCGCAGGTCCTTCTCCGGCGGCGTCTGCGCGGAGCTCGGCGTGTCCACCTACCGCGCTGACCGCTATCAGCTGCGGACCATACTCGAAATGCCCGTTAGACGGGGCTAGGGCCACTCCGCCGGGCCCGGACGGCCGGCCCGGCGGACGCCCCACTCCCACCCCCCGGAGGAACGCCCGGTGAACGAGACCACCGCCGCCGCCCGGCCTTCGCCGCTCGCACGCGTGATGAACGTGCTCCAGAGGCTGGGCCGCTCGCTGATGCTGCCCATCGCGGCCCTGCCCGCGGCCGCGCTGCTCTCCCGGTTCGGCCAGCCCGACATGCTGGGCTCCAACGGCCCGGCCTCCGGCGGCCTGGCCGACGTCCCGGGGTTCGCGTGGATGAGCCAGGTCGCCGCGGTGCTGGCCGCGGCCGGGGACGCGCTGTTCCAGAACCTGCCGCTGCTGTTCGCGGTGGGCGTGGCCATCGGCTTCGCCCGCAAGGCCGACGGCAGCACGGCACTGGCGGCCGTCGTCGGCTACCTGGTGTTCGACCGGGTGACCAAGGTGATGTTCTTCGGCTCCGACATCCGGGACACCGTGGCCATGCGCCAGGTCCAGGACGAGGGCATCAAAGAAGTCATCAACTACGGCATGCAGAACCCCACCAAGGTGCTCGGCGGCATCGTGATGGGCCTGGTCACCGCGCTGCTGTGGCAGCGCTTCCACCGGATCAAGCTGCCGTCGTGGCTGGCGTTCTTCGGCGGACGCCGATTCGTACCGATCATCACCTCCATCGTCGCGCTGCTGCTCGGCGTGCTGTTCGGCTGGCTCTGGCCGGTCCTCGGCGAGTGGATCCGCCACGCCGGCGAGGCCCTGGCCGCCATCGGTCCCATCGGCACCGGCATCTACGGCCTGATCAACCGCCTGCTCATCCCGCTCGGCCTGCACCACTTCGTGAACTCGGTCGTCTGGTACGTCGTGCCGCAGTGCGAGGTGGGCGGTCACGTGCTGGGCGGCGACTGGAACTGCTACTTCGGCGGCGCCCCGCACTCCGGCCAGTTCATGGCCGGCTTCTTCCCCGTCATGATGTTCGCCCTGCCGGCCGCCGCCCTGGCCATGTGGCGGGCCGCGCCCCCGCACCGCCGGGCCACGGTGGGCGGCATCATGCTCTCGGCGGGGCTGGCCTCGTTCGTCACCGGCATCACCGAGCCGATCGAGTTCGCGTTCATCTTCGTCGCGCCCGCGCTGCTGGTCGCGCACGCCATCCTGACCGGGCTGGCGATGGCGCTCACCACGCTCATCGGCGGGCAGCTCGGCTTCGGCTTCTCCGCGGGCCTGCTGGACATGCTGCTGAACGTGAGCAAGTCCAACACCCAGAACCTTCCGGGCATCCTGCTGCTCGGCCTGATCTACGGCGTCGTCTACTACGTCGTGTTCACGTTCCTCATCCGCAGGTTCGACATCATGACACCGGGCCGAGAACCCGAGCCCGACCTCGACTCCGGCGAGACCTAGCGCCCGTTTTCCGCCTCTCCCGCCGTGGTAGGAACCTGGCATTCCCCCGCTGACGGACCACCGACCGGGGGTGAGGGGCATGGGCGCGTCGCCCTGGTCGGCGACGTTCGCGGTGCTGCAGCGCATCGGCCGCTCGCTCATGATGCCCATCGCCGTGCTGCCCGCGGCGGGCCTGCTCTTCCGCTTCGGCCAGGACGACCTGCTCGGCAAGGACGGACTCGGCGGCATCCTTCCCTGGATGCTGCCCGTCGCCAACGTCCTGGCCGCGGCCGGCGGCGCCCTGTTCGACAACCTGCCCGTCCTGTTCGCGATCGGCGTGGCGATCGGGTTCGCCCGCAAGTCGGACGGCTCCACCGCCCTCGCCGCCCTGGTCGGCTACCTGGTGTTCGACCGCGTCAGCCGTACGCTCTTCTACGACGCGGGCCACGGCGCGGTCTACGACAAGGTCGTCGTCGCCACCCCCCAGGGGCCCATGCTCAACCTCGGCGCCCAGAACCCTACCGGCGTGCTCGGCGGCATCGTCATCGGCATCACGGCGGCGCTGCTCTGGCAGCGCTTCTACCGGCTGAAACCGCCCCCGTGGCTGGCCTTCTTCGGCGGACGCCGCTCGGTCCCGATCATCACCGCCGTCGCCGCCCTGCTGCTCGGCGTCGTGTTCGGGCTGGTCTGGCGTCCGGTCGGCGACTGGCTGTCCAGCGTGGGCGACTGGCTGTCGGCCCACGGCACCGCCGGCACCGGCATCTACGGCGTGGCCAACCGCCTGCTGATCCCCGTCGGCCTGCACCACTTCCTCAACACCATCGTCTGGTTCACCCTGCCCGAGTGCCATGCGGGCCTGAACGGCGCCACCCGGAACGCCGCCGGCGACCTGAACTGCTACTTCGCCGGCGAGCAGGGCGCCGGCATCTTCATGACCGGCTTCTTCCCCGTGATGATGTTCGGGCTGCTCGGAGCGGCCATCGCCATGTGGCGGGCGGCCCCGCCGGAACGCCGCAAGTCCGTGGGCGGCATCATGCTGTCGGCGGGGCTGACGGCATTCATCACCGGCATTACCGAACCGCTGGAATTCGCCTTCATATTCGTGGCGCCGGTGCTTTTCGTGGTGCACGCCCTGCTGACGGGGTTGTCGATGGCCCTGATGGCGGAATTCGGCGCGCGACTCGGGTTCACCTTCTCCGGCGGAGCCATCGACATGCTGCTGAACGCCAGCAAATCGAACACCCATCGGCTCGGCCTGATCATCGGCTTCGGCCTGCTGTATTTCGTCCTCTACTATTTGATCTTCGCATTCCTGATCCGCCGCCTGAACATCCCCACCCCCGGCCGCGAACCCCCCGCCTGATCACGCATGACGAAGCCCCCGCCCCCCCTGCTTTCGCACGGGGAGACGGGGGCCCGCTCAGGCTCTCGCCTCAGCCTGTCAGACGGCGTTCTTCGGGTCGCCGTGGCAGCGCTTGTACTTCTTGCCCGACCCGCACGGGCACGGCGCGTTGCGCTCGACGTTCCCGTACGCGGCCCGCTCGGCCGGCGTGGTGCGCACCCGCGTGTGCTCGACGTCGCCCTGCTCGCCAGGGGCGGAGTATTCGAGCTCGGCCGGGCGCTGCGGCCCGCGCAGGGCGGTGGAGATGATCGACCGCGTCTCGGTGACCGCGGCGTCCTCCTCCTCGACGATCGGGTTCTCCTGCACCTCGACCTCAAGGTTGAACAGGAAGCCGACCGAGTCCTCCTTGATGCCCTCCAGCATCGCGGCGAACATCTCGAAGCCCTCGCGCTGGTACTCGATCTGCGGGTCCTTCTGCGCGTAGGCCCGCATGCCGATGCCCTCGCGCAGGTAGTCCATCTCGTAGAGGTGCTCGCGCCACTTGCGGTCGAGCACGGACAGGATGACCTGGCGCTCGAAGTTACGCGTGGCCTCCGCCCCGAGCTGCTCCTCGCGCCTGGCGTACGCCTCCAGGGCGTCGGCCTTGATCTTCTCCGAGATGATCTCGGCGGTCAGCTCCTCGCGGCTGCCGACCTCCTCGACCAGGTCGTCGATCCGGAGCGAGACCGGGTAGAGCTCGCCGAACGCCTTCCACAGCTTCTCCAGGTCCCACTCCTCGGCGAAGCCCTCGGAGGTGGCGCCCGCGACGTAGCCGTCGATCACGTCGCCGACGAAGCCGCGCACCTGGTCGTGCAGGTCGGCGCCCTCCAGCACGCGGCGGCGCTCGGAGTAGATCACCTTGCGCTGCCGGTTCATGACCTCGTCGTACTTCAGAACTTCCTTGCGGATCTCGAAGTTCTGCTGCTCGACCTGGTGCTGGGCGGAGGCGATGGCCTTGGAGACGATGCCCGACTCGATCGGCTGGTCGTCGGGGATGCTCAGCCTGTTCATGATCATCTCGACCCTGGCCGCGTTGAACAGGCGCATGAGGTCGTCGCCGAGCGAGAGGTAGAAGCGCGACTCGCCGGGGTCGCCCTGACGGCCGGAACGGCCGCGGAGCTGGTTGTCGATGCGGCGCGACTCGTGGCGCTCGGTGCCCAGCACGTAGAGGCCGCCGAGCTGGGTGACCTCGTCGTGCTCGGCCTTGACGGCCGCCCTGGCCTTCTCCAGCGCCTCAGGGTAGGCCTTCTCGTACTCCTCCGGCGTCTCGACCGGGTCGAGGCCGCGCTGGCGCAGCTCGAGGTCGGCGCGGAACTCGGAGTTGCCGCCGAGCATGATGTCGGTGCCTCGACCGGCCATGTTCGTGGCGACGGTGACGGCGCCCTTGCGGCCCGCCTCGGCGACGATCGCCGCCTCACGCGCGTGGTTCTTCGCGTTGAGGACCTCGTGCACCACGCCGCGGCGCTTGAGCGCCTTGGACAGCCGCTCGGACTTCTCCACCGAGGTCGTGCCGACGAGGACCGGCTGCCCGGCCTCGTGGCGCTCCTTGATGTCCTCGACCACCGCGTTGAACTTGGCGTCCTCGGTCTTGTAGACCACGTCGGGCTGGTCCTTGCGGACCATCGGCCGGTTGGTCGGGATCGGGACCACGCCGAGCTTGTACGTCTGGTGGAACTCGTTGGCCTCGGTGACCGCCGTACCGGTCATGCCGGACAGCTTGGCGTAGAGGCGGAAGTAGTTCTGGAGGGTGACCGTGGCGAGAGTCTGGTTCTCGTCCTTGATCTTCACGCCTTCCTTGGCCTCGATGGCCTGGTGCATGCCCTCGTTGTAGCGCCGGCCGTGCAGCACGCGGCCGGTGAACTCGTCGACGATGAGCACCTCACCGTCGGAGACGATGTAGTCCTTGTCCTTCTTGAACAGCTCTTTCGCCTTGAGCGCGTTGTTCAGGAAGCCGACCAGGTGGGTGTGCTCGGGCTTGTAGAGGTTGTCGATGCCGAGCCAGTCCTCGACCTTCTCGACGCCGGCCTCCAGGACGCCGACCGTGCGCTTCTTCTCGTCGACGATGTAGTCGCCGGTGCTCTCCTCGCCCGGGTTCTTCGCCTCGACGCCCTTGCGCAGCCTGGGAACGATCTTGGCGAACTCGCTGTACCACTTGCCCGACTGCTCGCCGGGGCCGGAGATGATCAGCGGCGTGCGGGCCTCGTCGATGAGGATCGAGTCGACCTCGTCGACGATGGCGAAGTGGTGGCCGCGCTGGACGCACTCCTCCAGCGACCACGCCATGTTGTCGCGGAGGTAGTCGAAGCCGAACTCGTTGTTGGTGCCGTACGTGATGTCCGCTTCGTACTGCTTGCGCCGCTCATCCGGCGCCTGGCCGGAGAGGATCATGCCGACTTCCATGCCCAGGAACCGGTAGACGCGGCCCATGTTCTCGGCGCCGACCTTGACCAGGTAGTCGTTGACGGTGATGACGTGGACGCCGTTGCCCGCCAGCGCGTTGAGGTAAGCCGGCAGCGTACAGGTCAGGGTCTTGCCCTCACCCGTCTTCATTTCGGAGATGTTGCCCATGTGCAGGTTGGCCCCGCCCATGATCTGCACGTCGAAGTGCCGCTGGCCGAGCACGCGCCGGGCCGCCTCACGGACGGTCGCGAACGCCTCGGGAAGCAGGTCGTCGAGGCTCTCGCCGTCGGCGTAACGCTGCTTGAACTCGTCCGTCAGGGCGCGCAACTCCGCGTCGGACAGGCTCGTGAAGTCGTCCTCGATGGAGTTGACCTGATCGGCGATCCGCTTGAGCTTGCGCAGAGTCTTGCCTTCGCCGGCACGTAGGATCTTGTCGAGAATGGCTGCCACTTTATGTAAAGCTCCTCGCAGGTCTACCCCGGCGGCGCCGCCAGGAGGAGAGGCCGAGACAAACTTCCCCGGTTGCCATCGTAGGCGGTTCCACAACCAGACACAGCCACCGTGACGACGAGGGCGCCGGACACGTCTGGGAGAATGGGGTCAAGGCAGAGGGTATGCCGGTTGAGCGCCGGTTCGCACCAATAGCGGGATATCCGGCAAAGGAAGGATTTAGTCATGGTTGAGGGGAAGAAGTCCGAGCACGCGCAGAATCTCGGCAACCACGGCGGGCGCGCCTCCTCGTGGCTGGCCGTGACTGTCATGGTGGTGGGCACCATCGTGGCCGGCTTCGGACTGACGGCCGACAACTGGACGCTGGTCTGGGTCGGCGCCGGTGCGTTCGTCGTCGGCGGCATCCTCGCCCTCGTCTTCGACATCTTCACGGACGTGGTGATCGACGCACCCCGCGTCGGCATGCACGCCGAAGACCACCGCTGACCACTCCGGCACACGGCGGGCCCCGACCATCCGGGCGCCCGCCGTTCCCATGCCCGGCCCCTCCGGAACCCCCTGTTCTCGGCATCCAATTCCCCAACCCCAGGACATCGGCGTGTCGCTCCCACGGCGCACAGGTCGTGGGGCCGCCTCCGGCCGTCCCCACCTGGGACGGAGCGATTCTGTCGGTGGGCGCCGCTAAATTTCCCCCATGGATAGCCCTACCGTCCCCCAAGGCCCCCTGGGGTTCGCCGCATGACGAACGTGACCGACCTGACCGCTGACGAAGCGCGTCGGGTCATTCTGCGCGCCCAGGGGCTCATCGGCGCCGACGTGCGCAAGGGCGGGGTGCGCGGCATGCTTCGCCGGCTCGGCGCCGTACAGCTCGACACGATCTCCGTCCTGGCCCGCTCCCACGAGCTGGTCGCCTACGCGCGCCTCGGCGCGGTGGGCAGGCCCGCGGTCGAGCGCGCCTACTGGCACGATCCCGCCCAGAGCTTCGAATACTGGTGTCACGCGGCCTGCATCCTGCCCATCGAGCACTGGCCGCTCTACGCCTTCCGGCGCCGCGCCTACCGCGACCGGCGCTACCGCTGGCACGAGGTCCCCGACAGCGTCGACAAGCTGCTGCAGCAGGTGCGCGACTCGGGCCCGCTCACGACGTCCGACGTCGGCGGCGCCAAGAACGGCGGCCCGTGGTGGGACTGGTCCGACTCCAAGATCGGGCTGGAGTGGCTGCTCGACATCGGCGAGATCGCCTGCGTGCGCCGCGTCGGCTGGCGGCGCGTCTACGACCTGACCGAGCGTGTCGTACCCGCCGACTCGCTGGCCGACGACCTGTCCGACGAGGAGTGCATCGTCCTGCTGGCCGCCATCGCGGGCCGGTCGCTCGGGGTGGCCAACCGTACCGACCTGCTCGACTTCCTGCGCCTCAAGGGCAAGTACGCGGCGATGCTCGACCAGGCCCTGCTCAGCGGCGCCGCCGGTCTGGCGCCGGTCAAGGTGGCGGGCTGGCCCGCCAAGAAGGGCCACGCCAACGCGTGGGCCGACCCGCAGGCGCTGGAGTCCGAGCCGCGCGGCCGTCACCGTACGACGCTGCTGTCCCCGTTCGACTCCCTCATCTGGCACCGCGGCCGCACCGAGCGCGTCTTCGGGTTCAAGTACCAGCTTGAGCTGTACGTGCCCAAGGAGAAGCGCGTCCACGGCTACTTCACGATGCCCGTGCTGGCCGGGGGCCGCCTGATCGGCCGGGTCGACCCGGCCCGCGAGGGCACCACCCTGGTCGCCCGCCAGGTCCACCTTGAGCCCGGCCTGTCCCCCGCCAAGTGGGCCGACGCCCTGCGCGACGCGCTGTGGTCGGCCGCCGAATGGGTGGGCTGCGACTCCGTACGCGTCGAACGCACCGACCCCCCAGAACTGGCCCCCCTCCTGACCACACCCCAGCCGTAACCCCCCGAGAAACGGACGCCCCACCGCACCACCAACCCGCCTCCGAGCTCCCCGGCACCACCCCGACCACCCCGCACCCCCGCCCCTCTCTTCGGCGCTCCGCACTCCCTCCCCCGCCCCTGACCTCAGCCCGCGCTCGGGCCGGGGGCTTCGGGGAGGGGCCTGCCCTAAGGGCGAGCGGTCCGGCTGCAGCCGGGCGCGGGGGCCGGGGTTGTAGCGCCGCTGGGCGCTCTCAACGAGCCGTACGCGGCGGGTTACGTGCCGGGGCCGCTGGGCGCTCTCAACGGACCGTGCCCTGCGGGTTGCGCGCCAGAGCGGCGGGGGGCTGGGGAGGGCATCGGTGGGGTGCCCCGCGCTACGGGAGCTCGGCGCTTCCTGGCGCTGGAACGGCCCTCTCAGCAGCGGGCCGCCGGCTACAGCCACAGCCGGGAAGCAGCGCACTCGGAAACCGGACGAGGGCCGGGGCTGGACACCCGGGGCCGGGCACCGGAACCAGGAATCGAGCCAGCACCAGGAAACCGAGACCGAACCAGCACCCGAGCTAGGAGCCTGAGACCGAACCAGCACCAGGACCAGGACCAAGAGCCCGGGACCGAATCAGGGCGACCGAAGGCCGGGGTTGGAGGCCGGGGGCCGGGGGCCGGGGGCCGGACCAGGGCCATCGGGGACCAGGGCCAGGACCGGGATCGGCCAGGACCGGGACCGAGGGTGGGCCGGGGATCGTGTTGTGGTCGCTGTCAGCGGAGGGGGCTTCGGGGTGTTCTGTGGGGGGCCGGGTGGCCTCAGGTGATCTCCAGCATGCGTTCCCGCACCGCGTACACCACCGCTTCCATCCGCGAATGCAGCTGCAGCTTGTCGAGGATGTTGCGGACGTGGTTCTTCACCGTGTTCTCGGAGATGAACAGCTGCTTGGCGATCTCGCGATTGTTCATGCCCTTGGCGACCAGGCGCAGGACCTCCATCTCGCGGTCGGTCAGCCTGGGCACGGGGAGCTGCGGCGGGCGTTCGGCCTCCTTGCGGCTCATGTTCGCGAACTCGCTGATGAGCTTGGCGGCCATCGCCGGGTTGATTAAGGACTGTCCCTCGTGCACACCGCGCACCGCGGCGGGCACGTCGTTGATCTGCACGTCCTTCAGCAGATAACCGGTGGCGCCGGCCTTGATCGCCTCGAAGAGATCCTCTTCCTCGTCGCTCACGGTCAGCATGATGATCCGGGTGCTCGGGACGGAGGCCCTGATGCTCTTGGTCGCCTCGATCCCGTCCTGCCGGGGCATGCGTACGTCCATGAGGGCGACGTCGGGCATGAGGCGATCGGCCAGTTCGACCGCCTCCTGCCCGTCGCTCGCCTCACCGACCACCTCGATGTCGGGCTCCGCGGCCAGCGTCAACGCCAGGCTGCGCCTGATCAGCTCGTGATCGTCAACGATCAGCACGCGGATCGGCTCGCTCTCTGCCGTGCGGACCTCGCCGGACTCGGTCACGAGCCCTCCTCGGTCCGTCGTGCGCCTGCCTTGCTCACGGGGAACCTGCTCATCGGACGGCCGCTCCGTTGTCACGCCCGGTCGGGGCCGTGGCGGCTGTCCGCATGGCGGTTGTCCCGTCAGTACCCTCGCTTCGCTCGCTCATCTGAACCTGACTGAGCTCGCTCACGTGTCCTCCTCGTCGGGGGGCCAGAGCCGTCGGACCGCCATGATGGCACGTATGGCACGGTCCTCGGGTGGTCGAGAAGATCTTTTAGCGTGCGATCAGGGCTCTATGAGCCGCAACACGCCGTAGTTGTACCCGCGCCGGTTGTAGACCACGCTCGGCAGGCCGCTCTCCTTGTCACGGAACAGGTAGAAATCGTGCCCGACCAGTTCCATTTCGAGCATGGCCTGGTCGATGGTCATGGGTTCCGCCTTGTGGAACTTCTCCCGGACGACGAGCGGTCCGTCGCCGTCCATCTCGATCGGGACGATGTCGTCGTCGAGCTTCTCGTCCTGCACCGGCAGGTCCTCGTAGGACTCGGCCGGCTCAGGGACGTGCTTGGCCCCGAGAGGCGGCAGGCCGACGTCAGGGAGCGTCGCGGTGATCTCCGCCACCGAGGGCGGGCAGTGGTTGCCGTGATGAACCTTGCGCCGGTCGGCCAGCCGCCGCAGGCGGCCTTCCAGCTTGTCGAGGGCGATGTCGAGGGCTACGAACCGGTCGTCGGCCGAGGCTTCGGCGCGGATGGCCGGGCCCTTGGAATGGATGGTGAGTTCGACACGCTCGCGCTGGTCGGCGAGGCGAGGGTTGCGTTCTTTCGACACCTCCACATCGACTCGGATGAGTTTGTTGTCCAGACGTTCGATCCTGGCCAGCTTGGTCGTCACCTGGTCTCGGAACCGGTCACTCACTCCTGTGTGCCGACCCTTGACGATGATGTCCATGCAACAGCCCCCCTTCGTCTAACGACTGAGCAAGAGCGCCCGACTCTGTGCGTTCCGGACGGGGTTTCGGGTCCGCCTCTCTGTCACCGCTACCCTCTTCCGCCACGACGTCACCGGGTTCTCGGGTGGCACCCGTCCGGCCGACCTGGTCTTCGACCCCACATCCGCCTGCTGAGGATTTCGCAGCTCTGTTGCCACTACTGCCCTTCTCTTCTGACGAGGGACATCTGGACCCTCGGGAAGGCAGGACTTATCCCTAAGCCGCACCGTGATCGGTCGACAAAGAGTCGCCTTACGTGGACCGTTTTGCCTGCGGCTGGCATCGGCTAGCAGAGCCGGGGACACCGACTCTGCGCAACCACGGACCCGAACGGGTGCCATGTCAGAACGCTATCCGCATCCTGCGCGAATGTCAGCCGGAGCGTCGGCCAAAGGATCACGTTCCGTGACTTTTCCGGGGTTCCGGACGCCCGGGGGACCTCGGAGCGCCCTGTCGGCAAGCCCAGTGGCCACGCGCCTTCCGACGGTCTGAGCTGCACCACTTCTTCTTCCCCCAACAGGAAATCCATCCTTCAAGATGGGCCTAAGAATTGGATCTTTCTTTACCGACAGTGATGTCAAGCGTTTTCAAGATCTTCGGCGTGTCGCGGCGACGGTGGCCGCCATCGGCACCCGTACGCCGGCAGCGCGCAGTGCGCGGGCGGCTTCGGCGAGCGAGGCGCCCGTGGTCACGATGTCGTCCAGGAGCAGCGCAGAGGGCGCTGGAGGGCCTTTCGCGCGTCCGGCGACACAGAGGGACCCGGCGAGGTTCGCGACGCGCTGCGTGGCGCTCAGGCCCGCCTGGTCGGCCACCCGGCGCGCCTGCCGCAACCCCGCCCACGGCTCGGCCCGCAGGCCGGACGCCACGAGGTGACGGGTGACGAGCACGGCCACCCGGCCCATGGGATCGTGCCCCCGGCCCCGCAGCGCCCTCCTCGCGCTCGGCACCGGCACGACGGCGAACGGCCCCCGCGCCCACCCTGCCCCCGCCCCGGCGCCCAGGGCGGTGAGCACGGTGAACGCCAGCACCTGCGCCAGCACGCCGGCCAACGCCACCGCGCCGCGCTCCTTGTAGGCCAGGATCGCCCTGCGCGCCGCGCCCTCGTACGGCGTGGCCGACCAGCACTCGGGCAGGCCGGCCGGGCCCGGTCTCGGCCCCCGCCTGGCGGGGACGGCGGCCATCTCGGCCGCGCACCCCGGACAACACCGAGCACCGGCACGGCCGCAGCCCACACAGGACTGCGGCAGGAACACATCGAGCACGCCCCCGAACACGCCGCCCAGCATGCCTACCGCCACCGACAGTTCTGGGAAACCCGAGCACCGCACGCTCGCGGGCAGAGGTCAGCCCGGAGGGAGGCGGGCCAGGGCGAAACAGACCCGGAGGGAGGCGAACCCGGAGGGAGCGGCCCCAGAGGGAGCGGCCCCAGAGGAAAGCGCGCCAGGGGGAACCAGACCCCGAGGGAGGCGGACCCAGCGAGAAGCGTGCCCAGGGGAGGCGGGCGCGCGGAGGGAGGTGGGTCCAGGTCAGCCCAGGGGGAAGAACGGGTTCTTGGCGCTGGGGTCGATCCTGCTCGTCCAGCCCTGCCGGTCCGGGTTGAGCTCGATGATCTTGGGCCCCTTGTCGGTGTTCGCCTCCGCGAGCACCCGCCCGATCAGCGCAGTCACCCGCTCCAGCCGGTCCTTCAGCGGGATCCCGATCGTCTCGCCGTCGCCGATGTCGATCTCGTTGAGTATCTGCCCGGCCTTGCTCTTGATGAGGACGAGCAGGTGCTCGTCGTCCTCCCAGGCGATGTCCTCGATCTCGTACTCGACCTCCGTCGAGGTCAGCGTCTGGAGGTTGCCGAGCATGGGCCCGTTGAGCCCCTCGCTCAGCGCGCCGAGCTGCACGGTGTTCTTGCCGGTGCGCAGGGCCACCCGCACGCCGTCCCTGGCGATCCTGAGCGCGGTGACGTCGAGGCCGTCGAGTCCGGGGGCGGAGACGCGCTCAGGCCCGTGTCCGCCGTTGGGGTCGTACCGCAGGACGACCTTGTTGTGCTGGTCGAACGTCCACAGGGAGCCGTCGCGGCGCCAGGTGGGGTCGGTGAGGTCGGCGCCCTCGATGACCTGCTGCCAGCGGCCCTCGGGGGTGAGCCCGGCGATCGAGATGCCGGTGGAGGTCCGGGCCGCGACGATCGCGCCGGTCTGCTGCGTGGACAGCGCGAACGCCTTGAAGTCGGTGTTCGACTCCCCCGCCGGTCCGGACACCGCGACGCCCGCGCCCTCGTTGTTGCTCATGACGTGCACGGACCCCTTGTTGGTGTAGTACGGCGTGTTGCCGCCGTTGTCCAGCCAGTGGGTCTCGGAGTTGGGCGGCTCGGTCCAGTACTGCTCGCCCTCGACCTGCACCTCGATGGTGCGGCTGATGGCGACCTTGTTGTTGGTCAGGCTGTACTTGAGCTGGGCCACCAGCGCGGCCTTCTCGCCGAGGTCGAGCGGCAGGAGCGGGCCCGACAAGTTGATCACGACGCGGTCGTCGCCGGTGCCGATCGACTCGACCTCGGTGCCCTCGGGGAACACGGTGCCCACGGCGCCGCGCAGCGCGCCGCTGGGCCCCTTGAGCAGCCGCCTGACGATGGTCTGGGCGAAGGTCTCGGTCGGCTTGAGCCGCAGGCACACCCGGTCGACGACCAGCCGCTCGCGGGCGCTGTTGAGGTAGTACAGGTTGGTCAGCCGGTACGCCCGGGCCACGTCGGACTTGGTGAGCAGCAGCCCGTCCGGCAGGTCGTCCACCCGGTAGACGCCCCGGGCGTCCTTCTTCAGCACGAACAGCCGCTCCGGCGCGTTCCCCGACAGCGGCACGTACGCGTCGTCGGGGTCGATGCGGGCGACCTGCTTGGCCTTGAGCCCGTACGTCTCCGCGGCGTCGCCCTCCACCGGGTCCACCTGGTACACGTCTTCGATCACCGTCACCGGCCCGGACGGCTTCCACTTGGCCTGGGCCTTGGGCGTCAGGTACTTGGCCAGCACGGAAGGGTCGTCGGGGTAGGCCGCCATGGCCGCCTGGAGCCCCTTGACCAGCAGCTCCGGGTCCCAGTCGTCGCGCGGCGCGACGGCGATCATGCGCTGGAACGGCTTGTTCAGCGGGTCGCCGCCCCCGGCGTCGCTCACCGTGTACGGCCCGGTCACCGGGATCACGGTGCAGCCCGACCCCGCGCAGGCCACGGCCGCGGCGATGGCGACCGCGGCCCCCATCCGCCTAGTCCTCGTCATGGCCGCCTCCGTCCCCCGAGGCCGGGAGCAGCACCGGCGTCATGTGGCTGCGCCAGGTGCGCCGCATCTCGATCTCGGGCGGCACCAGCGACAGCGGCGAGCCCTTGAGGTCGGCCCCGGCCAGCCGGGGCAGCGTGAGGCGGAACTGCGAGCCCTCGCCCGGCTGCCCCCATGCCTGGAGCCAGCCGCCGTGCAGCACGGCGTCCTCGCGGGAGATGGCCAGGCCGAGCCCGGTGCCGCCGATGGTCCTGGCCCTGGACGGGTCGGCCCGCCAGAACCGGTCGAACACCATCGTCTCCTCGCCCGGCTTGAGCCCGATCCCGT
Organism: Nonomuraea sp. NPDC051191; assembly: GCF_044455665.1. NCBI lineage: Bacteria > Bacillati > Actinomycetota > Actinomycetes > Streptosporangiales > Streptosporangiaceae > Nonomuraea > Nonomuraea sp. NPDC051191. The sequence continues at coordinate 311,045 of NZ_JBITEZ010000008.1, read as the reverse complement.
GGTCGCGGACGGCGACGGCGACGGCGTCGCGGTCGGCCCCCACGGTCACCACGATCTCCCTGCCCTCGCCGTGCTCGATGGCGTTGAACAGCAGGTTGCGCAGGATGCGCTCGACGCGGCGGTTGTCGACCTCGACCATGCACGGCTCGTGCGGCAGGCGGATGTCGAAGCGGGTGGAGTGGCGCTCGGCCAGCGCCTCGGAATCGGCGATGGCCCGGTGGACGACGTCGCGCATGTCCACCGAGTCGATGTCGAGCGTGGCGGCGCCGGCGTCGTAGCGGCTGATCTCCAGCAGGTCGGCCAGCATCGACTCGAACCGTTCGAGCTGGGCCTGCATCAGCTCGGCCGAGCGGGCGGCCATGGGGTCGAAGTCCTCGCGGGCGTCGTACAGCAGGTCGGCGGCCATGCGGACGGTGGTCAGCGGCGTGCGCAGCTCGTGGGAGACGTCGGAGACGAACTGGCGCTGGACCTGCGACAGCTCCTCAAGCTGGTGGATCTTGAGCGCCAGGTTGGCGGCCATCTCGTTGAACGAGTTCGCCAGACGGGCGAGGTCGTCCTCGCCGCGCACCTTGAGACGTTCGTCCAGCTTGCCGGCGGCCAGGCGCTCGGCGGCCTGGCGGGCCAGCCGTACGGGCGTGACCACCTGCCGGGTGACCAGGTACGCGATGGCGGCCAGCAGCAGGACGAGCCCGAGCCCCACCACGACGATGGCGAGCCGGACGTTGGACAGCAGCTCCTCTTCCTCGTTGAACGGGAAGAAGTGGTAGACCTGGTAGTCCTCGCCGGTCAGGGTCTCGTGCACGACCCCGGCGACCACGAACGTGAGCGTGGCCTGGCTCTGCCCGGCGAACCTGATCGTCTCGATGGACACTTCGGTCTTGCCGTACTCGGCCCGGTTCATGTACCTCTGCAGGCGCTGCCGGAGCGAGGCGGGCACGTCGGCCTGCACGACCCGGCCCGAGGCCCGCGACATGCCGGGCGTGGCCTCGTTGAGTATGAGGACGTCGTAGCGCTTCTTGGAGCCGTCCTCGCCGGACCCGGTGACGGTGTCCATGACCTGGTCGAGCGGGTTGACCTTCTGGTCGGCGTCGGCGGCCTTGGCCCCGTCGTCGGACGGCGGGATCAGCGCGTCGGCGATCTGCAGCCGGTCGGCGTAGGCCTCGTTGAGCGCGGACTGCTGGCTGCTCGCGATCACGGACCTGTTGATCTCGTCGGACAGGAACGTGCCGAGGACGACCACGACGGTCACCGAGATCACCAGCGTGCTGGTGACCACCTGGAGCTGGAGCGAGCGCCGCCACACGCTGCGCACCCGGCCCGCCGCACGACGCACCCTCCGGCGGACGCCGCCGAGAATCTGGCGGACCGTCCGTCGGCGGGCATTCCGGGTCGAGGGCCTGGTCGGGGGCATGGCGGGGCGGGGGAAGGCTAGGCGGGGCCGGCTTTGTAGCCCACGCCGCGGACCGTCACGACGATCTCGGGGTGCTCGGGGTCCTTCTCGATCTTGGCGCGGAGGCGCTGCACGTGCACGTTCACCAGCCGGGTGTCGGCGGCGTGCCGGTAGCCCCAGACCTGCTCCAGCAGGACCTCGCGGGTGAAGACCTGGCGCGGCTTGCGGGCCAGGGCGACGAGCAGGTCGAACTCCAGCGGCGTGAGGTTGATCGTCTCCTCGCCGCGCTTGACCGAGTGGCCGGCCACGTCGATGGTGATGTCGCCGATCTGGAGGATCTCGGGCGTCGGCTCGTCGGTACGGCGCAGCCGCGCCCGCACCCGCGCCACGAGCTCCTTGGGCTTGAACGGCTTGACGATGTAGTCGTCGGCGCCGGACTCCAGCCCGAGCACCACGTCGATCGTGTCGCTCTTGGCGGTGAGCATCACGATCGGCACCCCCGACTCCGCCCTGATCCTGCGCGCCACGTCGATGCCGTCGGCGCCCGGCAGCATCAGGTCGAGCAGGACAAGATCCGGGCGTGTATCCCGGAACGCGTCGAGGGCCTTGTCGCCGTCGGAGACGAAGGACGGCTCGAAGCCTTCTCCGCGCAACACGATGCCGAGCATCTCGGCGAGAGCGGCGTCGTCGTCGACGACCAGCACGCGACCTTTCATGGCCCCTCATTCGTTCTACGCATTGTGGGACATACCCGCACGATCGCTGAAGGTTACCCTTGGTCGGCCCATGTGTGGGACATGAGCCTCACGAAAGGCGAATTTTAGGTTCCCCCCGCAACCACAAACCCAGTCTGCGGTAACGGAGCGACTTTCGGCCATCCCCGGCAGCCTTCGTTGCCCTGATTCGCCGATAAATGAGGGCTGGATGAGCCGGCGAATGCCCTCCGTGACACCAGCCACCCGCCCAGCGTGCCAGGATTGGGATATGTCAGACGGTCACGGACGCACGCCCGAGACGCCCCCAGGCTGGTCTGCCGAACAGCCCCCGCCCTACAGCGCCCCGCAGGCTTCCCCGTGGACCGCGCCGGGCTCGCCCACGCAGACGCCGTACGGCCAACCGTACGAGCCGCAGGGCGAAGCCCCCCAGCCGCCGCCCTACGGCCCGCCGGGGCCTCAAACACCCTACCCCCAGCCGGGCCACCCGCACTCCGGTCATCCGCAACCCGGCCAACCCCAGTACGGCTACCAGCAGCCCGGCTACGGCTACATGCCGCCGCCCGCGCTGCGTCCCGGCATCATCCCGCTGCGCCCGCTGGGGCTCGGCGACATCCTCGACGGCACGATCAAGCTGGTCAGGTCCAACCCCAAGGCCGTGCTCGGCCTGTCGGCCATCGCCGCCCTGCTCGGCGCGGTGCCGCTGGCCGTGGGCCAGGCGCTCATGCTGGGCTCGATGGGCGACGCGCTGGAGGACCCGGCGTCGGCCTCCGCCGGCTACGACAGCGTCAACGGCGTCATCGCCCAGTACGGCGGCATGCTGGTCTCGTACGCGGTCCAGTTCGTCGTGGTCACGGTGCTGACCGGCGTGCTGACCCGCATACTCGGCCGGGCCGTCTTCGGCGGCAAGATCACCGCGGCCGAGGCGTGGCACCTCTGCAAGGGCCGCATCCCCGCGCTGTTCGGGGTCGTGGGGCTGATGGCCGTCATGATGGTCGTGCCCGTGGCCGTGTTTTTGGTGATCCTGTTCGCGCTCGCGATGAACGTCTCCTCCTCCGACGGCGTCGGCCTGATGCTCGGCGTGATGGGCCTGTTCGTCCTGCTCTTCATCCCGTACTACCTGTTCATCACCACGCGCTTCGCGTTCGCCGCGCCCGCCGTGGTGCTGGAGGGGCGGGGGCCGATCGACGCGATGCGGCGCTCGTGGCACCTGGTGACCGGTGACTTCTGGCGGGTGCTCGGCATCCTGCTGCTGACGTCGCTGCTGGTCGGGCTGTTGTCCGGGGTGCTGTCGGTGCCGTTCACGCTGGGCGGGACGGTGATCGGCGTGCTCGGCGGCGGCTCGCCCGGCTCGGCCGTGGCCGCGGCCGTGTTCATCGCCGTCGGCGGCACGCTGAGCGCGATGCTCTCCTACCCCTTCCAGGCCGGCGTCTCCGGGCTGCTCTACGCCGACCGGCGCATGCGCGGCGAGGCGTTCGACCTCGTGCTGCAGACCGCGGCGATCGAGCAGCAGCGCCAGGGGTGGGTGCACTCCTCCGCCGACGAGCTCTGGCACCCGTCCAACTCAGCCGGGTCGTGAGCCCGGTCGACCGGGAGGAGGCGGCCCGCAGAGCGGCCGAGGAGCTCCTCAAGCCCGGATACGAGAAGGAATCCCTGTTCGACCTGCTCTATCGGCGTTTCAACCAGTTCATCGGTGACCTGACCGACGCGGCGACGGGCGGCGGCTCGACCGGCGGAATCATCGCCGCCATCGTGATCGCGCTGATCATCCTCGGCGTGATCCTGCTGGTCGCCTGGCGGTTGCGCGGGACCGCGCGCAGGAACGCCATGGCCGTCGGCGGCCTCTACGGCGAACGCGTGCTCAACGCCGCCGAGCACCGCAGGGCCGCCGAACGCCTGGCCGCCGAGGGCGACTGGACGCAGGCCGTCCGCGAACGCCTTCGCGCCATCGCCCGTGACCTGGAGGAACGCGCCCTGGTCGACGGCATGCCGGGCCGCACGGCCGACGAGCTGGCCGCCGAGGCGGGCGCGGCGCTGCCCGCCTTCGCCGCCGAGCTGGCCGCCGCCGCCCGCTCGTTCGACGACGTCAGCTACGGCGGCGTGCCCGGCACACAGGCCGCCTACCAGGCGATGAGCGACCTGGACGAGCGGCTGCGCCAGGCGCGGCCCGTCCCGCTGGCCGTGGGAGGCGTCCCTTCATGAGCCTGTCCACCTCCGCGCCGCCGGCCGCCTCCGCCCCCACCTCCCCCACCGCCCGCTCCACCTGGCGGGCGGGCCGCATGATCGTCGTGCTCGGCCTGGTCGTCGTCCTGTTCGCGGCGGCCGCGGTGCTGTTCGGCCCGCAGCGCGGCCCCTCGCGCTTCCTCGACCCGGCCGACACCTCGCTGGCCGGGTCGAAGGCGCTGGCGGAGCTGCTGCGGGCCAGGGGCGTCCAGGTCGACCGGGTCGACTCGGTCGAGGCGGCCGCCGGCAAGGCCGCGGACGGCGGCCGGCTGCTGCTGGTCACCGACCTGACCTACCTCGACGAGCACCGGCTCGCGCAGATCCCGGGCGACCGGCTGATCGTCGGCGACCTGCCCGGCCTCGACGTGCTGGCCCCCGAGGCGCGCCCCCTGCGCGAGCCGTCGCGCGTGCGCTCCCGCGACCCGGAATGCGGGCTGCCCGCCGCCACGCGGGCCGGCAGCGCGTACGTCGGCGGCCTGGTCCTGACCGGCCCGCCGGGCGCCGCCGCCTGCTACCCGGCCGGCGAGGGCCACTCGCTGGTCAGCTACCGCACCCCCGACGGCGCCACCACCACGGTCGTCGGCGACGGCGCGTTCATGACCAACCTGCGCCTGCCCGAGGACGGCAACGCGGCCCTCGCCCTCAACCTCGTCGGCACCGGCAGGCCCGTCACCTGGCTGGTACGCCCCGACAACCCGCCCCCGCTCGACCTGCCCGGCTCCGAGGGCAAGTCGATGTACGACCTGATGCCCCCGAGCATCCCCTGGGCGCTCCTGATGGCCTGCCTGACCGTGGTGCTCGTCGCGTTCTGGCGCGGGCGCCGCCTCGGGCCGGTGGTCACCGAGAAGCTGCCCGTCATCGTGCGGGCCGCCGAGACGGTCGAGGGCCGGGGCAGGCTCTACCGCGCCAGGAAGGCCAGGCAGCGGGCCGCCGACTCGCTGCGCGCCGGCACGATCGACCGGCTCACGCCCCGCCTGGGCCTGGCCCAGGGCGCCGGGCCGCACGAGCTGGTCGCGGCCCTGGCCGCGCGGATCGCCGACGACCCGCAGGTGGTCGGCGCCGCACTGTACGGCCCGCCGCCGGCCGACGACGCCGGGCTCGTCGCGCTGGCCGGGTACTTGGACTCCATCGAAAGGCAGGTCAGTGAACTCTGAGGAGACATTCCGCGTGGCCCCCTCGGGCGAGGCGGCCAGGGAGGCGCTCGGCGCGCTGCGGGCCGAGGTGTCCAAGGCCGTGGTCGGCCAGGACGCCGTGGTCACCGGGCTCGTCATCGCCCTGCTGTGCCGGGGGCACGTGCTGCTCGAAGGCGTGCCGGGCGTGGCCAAGACGCTGATGGTGCGCACCCTCTCCGCGGCCCTGTCGCTCGACTTCAAGCGCGTGCAGTTCACGCCCGACCTGATGCCGGGCGACGTGACGGGCTCGCTGATCTACGACGCGAAGACCAGCGAGTTCGAGTTCAGGGAGGGGCCGGTCTTCACGAACCTGCTGCTCGCCGACGAGATCAACCGCACCCCGCCCAAGACGCAGGCGGCGCTGCTGGAGGCCATGGAGGAGCGCCAGGTGAGCGTGGAGGGCTCGGCCCGGCCGCTGCCCGACCCGTTCGTGGTCTGCGCGACCCAGAACCCGGTCGAGTACGAGGGCACCTACCAGCTTCCCGAGGCCCAGCTCGACCGGTTCCTGCTCAAGCTGACCGTGCCGCTGCCGCCGCGCGAGCAGGAGATCTCGGTGCTCGAACGGCACGCGCGCGGCTTCGACCCGCGTGACCTGTCCGACGTCAAGCCCGTGGCCACGGCCGAGGACCTGGCGGCCGGCCGCGAGGCGGTCTCCCAGGTGCACGTGGCCCCCGAGGTGCTCGGCTACATCGTCGACGTGGCCCGCGCGACCAGGAGCTCGGCGTCGCTGCAGCTCGGCGTCTCGCCGCGTGGCGCGACGGCGCTGCTGGCGGCCTCCAGGGCGTGGGCGTGGCTGTCCGGGCGGCCCTACGTGACGCCCGACGACGTGAAGGCGCTGGCCAGGCCCGCGCTGCGGCACCGCGTCCAGCTCCGGCCCGAGGCCGAGCTGGAGGGCGCGACCGCCGACGGCCTGCTCGACGGCATCCTGGCCTCGGTCCCGGTCCCGCGCTGATGGCCCGCTCCGACGAACGCGAGTGGTCCGCGACGCTGTCGCCCGGGAGGCGCCGATGGCTCTGACGGGACGCGCCGGGCTGCTCGCCGCGGCCGGGATCGTGGTGGTCCTGCTCGCGCCGCAGCCCGCCGCCGCGCTGGCCGGGGTCTGCCTGCTGCTGACCGCCGCGATCATCGTGGACCTGGTGTTCGCGGGCGCCGTGCGGCCGCTGCGGCTCCACCGTTCGGGGGACACGCTCGTACGGCTGGGGCAGACGGCCACGGTCGAGCTGATCGTGGAGAACCCGGGCCGCCGGCGGGTGCGCGGGCGGATCAGGGACGCCTGGCCGCCCTCGGCCGGGGCCGAACCCCGGGTCGCCGCGCTCGACGTGCCGGCCGGTGAGCGGCGCAGGATCGTGGTCACGCTCAACCCGACCAGGCGCGGCGACCGGTCGTCGGTGGCGGTGACCGTGCGCTCGGTCGGGCCCCTCGGCCTGGCCGCCCGCCAGGGCAACCACCGCTCGCCGTGGTCGGTGCGCGTGCTGCCGCCGTTCCTGTCCCGCAAGCACCTGCCGTCCAGGCTGGCGCGGCTGCGCGAGCTCGACGGCCGGCATCCGGCGCTGGTGCGCGGGCAGGGCACCGAGTTCGACTCCCTGCGCGAGTACGTGGTGGGCGACGACGTGCGGTCCATCGACTGGCGGGCCACCGCGCGCCGCAACGACGTGGTCGTGCGCACCTGGCGGCCCGAGCGCGACCGGCGGGTGCTGATCGTGCTCGACACCGGCCGCACGTCGGCGGGCCGGGTGGGCGACGCGCCGGTCCCCCTGACCGGGGCCGTCGCGCAGGGCCCGGGGCTGCTGGTACGCCCCGACCCGCGGCCCGCCCCCGGCTGGCCGCGCCTCGACTGGTCGATGGACGCGGCGCTGCTGCTGGCCGCGCTCGCCGCCAGGGCCGGCGACCAGGTCGACTTCCTGGCCTACGACCGGGCGGTGCGCGCGTGGGTGAGCGGCGCGTCCCGTACCGAGTTGCTGTCGTCGCTGGTCAACGTGATGGCGCCGATCGAGGCCGAGCTGGTCGAGGCCGACGGGCAGGGCATGGTGGCCGCCGTGCTGTCCCGGGCCAAGCGGCGCTGCCTGGTCGTGCTGCTCACCGACCTCAACGCGGCGGCGCTCGACGAGGGCCTGATGCCGGTGCTGTCCCAGCTCTCCTCGCGGCACCTGGTGCTGGTCGCGGGCGTGTCCGACCCGCGGGTGGCGGCCATGGCGGCCAGGCGCGGCAGCACCGAGGAGGTCTACGACGCGGCGGCGGCCGAGCAGGCCCAGCTCGCCCGCAGGCGCATCACGGCCAGGCTGCGCCGGCACGGCGTCGAGGTCGTGGACGCGCCGCCCGAGGACATCGCGCCCGCGCTGGCGGACGCCTACCTGGCGTTGAAGGCCGCGGGCCGGCTCTAAGCGGTGGGGGCGACGTCGGGAGCGCGTTCGACGTCGCCGGTCTCGTTCTCGCGCAGGGCCCTGCGGCCGAAGACGATCACGTACGCCAGGAAGGCCGCCTCGGCGAGCACCCCGATGCCCACCCGCGCGGCCGTGGGCAGCCCCGACGGGGTCACGAACGCCTCGATCAGCCCCGACACGAACAGCACCACGACCAGGCCGAGCGCCACGCTCATCACCGCCCTGCCCTGCTCCGCCAGCGCCTCCAGACGTCTGCGCGGCCCGGGGTCGATCACCGTCCAGCCCAGGCGCAGGCCGACGGCGGCCGCCAGGAAGACGCCGGTCAGCTCCAGCAGGCCGTGCGGCGTGATCAGGCCGAAGAAGATGTCCAGCTTGTCCCTGGAGGCCATCAGCCCGGCCGAGACGCCGACGTTCGCGGCGTTGCTGTAGAGGATGAAGGGAATGGGGATGCCGAGCAGGATGGCGTAGATGACGACCTGGGCGGACACCCAGGCGTTGTTGACCCACACGTGGCCGGCGAAGGAGGCGGCGGGATTCTCGGAGTAGTAGTCGGCGAAGTCGTGGTCGACGAGCTGGGCGATCTCGTCGGGCGAGGCGATCGACGCCTGCACGTCGGGGTTGGCGGCCACCCACGCCCCCAGCACCCACGCGACCGCGATGCTGGCCAGCGCCGTGGCCAGCCACCACCGCCGCGCCCGGTAGGCGACCACGGGGAAGGAGACGGTGAAGAACCTGACCAGCTCCCGCCAGGCGGGCGTGTGCGCGCCGGTCACCGCCGACCTCGCCCTGGCGACCAGGGCCGACAGCCGTCCGATCAGCGCCGCGTCGCGGGAGGAGGAGCGCACGATGGACAGATGCGTCGACACCCGCTGATAGAGGTCGACCAGTTCGTCCACTTCCGCGCCGGTCAGCGAGGAGCGGTTCTTGACCAGGTGGTCGAGCCGGTCCCAGACGGGGCGGTGTGCTGTGACGAACGCGTCGATGTCCACCCGACCATTGTGGCCGCTCGTTCAGTGCGGCATTGCCGTTAGGCTCCACATATGTCAGAGGTTGTGACCGGGGACGCCGTCGTCGTCGAGGTACGGGTGGCCCAGATGCCCTCGCGCGCGGTGGCGGTCGTCATCGACATGGCGGTGCAGGTCATCGTGCTGATCGGCGCGTACATGCTCCTGGGCGCGTTCGCGATCGTCACGGACGAGGCCATGTTCGGCGCGGTCATGATCGTCCTGCTGGTGCTGGTGATGGTCGGCTATCCGGTGCTCTTCGAGACGCTCACCAGGGGGCGCAGCCTCGGCAAGCTGGCGCTCGGCCTGCGGGTGGTCGCGGACGACGGCAGCCCGGAGCGCTTCCGGCAGGCGCTGTTCCGCGGCCTGGCCGGGCTGGTGGAGTTCTGGATGCTCTCCGGGGCGCCCGCGCTGATCTCCTCGCTGGTCTCGCAGCAGGGCAAGCGGCTCGGCGACATCTTCGCCGGGACCATCGTGATCTCCGATCGGGCGCCGCGCGAGAGCGGGCAGGCCATCCTGATGCCGCCGCCACTGGCCGCCTGGGCCGCCACCCTGGAGCTCTCCCAGCTTCCCGAGGAGCTCGCGCAGGCCGCCCGCCAGTACCTGACGCGCTGGCACGACCTCACGCCGCAGGTCCAGCACGAGATGGGGCTGCGCATCGCGAGGCAGACGGCGGCCTTCGTGTCGCCGGCCGCGCCCGCGGGGGTGCCGCCGCACGCGTACCTGAGCGCGGTCCTGGCCGAGCGCCGGCGGCGGGCGGAGGCCCGCTTCGCGCGCCAGGCCGCCGCCCTGGTCGCCGGGTCCGCGCCCAGGCCCACGCCGTACTCGCCGTATCCGACGTATCCGCAGCAGGGGCCGTACCAGCAGGCGCACCACCCGGTGCAGGCTCCTCACCGGCCTCAGCCGGGGCCCGCGCCGGAGCCGCCGAAGGCGACTCCGGGCGGGTTCGCGCCGCCGCAGTGAGCCGGCGGCGCGGGACTACTTGCCGCCGGGGACGCCGCGCCCGTGCTCGGGGTACGAGCCCTGCGTCTGAGCGTTCAGCTGGCCCATCTTGACGCTGTTGGCCTGGTTCGTCCGCGGGTCGTTGAGCTTGAGCACGTCCAGGCCCAGGTTGAAGTCCGAGCCGTAGATGTAGCCGTTGTAGTAGTACGCCGACCAGAAACCGCCGTCGAGCGGCGGGGCGGTCTCGTCCGGCCCGCGCTCGAAGTAGGCGATCTCCTGCGGGTTGGCGGAGTCGGTGAAGTCCACCACCGAGATGCCGCCCTGGTACCACGCCTGCACCATGACGTCGCGGCCCTTGACCGGGATCAGCGAGCCGTTGTGCGCGACGCAGTTCTCGGTGTCGGCCTGGTGGCGGGCGATCTTGAAGTAGCCCTTGAACACGAGCTGCCCGCCGACGATGTCGTAGTAGGCGTTGGCGCCCTTGTTCGGGCCGATGGCCTCGTTGCAGGTGGCCCGGCTGCCGCCGCCCAGCTCGTCGGTGAAGACGACCTTCGTGCCCTCGTTGTTGAACGTGGCCGAGTGCCAGAAGGCGAAGTTCACGTCATCGCGCACCTTCGCGGTGACCTTGGGCTGCTCGGGGTTGGAGATGTCGAGCAGCACGCCCTCGCCCATGCAGGCGCCCGCGGCGATGCCCTTCTCGGGGTAGGCGGTGATGTCGTGGCAGCCGGTGGTGGCCGACTTGCCGTTCGGGTACGGCAGCGGCAGCCCGGGGTTGCCGCCGTCGGGGAACAGGTTCGGCGTCGCGATGACGGCCGCGGCGGTCGGGTTGTCCAGCGGCACCTTGATGATCGAGATCAGGTCGTGCGGCGGCTTGCAGTCGGGGTAATTGGCGCTGGGGCCGTAGGAGGAGACGTAGATGTAGACGTTCTTGCCGGCCGGGTCGGGCACCAGCGTGTTCGTGTGCGAGCCGCAGTTCGTCTCGACCGACTTGATGTACTTGGGGTTGGACTTGTCGCTGACGTCGAAGATGCGCATGCCCTCCCACGACTCCTTGACGGAGGCGCTCTGGGACGTGCTGCTGCACGAGTCGTTGTTGCGCGAGGAGTCGACGGAGCCGAACAGCAGGTTGCCGTAGACGGACATGTCCATCTGGCCGCCGGGGCACACGACCGAGCTCACGAGCGAGGTCTTCTTCGGGTGCTTGATGTCGTAGATGGAGAAGCCGTAGTAGTTGCCGACGAAGGCGTAGTCGCCCTGGAAGGCCATGTCCGTGTGGATGTCGGACAGCGCTTCCGGCTTGGGCACGTTCGCGACGTGCGTGATGTTCGAGCTCATGACGATCTCGCCTGGAGCCGGGATGTCCGCAGCCTGGGCGGGCAGGGTGGCGCCCGTTGCCGCGACGAGGGCGGCTACCAGGATGAGGGCCCTGCGGGGGGTGAACACTCCGTGGTCCTCCTATAAAGGGGGCATAAATCTCCGCCATCGTCGCTTACTCCCCGCGACCTGGCCAGCGTCCAATGTGTCAAATCTTGTTCCGTTTCGACCTCTTTCCTTCGGGCGATTCATGGCCTAGAGTCCGCATTCTCGTCCCAAGCCAGTCAGGAGGCCGAGTGCGCGGCGCGCTCATCGTCATCGCGGGCACGCTGATTGCCCTGTCCGGCTGCTCCTCGGGCGCCTCCTCCCAGCCGCGGGCCGACTCCACCGCGCCGGTGCTCGCCCCGGGCCGTCCGGGCGAGCAGGCCCGCACGCTGGCCCCCGGCGACGCGGCCACCGCCGTCCCCAGGCCCACGGCCAACGCCGCCGACATCACGTACGTCCAGGACATGATCGTCCATCACCAGCAGGCCCTCGACATGACGATCCTGGCTCCCACCAGGGCGGACTCGGTCAAGCTCAAGAGCCTGGCCGACCGGATCAAGGCGGCGCAGGGCCCGGAGATCCAGTTCATGTCCACCTGGCTCAAGCAGCAGGACCAGAAGGTGCCCGACCATCACGCGGCGCACGGCGACATGCCCGGCATGGCCACGCCCGAGCAGATGGCGAAGCTGAAGGCGGCCACGGGCAAGGACTTCGACCGGCTGTTCCTGGAACTGATGATCAAACATCATCTGGGCGCGCTCGAAATGTCCGACCAGGTCCTGACCCGCGGCTCGCACATCAAGATCGAGGAGCTGGCCACGGACGTCAGCGTCACCCAGACGGCCGAGATCCGCCGCATGCAGGAGATGCAGGCGGCCCTCTAGGGGCTCTCAGCAGCCCGTCAGGAGCCGACCCGCCAGGAGTGGAGGTAGTCCTCCTGCTCGGGGGTCAGCGTGTCGATGCCGATGCCGGCGGCGGCCAGCTTGAGCTTGGCCACCTCGTGGTCGATCTCCTCCGGCACGTCGTACACGCCGGGCGTCAGGCCCGCCCGCTGCCCCGCCAGCCAGGCCACGGCCAGCGCCTGCGCGGAGAACGACATGTCCATGACGGCCGCCGGATGCCCCTCGGCGGCGGTCAGGTTGACCAGACGGCCCTCGGCCAGCAGCAGCAGTCGGCTGCCGTCGGGCATGACGTACTCGTCGGTGTTCGGGCGCACCCCCCGGTGCACCTCGTGCGCCATCTCGTCGAGGGCCCGTACGTCGATCTCCACGTCGAAGTGGCCGGCGTTGGCCAGGATCGCGCCGTCCTTCATGACCGACAGGTGCTCGGCCCTGATGACGTCCCGGTTGCCCGTCACGGTGACGAACAGGTCGCCGACCATCGCCGCCTGGGCCATGGGACGCACCTCGTAGCCCTGGAGGGTGGCGTCGAGGGCCTTGACCGCGTCGATCTCGGTGACGATGACCCGGGCGCCGAGCCCCTTGGCCCGCTCGGCCACGCCGCGCCCGCAGAACCCGAACCCGGCCACCACGACCGTACGGCCGGCGAGCATGGTGTTGGTGGCCCGCATGATCCCGTCGAGCGTGGACTGCCCGGTGCCGTACCGGTTGTCGAACATGCGCTTCGTACGGGTGTCGTTGACGGCCACGACCGGGAACCGCAACGCCTGCTCGGCCGCCATCTGCCGCAGCCGGATGATGCCGGTCGTGGTCTCCTCGCAGCCGCCGCTCACACCGTCCAGCAGGTCGGTGCGCTCGGTGTGCAGGATGTTCACCAGGTCGCAGCCGTCGTCCAGCACGAGGTCGGGCCCGAGGTCGAGGGCCCGGTGGATGTGCAGGTAGTAGGTGGCGCGATCGACCCCGGCACGGGCGTGCACGGCGATCCCGTACGCGCGCAGGGCCTCGGCCACGTCGTCCTGGGTGGACAGCGGATTGGAGGCGGCCAGCGCGATCTCGGCGCCGCCCGCCTTCAACGCGCCCATGAGCACGGCCGTCTCGGCCGTGACGTGGAGGCAGGCCGCGATCTTCAGCCCGTCGAGCGGCCGTTCGAGCGCGAACCGCTCGCCGATGGCGGTCAGCACCGGCATCGAGCGCGCCGCCCAGGAGATCTGCCGCTCGCCGCTTTCCCAGAGATCCATGCCCAGCCCCTCGCGAAAGAAGCGGCTCCGGGAGGGACCAGGCCCTCCCGGAGCCGCCCTGCGGATCAGTAGCGGTAGTGGTCGGACTTGTACGGGCCCTCGACGTGCACGCCGATGTAGGCCGCCTGCTCCTTGGTCAGCTCGGTGAGCTTGACGCCGAGCGCGTCGAGGTGAAGGCGGGCGACCTTCTCGTCGAGGTGCTTGGGCAGCGTGTAGACGCCGGTCGGGTATTCGGCCGTCTTGGTGAACAGCTCGATCTGCGCGATCACCTGGTTGGTGAAGGAGTTGGACATGACGAAGCTGGGGTGGCCGGTGGCGCAGCCCAGGTTCATCAGGCGGCCCTCGGCCAGCACGATGATCGAGTGACCGTCGGCGAAGACCCACTCGTCGACCTGCGGCTTGATGTTGTTCTTCACGATGCCGGGCAGCTTGGCCAGGCCGGCCATGTCGATCTCGTTGTCGAAGTGGCCGATGTTGGACACGATCGCCTGGTGCTTCATCTGCGCCATGTGCGCGGCGGTGATGATGTTGAAGTTGCCGGTGGTGGTGACGAAGATGTCGGCGATGCCGACGACCTCCTCCAGCGTGGTGACCTGGAAGCCGTCCATGGCCGCCTGGAGGGCGCAGATCGGGTCGATCTCGGTGACGATGACCCGGGCGCCCTGGCCGCGCAGCGCGTCGGCGCAGCCCTTGCCGACGTCGCCGTAGCCGCAGACCACGGCCACCTTGCCGCCGATGAGCACGTCGGTGGCGCGGTTGAGGCCGTCGATGACGGAGTGGCGGCAGCCGTACTTGTTGTCGAACTTCGACTTGGTGACCGAGTCGTTGACGTTGATCGCCGGGAAGAGGAGCTGGCCGTTCTTGTGCATCTCGTAGAGACGGTGCACGCCGGTGGTGGTCTCCTCCGTCACGCCCTTGATGCTCTCGGCGATGCGGGTCCAGCGCTTGTCCTCGCCGACCGTGCGGGTGAGCAGGTCGATGATGACGTGCCACTCCTCCGGGTCGTCGGCGCCGGCGGGGGGCACGGCCCCGGCCTTCTCGTACTCGGCGCCCTTGTGGACGAGGAGCGTGGCGTCGCCGCCGTCGTCGAGGATCATGTTGGGGGCGTCACCGTTCGGCCAGGTGAGGGCCTGCTCGGTGCACCACCAGTACTCCTCCAGCGTCTCGCCCTTCCAGGCGAACACGGGGACGCCCTTCGGGTCCTCCGGGGTGCCGCCGGGGCCTACGACGACCGCGGCGGCGGCGTGGTCCTGGGTGGAGAAGATGTTGCAGCTCACCCAGCGGACCTCGGCGCCGAGCGCGACCAGTGTCTCGATGAGCACGGCCGTCTGGATCGTCATGTGCAGGGAGCCCATGATCTTCGCGCCGCGGAGGGGCTGGGAGGCCGCGTATTCCTTGCGCATCGCCATGAGGCCGGGCATCTCGTGCTCGGCGAGCCGGATTTCCTTGCGGCCGAAGTCGGCAAGTGAAAGGTCGGCGACCTTGAAGTCCATCGGGATTCCCCTCGCGTCACGATTGGTGTCGCGGACGAGTTTAGGCGGCGCTCGGGCGGCCTCGCATCTCCGAGACGGCGAAACTGACGTAAGAATGTAAGGATGCGCATCACGGAAGCAGCCAAGCGGCTCGGCATGTCCCCACGAATGCTCCGATACCGGGAGGCTCTGGGCCTGCTGCCGCCCGTCCGGGAGCGCGGTGCGCACCGCAGATTCGGTCCTGACGAACTCGCCGCCGTGGCCCAGGGGGTGGAGCTGGAGAAGCGGTTCGACGTCTCGCCCGCCGAGTTGGCCTTCGCGTTGCGCGTGCTGAGCGAGCCCCAGGTGGCCGCGGCCGTGCGCGAGCTGGGCGTGCGCATCGGCCGCATCCAGGTACCGCGCAGGGCCCTGGACTTCGAGAAGGAGAAGGCCCTGAGGCTGCTGCGGCCCCGGGGCTGAGCGTCAGCCGGCGGTCGTACGCAGCCGGTCGAGGTCGGGCTCCAGGTAGATCACCCGCGCGATCGGCACGGCGTCGCGGATGCGTCGCTCGGCCTCGTCGATGCCGCGGGCCACCTCGCCGGCCGTGTCGTCGTGCGCGACCGCGATCTTGGCCGCCACCAGCAGCTCCTCGGGGCCGAGGTGCAGCGTGCGCATGTGGATGATCCTGGTCACCTCGGGGGCGCCCTCCAGCGCGACCCGGATCTGCTCCTCGACCTCGGGCGACGCGCCCTCGCCGAGCAGCAGCGACTTGGTCTCGACGGCCAGCACGATCGCGATGACGGCCAGCAGCACGCCGATCATGAGGGTGCCGATGCCGTCCCAGACGCCGTCGCCGGTGACGACGGCCATCGTCACGCCGAACAGCGCGAAGACCAGGCCGAGCAGCGCGCCCAGGTCCTCCAGCAGGATGACGGGCAGCTCGGGCGACTTGGAACGGCGGATGAAGGCGAACCACGACTGCTTGCCGCGCAGCGGGTTGGACTCCTTGACCGCCGTACGGAACGAGAAGCCCTCGGCGATGATCGCGAAGATCAGCACCGCGAACGCCCAGATCGGCGCATCGACCTCGGCCGGCGAGGAGATCTTGTGCCAGCCCTCGTAGATCGAGAAGACCGCGCCGATGGTGAACAGCACGACGGCGACCACGAACGCGTAGAAGTACCGCTCGCGCCCGTAGCCGAAGGGATGGGCCTTGTCGCTGGCCCGCTGGGCCCGTTTGCCGCCGATCAGGAGCAGGAGCTGGTTGCCCGAGTCGGCGACGGAGTGGATGCCCTCGGCCAGCATCGAGGACGACCCGGTGAAGAACGCCGCCACGAACTTCGCCACCGCGATCGCCAGGTTGGCGCTCAGCGCCGCAATGATTGCCTTGGTGCCACCACTCGCGCTCACCGGTCGTCTCCGCTCATAAGATCACCTGCATGGACCTGACATGGGATCCTATTGCGAAACCCTTGCCCGAAGCTCAGTGATCGTGGCCACAGGCGTCGGATCGAGCGCGTAGCCGAGGGCCAGATAGGTGGCGGCGTAGTCCGCCAGGCCGACGAGCGCGGCCAGCCGTTCGAGCGGATGCAGCCCTTCCGCGGTCAGCTCGCTGACCGGCACGTCCCGGTCGCGCGCGAGCCGCAGCGACGCCTCGCGCTGCCGCGTCACCTGAGGATGCTCCTCGACGTCGCGCAGCATGACGAGCCTGAGCGTCGGCCCGGCCGTGTCGGCGAAGATGTCCCGCTCGGCCAGCGGCCCCTCCAGGGCGGCCACCTGGTTGTGGCCCGCCTCCGGCAGCTCGCCGAAGACGGCGGGGTACTTGCCGGTCTCGTTGAGCTGGCAGGCCAGCCGGTACGCCGCGGCACGGGCCACGGGCGAGGAACCCCAGATCATCGGGATGCTCTCGGCCAGATCCATGGCGAGGGACTTGCCCGGGTTGACGAAGGACTCGCTGGAGGGACGGCAGCGGTTGGCGATGTCCTCAAGGGCCGCGGCCACCCGCTCGAACACCTCGGGCCCTGCCGTGACCAGCCCGAGCGCGGACGCGGCCACGATCACCGGGATCGTCAGCAGCCACAGGGCGGCCCTGGGCGGACCGTCGGGCCGCACCGGGACGTGGATCGCCGACGCCTGCACGGCCACGGCCTCCAGCGGCGAGCCCGGCGGGCACACGGCCAGCAGCCCGCACCCCCGCCGGACGGCCTGGACGGCGAGGGAGACCGTCTCCTCCTCGTCTCCGGTGGCGGAGACGGCGATGACCAGGTCGGTCGCGCCGATCCAGCCCGGGAGCTGGTAGGACCGCAGCGTCATGATCGGCAGCGGCACGCCGTTGCCGCACACCGCCGCGAGGATGTCGCCGGTCAGGCCCGCCGTGCCCATGCCCGCGACCACGACGGCCCGCGGGCGGCCCTGGCCGACCAGCCGGTCGACGCCGGCCTCGACCGCGGCACGGCGACCCGTGCGCACCTGGGCGGCCGAGGCCGCGACCGCGAGCAGCATGCCGCCCGGATCGGCCTCGGTGAGGTGATGCTGGTCATCGAGCCGCCCGGGCTCCCAGGTCACGGCTTCCTTGCCTCATCGACCAGCAGGACGGGGATGTCGTCGCGCACGGGGTAGATCAGACCGCAGTCCGTGCAGACCAGCTCCTCGGTCTCGGCCTCGGCGCGCAGCGGCGCCTTGCAGGCCGGGCAGGCCAGGATCTCCAGCAGCCAGTCGTCGATCTTCACAGTGACACCCTTCCCACGATGGCGAGGACCTCGTCCTTGATCGCCTTCATCTTGCTCTCGTCGGCCGCCTCGGCGTTCAGCCTGAGGAGCGGCTCGGTGTTGGACGCGCGCAGGTTGAACCACCAGTCGGGGCCGGTGATCGTCAGGCCGTCGAGCTCGTCGACCTCGCCGCGGCCCGCGAAGGCCGCGCGCACGAGCGCCAGCGCCTCGCCCTGGTCGGCGACCGCGCTGTTGAGCTCGCCGGAGGCGTGGTAGCGGGAGTAGGCCGCCACCACCTGCGACAGCGGGCGGTCCTGCTCGCCCAGCGCGGCCAGCACGTGCATCGCGGCGAGCAGGCCCGAGTCGGCGAACCAGAAGTCGCGGAAGTAGTAGTGGGCGGAGTGCTCGCCGCCGAAGATCGCGCCGGTGCGGGCCATCTCCGCCTTGATGAAGGAGTGGCCGACGCGCGTGCGCACGGGCTCGCCGCCGTGCTCGCGGACGATCTCGGGCACGCCGAGCGAGGTGATCACGTTGTGGATGATCGTGCCGCCGGGGTCTTTGGCCAGCTCGCGGGTGGCCACCAGGGCCGTGACGGCCGACGGCGAGACGGACGCGCCGCGCTCGTCGATCACCCAGCAGCGGTCGGCGTCGCCGTCGAAGGCGAGGCCCAGGTCGGCGCCGCTCTCGACGACGGCCCGCTGCAGGTCGAGGAGGTTCTGCGGCTCCAGCGGGTTGGCCTCGTGGTTGGGGAAGTCGCCGTCGAGCTCGAAGTAGAGCGGGACCAGCTCCAGCGGCAGGCCCTGGAACACGGGCGGGACCGTGTGGCCGGCCATGCCGTTGCCCGCGTCGACGACGACCTTGAGCGGCCGGATCGCCGACAGGTCGACGAGGGAGCGCAGGTGGTGGGCGTAGCCGGACAGCAGGTCCTTCTCGATCAGCGACCCGGTCGGGGCGGCGGTGGCGGCGCCCACCAGCTCGGCCGCGCGGTCGCGGATCTCGCTCAGCCCGGTCTCGCCGCCGATCGGCACCGCGCCGCCGCGGCACATCTTCATCCCGTTGTACTGGGCCGGGTTGTGGCTGGCGGTGAACATCACGCCGGGCAGGCCCAGGCTGCCGCTGGCGTAGTAGAGCAGGTCGGTGGAGCCCAGCCCGGCGAACACGACGTCGGCCCCGCGCGAGCGGGCGCCCCTGACGAACGCCTCGGCCAGCGGCACGGACGACTCGCGCATGTCATGGGCCACGACGACGGACACGGCCCCGGTCACCTCGACGAACGCCGCCCCCACGGCCTCGGCGATCGGCTCGTCGAGCTCGCCGGGAACCACCCCGCGAACGTCGTACGCCTTGAAGATCTTGGCGAGGTCGCCCACTCTTCAGCTCCGCCCTAGGTCGTTTGTCGTGTGAAACGAGCCTACCGGTCGCGGTGCTGCTGGGCCGACCGAAGAACGCGCAGGTGGCCCCTGCGCCCGACCTCGACCCCTTGGCCGACCGGCTCGCCGCTGCCGGACGGTGTGGGCCTGGCGGCCTCCCTGACCGCGTTGGCCAGCGCCTCCAGGTCGTCCGAGCTGGGGGAGTTGCCGTCGGTGGGGAGCCGGACGACCTCCCAGCCGCGGGGAGCGGTCAGCCGCTCGGCGTGTTCGGCGCACAGGTCGTAACAGTGTGGCTCGGCGTACGTCGCCAGAGGGCCGAGAACTGCGGTCGAGTCGGCGTATACGTACGTGAGCGTGAAGACGGCAGGCTGGCTGCAAGCGGTGCGGGAACAGCGGCGGACGGGGCTCACGGAGGGACCGTATCTGCTAAGAGTGCGAGGCGCCACTATCTGAGCGCTCTTAACGAGCGTGTCGCCACAATTCGGACACCTGTCGCAGGCTTTCCACCCACATGCACCGATGCGCGCGCCTGAGGGACAACCTTGCCCCGTCGCCGTTGACGCCACACCGGTGGCCTTGTACTTTCTCCATCAGTTAATTAACCACCAAGGAAAGTGATGAGCCGGGACGATCAGCTGAACGCCGTCTTCGCGGCCCTCGCCGACCCGACGCGGCGGGCGATGCTCGCCCGGCTGACCGAGGGCGAGGCGACCGTCGGCGAGCTGGCCGAACCGTTCGACCTCACGCTGCCGACCGTCTCGAAGCACGTGAAGGTGCTGGCCCGCGCGGGGCTCGTGGAGCAGGGCCGGCAGGCGCAGTGGCGCCCGTGCCGGCTGCGTCCCGAGCCGCTGCGCGACGTGCTGACGTGGATGGAGCAGTACCGCGAGTTCCTCGCCCCCCGCTCCGGACCGCGATGACGCGGGGCGGGGGTTCCGGGGGTTCGCGGGCGGGTGCCCTTACACTTGGTCGGTGACTCCAAAGCGCGGTCCCAGACGGCGCGATCGCCACGGTCGTGGCCTGCGCGGCCCCCTCGCCCCCTCCCACGTCCCCATGGCCCGTTCCCGCAGCGAGCGCTTCGACGACCTCGTGCTCGACGCCGTCGACCGGCTCCGGCCGCGATGGGACAAACAGCTGTCGGCCGTGGAGTTCGCGGTCGAGGAGGTGCCGCCGCTCAACGAGTTGGGCGACGGCCCGAGCATGGGCACCGAGCCCATCCCGTTCGGCCGCGCCGACGCGGCCAGCGGCCAGTCGCCCGCCTCCGTGGTGATCTACCGCCGCCCGCTGGAGGCCCGTGCCCGCGACCGCGACACCCTGGGCGCGATGGTGCACGACACGGTGGTCGAGCAGGTCGCCACGCTGCTCGGCCTCGCCCCCGAGACCGTCGACCCGGGCTACGACGACCGCCGCTGACCCGCCCGGCCCGGGTGACCCGGGTCAGGGCAGCACGGCGAGGGGGCTGTCGGTCAGCGCGGGCAGCATGGTCCACATGCGCGCGGGCGCGAGCGGCTGGGCCGTGACGAGCAGCCCGTCCTTCTGCCGCTCCTCGATGACCCGGCCGCCGTAGACCTGGCCCGACACGGGCGTGACGACCACGGCGAACTCGCCCTTGCCGCGCAGCCGCAGCTCCTTGGTCCGCCCGGCGGGCACCGCCACGTCGTACGGCCTGCCCGGCTCGCCCTTCACCGGCACCTCCTGCACCCGGATCTCGCCGGGACCACCGAGCGCGGTGAACAGCAGCCGCGTGCCGGGCCCGTTGCCCGCGACCGCGCTGCCCAGGTCGAGCGGGGGCGTGCCCGCCGTGAACGCCACGTCCTGCCGCACGCCGGTGCCGGCGACGACGAGCCCGGCCACGATCGGCTCCGGCGCGGTGAGCACGAGCGCGGCCGACTCGCCGCCGATCCCGGTGGTCACGTCCATCGCGACCACGCTGCCCGCCGGCACGTCGATGGTCTCGCGGCCCTTCATCGCGTACTCGGCGTCCTGGCTGACCGCCTTGACCTGCACCGACACGTCGTTCTCGCCGGGGGCGGCGACCAGCAGCTCGCGCCTTCCGCCGCCGCCGGGGATGCCGGGCACCACCACGCGGGTGGCCGGGGGCGCGGCGAGCGGCAGCCAGTCCACGCCGCCGGCCTGCATCGACGCCCTGGCCGCCACCGCCAGTCGACCGAAGACGGTGGTGACGCCGACGGCCATGACGTCCGCCGAGGGCGCGAGCGTCCTGAGGTCGATCTCCTTGTGCTCGCCCGGCGCGAGCTCCAGGCCGCGGCCCTTGTCGCCGGAGACCAGGCCCTCGGCCGCGTACACCTCGACGTCGGCCTGGGCCGGGGCCTTGTCGGCGTTGGTGAGGTGCAGGACCACGTCGGCCACCGCGGGACCGGGGCCGACCAGCCAGGCGGCCTGCGCCGGCTCGGTGCAGCGCACCCCGGACAGCCCGCGGGCCGCGCCTGAGGTCACCCGGGTGGTGTATCCGGCTTCGAGCGCTC
Organism: Nonomuraea sp. NPDC051191; assembly: GCF_044455665.1. NCBI lineage: Bacteria > Bacillati > Actinomycetota > Actinomycetes > Streptosporangiales > Streptosporangiaceae > Nonomuraea > Nonomuraea sp. NPDC051191. Next base: position 289,712 of record NZ_JBITEZ010000008.1, on the reverse strand, counting down.
CCGGGCCGTTCGTCACGTACGGCTCGGCGTTCTTCATGACCTCGCGGGACAGGCGTCCGGGCAGGTAGACGTTCATCTGCGCGCCCTTGGCACCGGGGCAGACGGCGGTCACCGACTCGACGGCCACCTTCCTCGGCCCCTCCGCCTTGGCCGGGGCGGGGGCCGGACGGGTGACGAACGCGACGCCGTACAGGGCCGACAGCGCCACCACGACCAGCACCAGCAGGCCGAACCTGTTCTCCACGAACGTCTTCATCGCACCCCCGCCGGCGCGGGCACGGGCGCTTCGACGCCCTCGACCGCGCCGCTCTCCCGGCGTCCGGGCGTGGCCAGGGCCAGCACGATCAGGGCCAGCGCCCCCTGGGCCCACAACCAGGGCGTGTGCAGGACGTCGGCCGGCTCGGCGGCCACGCGGGTGACCGGCTCGGCCAGCCGCCACAGGCCGCCCGCCTCCGACAGGCTCATGCGTTCCAACGACGGCTGCGAGTCGAGCGACCTGGCGAGCTCCGGCGGCACCGGCGCGGCCACGGCCACCATGGCGATCCCGTGCTCGGCCAGCGTCGCCGCGTCGGTCCCGCCGCGCCCGCCGACCAGGCCCTGCGCCGCGACCGCGACCTTCGTACGGCCCTCGGACGCGACCGGCAGCTCGGCCTCGCCGATCAACGGGGTACGGCCGTGCAGCACGGTGAAGGCGTGCCCCTTGATCAGCAGCGTGCGCTCGCCGTGCCGGGTGCTCCAGGTGGCCAGCGCGGGCAGCGTCTCGGGCGCGTCGCCGGTCAGCGGGCCGCGCACCCCGTACGCCATCCAGTAGCCGGCGGCCAGGATCGGCGTGCTCACGGCGGCGGCCACCACCAGGGTCGCGCCCAGTCTGCGCAGCCCGCCGCCGGCCCGCAGCTCGGCCAGCCGGTGCGCGGTCAGGCCCACGAGCACCAGCAGCCCGGTCCCCGCGAACGCCAGCGGCACGCCGGGCCAGGCCCGCGCCCCTTCGACGCCGATCCGGCTGACCAGGATGGCCGCCAGCACGCCGTACAGCGTGACGCCCCAGCCGATCGCGACGATCATCCGCTGGCGGCGCATGAGCAGCGCGGCCAGCGCGGTCACCACCAGCCCGGCCGTCACCCAGAACGGCGGCAGCCCCGGCCCTCCCGGGCTGAGCGCGAGCAGCGACTCCGGCGCGAGCCCCGCCTCCACCAGGGCGGGATCGTGCAGGCCCGCCTCCAGCAGGATGCGGCCCGGGTCCGCGACCAGCCCGGCCAGCCAGGGGAACAGCAGCACGACGGGCACCGCGAGCGCGACCGCCATGGAGGTCACCACGCCGCGCCGCACCCCGCCGTACGCGACGGCGGCCAGCACGCCGAGCACCGCGAAGAGCGGATACACCAGCGGGACGAACGCGGTCCCCACGGCCAGCAGCAGCCCGAGCGCCCAGGCCGCGCGCCTGGCGCGGCGCCGCTCGCCGGACAGCAGCGTGGTGCCGAGCGCGGCGTACACCGGGACCAGCACGAACACCACCGCCGTGCCGAGCCGCCCGGCCGCGATCGCACCGGTCGCGACGGGCAGCAGCGCGTACGTCCCCGCCGCCCAGGCCCGCGCGGGCACCGCCGGGATGATGTGCCTGGTCGCCAGGTACGCCGACGCCCCGGCCAGCGGCACCGAGCCGAGCAGCAGCACGGACACGGCCAGCCACGTCTTGCCCAGCGCCAGCGTCGAGGCCACCGCCAGCAGCGCCACGTACGGCGGCGCCCAGTCGGTGGAGCCGAGCCCGATGTCGTGGAAGCCCTCGGTGTAGAACCGCCACAGGTCCCCCGCGCCGCCGGTCACCGGGACCAGCGCGCCGCCGCCCAGCCGGTCGCCGCCGAGCAGCGACCGTTCGGCGACCAGCGAGATCACGGCGAGGGCGAGCATGAGGACGACGCCCGGACGCCGGAGGAAGCCCTTGACCGCGCCGGTGTCCGCCGGTGTGCTCGCCTCGTCGTCCTCGGTGGCGGAGTGGTGGTGGTGGTGGTGGTGGCGGCCGGTGGAGTCCACGGGGGTCTCGCCGGCGAGGAAGCTCTGCACCATGTCGGTCAGCCGCCGGTAGGCGCCTCCCGGCGGCGTCAGCAACCGCTTTATACGGATAAATCCCTTTTTACGGCCGTCGCGGCGAGCCCTGCGCGCCTTCAGCAGCCGGAACGGGTGCACCAGGATCGACCCCAGCGCCACCATCTCGTCCAGCGCGTTCGCCGGCTGCTTGCCCAGCAGGAACAGCAGCGTGCGCAGGGCCGACCCGGCCAGGTTCCGGACGAGTGCCCACAACATCACACGGAACGGCAGGTTCGCCATGATGACGAACATCGCGTTCCGCCGGTCGAGCCTGCGCGGATGGTCGCCGCTGACCGTGATCCGCCGTCGCCTGCGCGCCGCCGCCTCGGCGTGCCAGGCCACCGCCGAGGTCACCGCCAGCACCCTGTGGCCGGCGTTGCGTACCCGCCAGCACAGGTCGAGGTCGTCGCGGAAGAGCGGGAACAGCGGGTCGAGGCCGCCGAGCCGCTCCCAGACGTCGCGGCGGACCAGCATGCCCGCCGTGGAGACCGAGAGCACCTCCCGGGTGCCGTCGTGCTGCCCCTGGTCGAACTCGCGCGGCTCCAGCCCGGTGTCCCTGCGCCCGGTGAGGCCGACGGTCACGCCCAGTTCGAGCAGGCGTCTGCGGTCGAGCCAGTCGCGCAGCTTCGGGCCGAGCACCGCCGCCTTGGGGTCCTGCTCGGCCGCCGTGAGCAGGGCCTCCAGCGCCCGCCGGTCGGGGGCGCAGTCGTCGTGCAGCAGCCAGAGCCACTCGTTCTGGCCGCACGGCGGCAGCTTGTCCAGCACCTCCGCCACCGCGTCCCCGAACGAGGCCGAGCGCGGCAGCGCGAGCACGTTGGACGGGCCGAGCGTCTGCGCGAGCAGGTCGGCCGAGCCGTCCCTGCTGCCGTTGTCGACGCCCGCGACGCGCTCCGGCCTGCGGCTCTGACCGGCCAGCGCACGCAACGTCTCCCCCAGCCAGCGCCCGCCATCATGGGCGACGACGATCACGGTGACGAGGGGACGTGTCATGGTCGGGCGACTCCAGCGTTGATCAGGCGCGCCCACCCTACAGGTGTGACCACACGCGAAAAAGGGTCACGCGGGCTACCGCGTGACCCTTTCGCTCATATCCCCTAAACGGCCTGGCGCTTGATCCGTCTGCGCTCCCGCTCCGACAACCCACCCCAGATGCCGAATCGCTCATCGTGTTCGAGTGCGTATTCCAAGCACTCGGCACGGACCTCACACGATCGACAGACCTTCTTGGCTTCTCGGGTGGAGCCGCCTTTTTCCGGGAAGAACGCCTCCGGATCGGTCTGCGCGCACAACGCACGCTCCTGCCATCCGAGTTCTTCAGCGTCAAGCTGATCCTGTGCGATGACCGGATCGGTCACTGCACACCTCCCTGCCGCCCGCCCGCAATGGAGCCCCCCATGGACGCCTTCCTCCTACCCACCCAAGGGAAGGCGTAACAACATGGTTGTAATTACACGCGCGTGCCGTACGTGACGTCAAGCGGCATGACGGTATCCGGGGAAAGACCGACTCTCGCCCCGGTGTGCTCGGCATGTGGTGTTCGCACCAGGCCGAGACCCCCTGCACAGCAAGGCTTCGACCCGGTTCGTTCAACGCTGTCAGCGGTCGGAACCGTAGCAGGGCGGGGTAGACGCCCGCCCTTTGGGCCACCTTCTCTCTAGCCGTCGTTTGCCGGTCCGTTACCTGCGTGGCTCGTTGGGCGTGTATATGGCCGTTGGGTCGATTGGGTCGTCACCCGGGCGGTTCTGGGCGCCGAGGGCGTCCCCGAACTGCGAGGGGTCGAGCCGCATCGTCGACTCGCCCTGCGCCTCGGTCCACCCGGCCGGGGCCTGGTGGGTGGGGCGGTAGGTCTGGGGCTCGTACTGGCCCTGCTGCTGGGGCTCGTACGCGTTCTGCTGCTGCGGGTACGGCTGACCCTGCTGCGGGTGGCCGAACGGGTCGTCGTACGGCCTGGCCGGCTGGCCGCCGTAGTCGGGGACCCTCAGGTCGGGCTGGGTGCCGGAGGCGGCCGTCGAGCTCTGGTAGGTCTCGGCCTGCTGGTAGGCGTCCAGGAGCTGCTGGGAGCGCGGGTCGACGGGCGGGTCCGGCTCCTGGTAGGCGGGGGTGGCGTACCCGTGGCCCGAGTAGCCGGTGAACGGCTGGCCGCCCTGCTGGTCGAAGGCGCTCTGGCGGTCGAGGTACGGCTGCTGCTGCTCCGCCTGCGGGTACGGGACGCTCGGGCTGGTCTCGCCGCTCGGGTACGCCTGGTCGCCGAAGGTGCTCTGGGAGCCGTCCCTCGGGGCGTACGGGTTGTCGGGGGTGGGGTAGCCGGCCTGGCCGTACGCGCTGGGCTGGCTGTCGGCCGGAACGTAGGGCGCGGGGGTGTACTCGCCGGCGGGCGGCTGGTAGCCGGAGTCGGGGAGCGTCTCGGACGGGGTGTAGGCCGGTGGGGCGTACCCCTGGTCCTGGCCGAAGCTCTGCGGCGGGAAGCCCTGGTCTTGCTGCGCGCCCGGCTGCGTACCCGGCTGTGCGAACGGCTGTCCGGCCGGGCCCTGGGGGTGCCCGAAGGGCTGGTCGGCCTGGCCGTACGGGCGCTCGGGCGCCGGGGGGAACGGGGAGTCGGGCTGGCGTCCGGGCTGGTCGGTGGACGCGGCGGGGAGCGCGGCCCTGGCCGGCTGGTAGGGCTGCTGCTGGTACGGCTCGGGCTGCCTGCCCTGCGACGGCCCCTGCGACGGCTGGCCGAACGGCATCTGGTCGGGCTGCCCGTAGGCGGGCTGCTGGCCTTGAGGCTGGGCCTGGCCGTAGGCGGGCTGTCCCTGAACCTCGCCCTGGCCAAAGGCGGGCTGCTGGCCTTGAGGCTCGGCTTGGCCGTAGGCGGGCTGGGCGCCGGGGGGCTGGGGGGCGTAGGGGGACTGGGCGTCGGCCGCCTGCGGGACGGGGGTCTCGGGCTGGTGGCCGTAGCCGGGGGCGGTGGCGTCGTGCTGGCCGAAGCCGGGCGCGGGCTGGCCGTAGCCCGAGGGGTCGGACTGGCCGAAGGCGGGCGCGGCGGGGGCGGGCCGGCCGTAGCCGGGGGTGGAGGGCTCGGGCTGGCCGTAGCCGGAGGGCTCCGACTGGCCGCCGTAGCTCGGGGGCTGGTGGCCGTAGCCTCCGCCGGGCTGCCCGCCGGGGTTCGTCGCCTGGGCGCCGTAGCCGGGCTGCTGACCGAAAGCCGACTGCTGGTCCTGCTGACCGAAGGGGGCCTGCTGGTCCTGCTGACCGAAAGCCGACTGCTGGTCCTGCTGACCGAAAGCCGACTGCTGGTCCTGCTGACCGAAAGCCGACTGCTGGTCCTGCTGACCGAAGGGGGCCTGCTGGTCCTGCTGGCCGTAAGGGGCCTGTTGGTCCTGCTGGGCGTAGGGCGCCTGCTGGTCCTGATGGTTGTTGGCCGACTGCTGGCCGAAGGCGACGGTCGACTGCTGGCCGGACGGCGGCTGGGGGGCGTACCCGTTGGAGGCGGGCTGGGGCTCGTAGCCGGAGGAGGGGGGCTGGGGGGCGTAGCCCTGGGTCTGCTGGCCCGAGGGGGGTTGGGGGGCGTAGCCCGGAGCTGCGGGGATCTGGCCCGACGGCGGCTGGGGGGCGTAGCCGGAGGAGGCGGGCTGGGGGGCGGGAGCGGCGGACTGGGCGTCCTGGCCCGGGGGGAGCTGCGCGAGCGCGGGCTGCTGGCCGTAGGGGGTCGGCGCGGCGTGCGGCTGCGCGTACGCGGGCTGGGACGGCTGGTCGGAGCCGTGGCCGGGCTGGTCGGACTGGCCGTAAGCGGGCTGGTCCGGCTGGCCGTAGGTGGGCTGGTCCGGCTGGCCGAACTGCTGGGGGCGGCCGTACTGGGGCTGGTCGGACTGGCCGAACTGCTGCGGCTGGCCGTAGTGGGTGGTCGGGCGGCCGTACCCGTCGAGGGTGGGGATGGCGGAACGGTCGGACATGACCTCGGGGAGCAAGTAGGCCAGGCCGACGACGGTCAGCGCGAGCGTGGGCACGCCCGTGAGGACGTACTCGACCACCCCGCGGAAGCCGCCTCCGGCGAACAGCCCGACGATCAGCGCCAGCGCGCCGAACACGGCGGCGAGCCCGAGGCCGGCGGCCGAGCCGTAGGCGATGGTCCTGGCCTTGGGCGAGCGCTCGCCCGCCCTGGTCACCAGCAGCACGGCACCCACGAACAGCCCGGTCACGACCGGGCTGGTCAGGCCCGGCAGGTTCGCGGCGGCACGGCCGGCGAACCCGCCGTCGAGCGAGCCGCCCGCGCCGATCAGGATGTGGCCGATCGTCAGGACGACGTCCAGCAGCCCGGTGACGAGCATGATCCAGGCTGCCGGCTCCCGTAGTCGGGCGGCATTGAGTTTGCTCATGAGTAACCCCCATCGGACCCTTTGGCCCGAAGGGAGTTTGCCACATTGCCGACTTTCGCGGCGGGCGTCCCAAGAACCTCTTCCATCCCATTTACCCCCATACCTGGAACTTCTCTGCCATGAAGTAGGACAGAACCACTCCCCCCACGGGGATGTCAGAGGCCGGTGGAAGACTGGGACACATGCACATCGTGTCCCTCGCCGGCGGTATCGGCGGCGCCCGTTTCCTGCGCGGCCTGCGCGCCACCGCACCCGACGCCTCGATCACCGTCATCGGCAACACGGGTGACGACATCACCCTGTTCGGCCTGCGCGTCTGCCCCGACCTCGACACCGTCATGTACACCCTGGGCGGCGGCATCGACGAGGAGCAGGGCTGGGGCAGGGCCAAGGAGTCCCACGTCGTCAAGGAGGAGCTGGCCGCCTACGGGGTCGAGCCGCAGTGGTTCGGGCTCGGCGACCGCGACTTCGCCACCCACATCGTCCGCTCGCAGATGCTGGAGGCGGGCTACCCGCTCTCGCAGATCACCGAGGCCCTGTGCGCGCGCTGGCAGCCGGGCGTGCGGCTGCTGCCGATGACCGACGACCGCTGTGAGACACATGTGGTGATCTCCGACGAGCGCGGCAAACGGGCCGTGCACTTCCAGGAGTGGTGGGTGCGCCTGCGCGCCTCGGTCCCGGCCGAGTCGTTCGCGCTGGTGGGCGTCGAGACGGCCAAGCCCGCGCCGGGCGTGCTGAAGGCGATCGAGCAGGCCGACGTGGTCATCCTGCCGCCGTCCAACCCGGTGGTGAGCATCGGCACGATCCTCCAGGTCCCGGGCATCCGCGAGGCGGTCGCGGCCAAGACCGTGGTCGGCGTCTCCCCCATCATCGGCGGCGCGCCCGTGCGCGGCATGGCCGACGCGTGCCTGACGGCCATCGGGGTGGAGACCTCGGCCCAGGCCGTGCTCGACCTCTACGGCTCCGGCCTGGTCGACGGCTGGCTGGTGGCCGAGGAGGACTCCGGGGTGGCGCTCGACGGCGTGCGCGTGGTGTCCCGTCCGATCCTCATGCACGACGCCGAGGCGACCGCCGACATCGCCCGTACGGCGCTCGACCTGGCCCTGGAGCTGGTCCGATGAGCACGCGGCGGATCGAGGTCATCGCCGTCACCGGCATCGGCGAGGTCCGGCCGGGCGACGAGGTGGCGGCCCTGCTCAAGGAGGCCGACCTGCGCGACGGCGACATCGTGGTGGTCACCTCGAAGATCGTGAGCAAGGCGGAGGGGCGCGTCCGCCGGGCGCCCGACCGGGCCGGCGCGATCGAGGAGGAGACCGAGCGGGTGGTCGCCAGGGTCGGCGACACGGTGATCGCCCAGACCCGCCACGGTTTCGTGATGGCCGCGGCCGGGGTCGACGCCTCCAACACCGAGCCCGGCACCGTCCTGCTGCTGCCCGAGGACCCCGACGCCTCCGCGGCGCGGATCAGGGCCGGGCTCGACGCGCGGGTGGGGGTGATCCTGTCCGACACGTTCGGGCGTCCGTGGCGCAACGGGCAGACCGACGTGGCGATCGGCGTCTCCGGGGTGCGTCCGCTCGACGACTTCCGGGGCACCTCCGACTCCTACGGCAACGCGCTCAGCGCCACCGTCACCGCGCTGGCCGACGAGATCGCGAGCGCGGCCGAGCTGGTCAAGGGCAAGCTCGACGGCGTTCCCGTGGCGATCGTGCGCGGCCTCGGCCATCTGGTGACCGACGACGACGGCCCGGGGGTCAGGCCGCTCGTCCGTCCGGCCGACGAGGACCTGTTCCGCTTCGGCTCCCGCGACGTCGTGTTCGCCCGCCGTACGATCAGGGGGTTCTCCGACCGGCCGGTCGACGGCGGGGCGGTGCGCAGGGCGGTGGCCGCGGGCATCGCGGCGCCGGCGCCGCACCACACGACCCCCTGGCGGTTCGTGCTGGTCGAGTCGGCGCGCACGCGCACCGAGCTGCTCGACGCCATGCGCGAGGCGTGGATCGAGGACCTGCGCGGCGACGGTTTCACCGAGGAGTCGATCGCCAAGCGGGTCAGGCGCGGCGACGTCCTGCGCGACGCCCCCTACCTGGTGGTGCCGTGCCTGGTGATGGAGGGCTCCCACACCTACCGCGACGACCGGCGCAACGCCGCCGAGCGGGAGATGTTCGTCGTGGCGACGGGCGCCGGCGTGGAGAACTTCCTCATCCAGCTCGCGGTCGAGGGGCTGGGCTCGGCGTGGGTGTCCTCCACGATGTTCTGCCGTCCTGTGGTGAGGCGGGTGCTCGACCTGCCGGAGTCGTGGGACCCGATGGGCTGCGTGGCGATCGGGCACGCCGCGGCGCCGCCGCGCGAGCGCGCCCCCCGTGACCCGCGCGATTACATCGTGACGCGCTGAGCCTCTGACGAGAGTCCGGAATTCTGGTAAGCCGACCGTTTACCGTTAGGAAACTTTCCTTTACATTTGGACTATCCCCCCATGTAAAGGAGCCGCTTCAATGCGAAGGACTCTCACGTTAGTCGCCGTGGCGGTGATCACCATCGCCACGGCGGTGTTCAACACCTCTCCCGCGTTCGCCCACGGCTATGTGAACTCACCCCCCAGCCGGCAGGCGAACTGCGCCCAGGGCAAGGTGGCCGACTGCGGCCAGATCGTCTATGAGCCGCAGAGCGTGGAAGGCCCCAAGGGCCTGCGCAGTTGCAACGCCAACCTCGGCCAGTTCGCCCAGCTCAGTGACGAGAGCAAGCCGTGGCCGGCCACCTCCGTGGGCAGCTCGGTGACCTTCACCTGGACGTTCACCGCCAGGCACGCCACGCTCAACTACGAGTACTACATCGGCGGCACCCGGGTCGCCGTCTTCAACGGCAACGGCCAGCAGCCGCCGTCGACCATCTCGCACACGGTGAACCTGTCCGGCTACTCCGGCCGCCAGAAGGTCCTGGCGATCTGGAACATCTCCGACACCTCCAACGCCTTCTACTCCTGCATCGACCTGCAGATCGGCGGCGGCGGTCAGCCCACCCCCACTCCCACCCCGACCGTGACCCCCACGCCCACCCCGACCCCGACGCCGACCACGACGGCCTCGGGCACCTGGAAGGCCGGCACGGCCTACACCACGGGCAGCACGGTCACCTACAACGGCGTCTCCTACCGGTGCCTGCAGCCCCACACGGCCATCGCGGGCTGGGAGCCGCCGAACGTCCCGGCGCTCTGGCAGCGGGTCTGAGGTCTGGACACGTCGATGACCAAGCTTCGTGACGCCGCGCTGTCGCTGTTCCGCATCGTGGTGGGCCTGCTGTTCGCCTGCCACGGGGCCGCCACTCTGTTCGGCGTACTCGGCGGTCCGTACGGCGGAACGACCCCCTCCGTAGGCCAGTGGCCCGACTGGTGGGCGGGGGTGATCGAGCTCGGCGCGGGCGGCCTCGTCCTCATCGGGCTCGCCACCCGTATCGCCGCCCTGCTCTGCTCGGGCACGATGGCCTACGCCTACTTCACCGTCCACCTGCCCAAGGGCTTGTTCCCGTTGCAGAACGGGGGCGAGACCGCGGCCATGTTCTCGTGGTCGTTCCTGATGCTGGCGCTGCTGGGCAGCGGCGCGTGGTCGTTGGACAAGCTCGTGTCCCACCTCCACCATCGCGGCGAGAACGCCACCGTGCAGCACATCTAGGCCAGATCCAGGCCGGGGGGTGCCGGGCGACCGGCATCCCCTCAGGCGGCCGGCTTGCAGGTCGGGTGGCAGAGCCTGCGGGCCAGGGCGCCGAGGAAGACGTCGATGATCTCTCCGGGCTCCTGCGCCACGTGCAGCGAGCCGTTCGTGACCGCCGCGATCTGCGACAGGCTGCCGCGGTCCACGTCCTTGCCGAACGCGATGATGACGATCTGGATGGGCTTGTCCGGGTCCCACTCGTTCCGCAGCGTGCCGAGAAGCCGCGGGAGCTTGACGCCCTTGCCGTCGTCCTGGCCGGCCGTGATCACCAGCAGCGTGTTGTTCATGTCGTCGCGGTAGTCGCCGCCGACCCTGCGGAACCCGCTCAGTATCGCGTCGTAGAGCGAGCTGTCCAGGTCGGGGTGGGGGGCGATCGTGCTGGTCAGCTCGTCGAGGACGCTGCGCCGCAGCACCTGGCCCGACTCCGGCTCGCTGATCGGGCCCAGCCTGACGCGCTCCCGGTAGTTCCTGGTGTTCCCCACCTTGTCGGCGAACTCCCACATGCCCATGTGCGTGGAGTTCGGGAAGAGCTGGAGCCCGATCTTGGCCGCGGCCAGCGCGATGCGCACCTTGGTGCTGCCGTTCAGCGGCTCGGCCATGTGCCTGGAGGTGTCGGCCAGGACGAGGATGTTGGTCGGCGGCGCCAGCCTGCTCCAGGCGCGCAGCGCCTCGTCGATGTCCTGCTGCGACACCGACGGCCTGGTCCGCGGCGCCTGCGACGGGATCTGCGGGCCCGGCGAGAGCGGCCCCAGCCTGCCGTCACCCGACCTGAACCCGGCCCGCCGGACGATCTCCTGCGCCTGAGCGCCCTTCAGCCAGTCGGCGAAGGCCGTGGACGCCTCCGCGACGGCCGGATCGGCGGCCGTGACGACGTAGGGGTAGTCGAGGTCGATCGTGCCCTCGCGCGGATGCAACGCCACGACCGGGTCGGACGAGGGCACCCGGTTGTGGTTCCACACCGACTGCTCCGGGACGATGACCACCGGCCGCTGCCAGAACCCGCGGTCGTCCACGGCGTCGAGCATGCTGCGGTAGTCGGGGGCCGACCCGGCCTGCGCCCACCGGACGAACGCGGTCAGCGCCTTGTCGGCGGCCGGCCCGGTGCCCACGACGTCCCTGGCCGCGGCGACGGTCGCGATCCCCGCCCCCACCAGGGACGGGTCGGGCACCCGTACGACGTCGGGCTCGTCGGAGTTGGGCGTCAGCCGCCCGCGCAGGGTCGGTGGGAAGACCATCCGCCAGTTCATCTCGGTCCCGCCCACCGAGAAGCGCCGGGCCAGCGACGACCGCGTGGCGAACACCAGCGGCGAGGTGGCCACCACGGTCTCCCCCGCGGGCAGCGCGCTCGCGCCCTGGCTGCGGGCCAGCCTGATCCAGGCGGAGGAGTCGGCGATCCAGCCGTCGGGACGCTCGTGCAGCACGCCGGCCCGGTCGCCGATCAGCGTGCGCAGCACCGTGGCCGACGGCTGCTCGGTCACCTGGACCAGCACGCACCGCCCGCCGACCGACGTCTTGGTCTCGTTGAAGCGCCCGGCGGCCTCCATGACCGCCGGCGCGACGTCCACGGCGGCGGCCACGCTGACCAGAACAGGCTCTCGTGACACGCACAGGGCGGGACCGCCGCCGAGGACCACGTAGAGGCTGCCGGCGGCGACGGCCACGGCGGCGAGGCCGGCCAGCAGGCCGCGTTGGAGCGCCTTCCTGCGTCGCTGCACGGGAGGCAGCGCGGCACGGTGTCGACCAAACCGCACGATGAACCTCTCTCCAGTGGAGTGATGATTCTTCCAGTGCCTCCCGTGCCGGGCGCAAGCCTTGTTAGAACTTGTTATAACTACGCCATCGGCAAGATTCTTCTCACGCTCTGGCACACCCCGTCGCTCGCCTGCGCGGCGGCCAGCCGCTCGGCCGTGGGGCTGCCGTACTCGGTGGTGCGCTGGCGCACCGGACGGCCGGTGACCTCGACCATCTCGCGCAGCTCGCTGATCGTCTTGTACGAGCCGTTCTCCGACCCCGCCATCCGGCTGATCGTCTCCTCCATGAGGGTGCCGCCGAGGTCGTTCACGCCGCCCTGGAGCACCTGGCGGCACAGGTCGTCCTGGAGCTTGACCCACGAGCACTGGATGTTGGAGATCGCGCCGTGCAGCAGGATCCTGGCCAGGGCGTGCACCGCGCGGTTCTCCTGGGCGGTGGGGCCGGGACGGGCGATGCCGGCCAGGTAGATCGGCGCGCTGGTGTGCACGAACGGCAGCAGCACGAACTCCGAGAACCCGCCGGTCCGCTCCTGCAACTGCCTGATCAGCTTGATGTGCCTGACCCAGTGCAGGTGGTGGTCCACGTGGCCGTACATCATCGTGGACGTCGTCGGGATGCCGACCTCGTGGGCCGTGGTGATGACGTCGATCCACTCCTTGGCCGGCAGCTTCCCCTTGGTCAGCACCCAGCGCACGTCGTCGTCCAGGATCTCGGCCGCCGTGCCGGGCAGCGAGTCCACGCCGGCCTCCTTGGCGGCCTCCAGCCAGTCGCGTACGGACAGGTTCGTCCGGGAGGCTCCGTTGATGACCTCCATCGGGGAGAACGCGTGCACGTGCATGCCGGGCGTCCTGGCCTTGACCGCCTTGGCGATGTCGAAGTACGCGGTTCCCGGCAGGTCGGGATGGATGCCGCCCTGCATGCACACTTCGGTCGCGCCCGCCGCCCACGCCTCCTCGGCCCGGTCGGCCACCTGGTCCAGGCTGAGCGTGTACGCGTCGGCGTCGGTCCGGCGCTGGGCGAAGGCGCAGAAGCGGCAGCCGGTGTAGCAGACGTTGGTGAAGTTGATGTTCCGGTTGACGACGTAGGTGACCTCGTCGCCGGCGGCCTCCTTGCGCAGCGCGTCGGCGATGGCGGCCAGCTCGTCCAGCGCCTCGCCCTCCGCGCCCAGCAGCGCGACGGCCTCGGCGTCGGTCAGCCCGGCCGGGTCGGCCTCGGCCCGCCTGAGCGCCTGCCGGACGTCGCTCGGCGTCGAGGCCGCGACCGGGCCGAGCCGGTCGCGCAGGGCCGCCCAGTCGCCGTAGACGTGGTCGAAGTCGTCGCGCCGGTCGGTCGCGCGGCCGGTGGTGTCCACCTCGACGTGCAGGTCCACCCGTCCGGAGGCGGCGAACCCGCCGTCGGGCTCCTGCCAGGGACGGCCCACCGGCACGGCGTCCTCACGGGCGAGGCCGGTGGCGGGGTCGGCCAGGGCCTCGACGTGCGCGAACAGCCGGGGGTCCAGCCAGGGTTCGCCGGCCCGCACGTACTCGGGGTAGATCGTCAGGCGTTCCCGCAGGTCGAAGCCGGATTCGGCGGTACGGGCCGCCAGGTCGTCGATCTGCGGCCAGGGACGTTCGGGGTTCACGTGGTCGGGGGTCAGGGGCGAGACGCCGCCCCAGTCGTCGATGCCGGCGCGGATCATGAGCGCGTACTCGGAGTCGACCAGGTTGGGCGGGGCCTGGAGGCGTACGCGGGGGCCGAGGACCAGGCGCGCGACGGCGATGGTGGCGGCGAGCTCGTGCAGGTCGGCGTCCGGCAGGCCGCGCATGGCCGTGTCCGGCTTGGCGCGGAAGTTCTGGACGATGACCTCCTGGACGCCGCCGTACTCGCGGGCGACCCGGCGGATGGCGAAGATCGACTCGGCCCGGTCCTCGACGGTCTCGCCGATGCCGATGAGGATGCCGGTCGTGAACGGCACGTTGGTGCGTCCGGCGTCCTCCAGGACGCGCAGCCGTACCGCCGGGTCCTTGTCGGGGGAGCCGTAGTGCGGCTGTCCCTTCTCCTCGAACAGCCGCCGCGAGGTGGTCTCCAGCATCATGCCCATCGACGGCGCGACCGGCTTGAGCCGCTGGAGGTCACGCCAGCTCAGCACACCGGGATTGAGGTGCGGCAACAGCCCGGTCTCCTCCAGCACCCTGATCGCCATGGCCCGCACGTAGGACAGCGTGTCGTCGTAGCCGTGCGCGTCCAGCCACTCGCGGGCCTGGTGCCAGCGGTCCTCCGGCCGGTCCCCCAGCGTGAACAACGCCTCCTTGCAGCCCATCGCCGCGCCCTGCCGGGCGATCTCCAGCACTTCGTCCGGGCTCAGGAACACCGACTCCAGCTTGTGCGGCGCGGTGGCGAACGTGCAGTAGCCGCAACGGTCCCGGCACAACCTGGTCAGCGGGATGAACACCTTCCTGCTGTAGGTGATCACCCCTTCCCTGCCGGCGGCCTTCAGCCCGGCGTCGCGCACGCGGGAGGCGTGGTCGAGCAGCGCGTCGAGTTGTTCGCCGCGCGCGTGCAGCAGCACGACGGCCTCGGTGAGGTCGAGCGCCTTGCCGTCACGGGCACGGGCGAGGGCACGGCGGAGCGCGGAATCACTGACAACACTCATAGAGGCACAGTACGCACACCTGAGTTCGTGACACGCACTCAGGGCTGGGTGTCAGAAGGACCTGTAGTCGCGCGCCGGCATCCGCGGCCCCCGCGCGGGCGGACGCACGCCGCTGAGCCAGATGAGCACCGTCGCCCGGTGCCGATGCCCCCGGTACGGCTCCAGCAGCCGCATCATCCCCACGTCGTCGGTCTTCTCCCCCGTCAACGCGTAGCCGACCAGCTTGGCCAGGTGGAAGTCCCCCACGCTCACCGCGTCGGCGTCGCCGAAGACGCGCTGGCGCACCTCGGCCGACGTCCACACGCCGATCCCGGGCAGGGCCCGCAGCAGCCGGTCGAGCTCCTCGGTGGTGGCGGCGGCCTCCAGCTTGGCGGCGTGCCAGGCGGCGTTGGCTATCGTCCTGGCCCGGACGGCCTCCGCGCCCGCCCGGTGCCAGTGCCAGCTCGGGATCTGCCGCCACACGACCGGCTCGGGCGCCACCCGCATGCCGTCGGGGGCCGGGCCGGGCGCGGGCTCGCCGTAGTGGCGCAGCAGGTGGCGCCAGGCCCGCCACGCCTCCCGGCCGACGACCTTCTGCTCCAGCACGGCGGGCACCAGCGCCTCCATGACCCGCCCGGTACGCCCGATGCGCAGCCCCGCGTGCTTGCGGGCCACGTCCGCCAGCACGTCGTGCCGGACGCGGAAGCCGGAGACGTCGTCGAGCGCGCCGAGCAGGGCTGGCAGGGTCTCCAGCGACCAGCCGGCGCCAGGCCCCCACGCCTGGGCGTGCACGGATCCGGCCGTCACGGTGACGCGCAGGGTGCTCGGGCCGTCGGGGGTGCGGCAGGTGCGCCAGACCGAGCCGTCGGGGGTGCGGCGCCAGGCGGGGTCGCCGGTGCCGCGCCTGTGGGGGCCTAGGGCCAGCTCCACGTCGAGCGGCCCGTCGGGCTCCCACCTGCGTTCCATCACCCGTCCAGTCTGCCGCGCGGCGGCGGGTGGTCGCTCACCCGCACGGCCCGGCCGAGCGGGTCAGGGCCGGGTCAGACGTCGCTGGAGTAGCGCACCGCGCGCTCGGGCAGCTCGATGCCGGGCCAGACGCGCACCCCGCCCTGGAGCTCGTTGCCCGGCCCGACCACCGCGCCGTCGCCGATCACCGCGTCGCGCACGACCGTGCCGGCGCAGATCCGCGCGCCCTTGCCCACGACCGAATCGCTCACGGTGGCGCCGGACTCGACGACGCAGTCGTCGCACAGCACCGACCCCACCACGGACGCGCCCGCCTCGACGACGGCCCGCGCGCCGACGGCGGTGCCGCCCTGGACCTTGGCCTCGGCCGAGATCTCGGCCCCGTCGAGCGCCAGGTGCTCGCCCTGCGGGCCGGGCAGCGCGGGCGAGTCGAGCCGCCCGAGCACCAGGTCGCGCGAGCCCTTCACGAACGCGGCGGGAGTGCCCACGTCGAGCCAGTACGTCCGGTCGGCGTACCCGAGCACCAGCTCGCCGGAGTCGATCAGCCCGGGGAACGTCTCGCGCTCCACGGAGACGACCTCGCCGCGCGGGATCGAGTCGATCACCGAGCGGGTGAAGACGTAGCAACCGGCGTTGATGCGGTTGGTGACCGGGTTGGGGGTCTTCTCCAGGAACGCGGTGACCCGTCCGGACTCGTCGGTCGGGACGCAGCCGAACCGCGTCGGGTCGTCCACCTCCGTCAGGTGCAGCGTCACGGCGGCCTCGCGCTCGCAGTGGGTGCGCACCTGGTCGCCGATGTCGTGCCCGGACAGGATGTCGCCGTTGAGGATCAGCACCGGGTCGGAGGGCCCCGCGGTGAGCGCCTCGGCTGCGTTGCGGATGGCCCCGCCGGTGCCGAGCGGCGTCTCCTCGGTCATGTATTCGAGCGAGAGCCCGAGTGCCGACCCGTCACCGAAGGCGGGCTCGAACATCGCCGCCTTGTACGAGGTCGCGAACACGATCCGGCGTACGCCGAAGGACCGGGCGCGGGCGAGTTGGTGGGCCAGGAACGGCACTCCGGCGGTCGGCAGCAGCGGCTTGGGCGTGCCCAGTGTCAGCGGACGCAGGCGTGTGCCCTGCCCCCCGACCAGGAGGATCGCCTCGAGGTCTGGCAAAGAGCTCTCCATCACTCCGTGAGAGTAGCGAACTATTCGATTGCGCGTTGATAAGAGTTGAGATGCGCCTCCGCGGAGGCCTCCCAGGTGAATTCGCGTGCCCGTGCCCGCCCGGCCTCCTGCAACTGCCGCCTCCGCTCGGAGGAGGCCAGCAGCTCGCCCAGGGCGTCGGCGATGCTGTCCGCGTCCGGTTCAGTGTAGGCGACGGCATCGCCGCCCACCTCGGGCAGCGAGGTGCGATGGCTGGTCAGGACGGCCGCGCCGCAGGCCATGGCCTCCAGCACCGGCATGCCGAAGCCCTCGCCCCGCGAGGGGAACGCCACGACGAGCGCCCCGCCCAGGAACCCCGGCAGGTCGGGCGCGCGCAGGTATCCCGGCCTGATCACCCGGACGATGGCCTCCACCTCGCGGCAGGCGGCGTCGACGTCGTCCTCGTGCACGCCGCCGCCGAGCACCAGCGCGGGCGGCGTCTCCAGCCGCTTCACGGCGGCGGCGAAGCCGCGGATCAGGTTGGGCACGTTCTTGCGGGGGTCGAGGTTGCCGAGGAAGGCCACGTACGGCCGGCCGTGCAGCCCGCACCTGATGGCCGCCCGGCGGATCTCGTCCTGGCTCGGCGGGTGGAAGTGGGCCACGTCGACGCCGTGGTAGGCGACGTCGATGCGGGTGGGGTCGGCCGACAGCACGCGGACCAGCTCGTCCCTGGTCGCCTTGGACGGCACGATGACCCGCTGGGCGTGCCGGACGGCGGTGCGCGTGGCCGAGCGGAAGAACGCGGCCCTGGCCGGGCTGTGCTGCTCGGGCTCGGTGAACCAGGTCACGTCGTGCACCGTCACGACGGTCGGGACGCCGGAACGCAGCGGCATGGAGTAGTAGGGGGCGTGGATGACCTCGGCCCCCGTCTGGCGGGCGAGCAGCGGCACGCCGGTCTGCTCCCAGGCGAGCCTGGCGGCCCTGTTGGTGATGGCGACGGGGCCGGGGATGACCCGGGCCGAAGGCGCCAGGCGCCGGTACCTTTCCGCGTCCGCACGCTGGCAGACCACGGCCAGATCGTTCCCGGCCCGGTGGAGCGCGGCCACGAGCCCGTCCACGTACCGGATCAACGCGCCACGGTCGGCGGGGACCGCGGCGGCATCGACGAGCACTCGAGGCATTACGTGGATCTTCTCCCCTCAAGATCGACGTGGGACCTGGCGGGCCCCCTCTTCGATTCAGCTTATGACCACCCTCCCCCAAATCGTGGGGCAAATCACACCGAGTCGCGACGTGAGGCGATTCCCGCCAAGCCCGCGCAGATCAGGTCCCCGACGACGATGACGATGCGGGAGCAGAGGGCCACAGCGATGGCCGCGCCGCTGTCGAGCACGGGGGCGAGCACCGCCACCATCGCCGCCTCGCGCACCCCGGCCCCCGCCGGCACGACGAAGGTCACGATGCCCAGACACCACGACAGGGCGAAGGCCCCGACGGCGAACAGCAGGCCGCCCTGCGGGGCGATGAAGAAGAAGTGCACGCCGTAGGCCGTCCAGCCGGCCAGCGCCCAGCCGAGCGCGGTGAGCATGCCGCGACGGGTGAGCGGACGTTCCAGGGGCTCCCGCCCGAGCCTGCGCAGGCCGAAGCCGATCACGCCGTTGACGACCTTGGGCTCCAGCAGCACCAGCAGCAGCGGGATGAACAGCAGCACCCAGCCGAACCGGTGCCAGCCGAGCGTGACCAGCGTGACGAGCAGGCCGCTGGCGATCTGGACGGGCATCATCAGGAAGAACGCCGTGGCGCTGCGCGGGCGCGGCACGCCCAGGTCGCGGCCCATCTCCATCTGGGCGAGCACCGGCCAGACAGCGCCGGGGATGTACTTGCCGAGCTGGCCGACGAAGAACACCTTGGCGGCCGGCCGCAGCGGCAGCGGCGAGCCCAGGTCGGCCAGCAGGGTGCGCCAGGTGAGCATGGCCCCGAGCAGCGCGGCGACCACCGCGACGAGCGACCCGGCCAGCGCCGGCCACGACAGCCGGGCGAACCCGGCCACCACGGCGTCCCACTGCCGGGCCACCGCCCACGCGCCGAAGGCGAGCGCGACGGCCAGGAAGCCGAAGCGCAGCAGCCGGCGCGGCAGCGACCGCTTGGGGATCGCGCTCGCGCCGGTCTCCTCCACGAGGCTCACAGCGGCAGGACCCGCTCGGGCGGCTGCGGCAGCGCCGGCCCCGCGGGCCTGCGCGGCGTCTTGGTGGCCACCCACAGGTACGTCGGCACGACGGGCAGCAGCAGCCGCAGCACCTCGCGCGGGACGCGCGCCAGCACGGCCTTGACCAGCCGCCCGGGCAGGCCGGGGAACAGCTCGGAGCCGGCGAACCTGGTCGGCGTGGCCAGCACCGGGAACGTGTAGTCCCAGACGTGGAAGGCCCGCAACATCTTGCGCAGCCCCCGCCGCGTCCTGAACCGCTCGTAGTAGTGGTCGGCCCGGCCGGACGCGCGCACGTAGCGGTCGGCCAGCGCGGGCGGCAGGTACGACAGGAACGGCAGCTTGTAGTGGGGCTCGACGACCCCGAGCCGGTTGCCGAGCCCGAGGTAGAGCACCCCGTCGTCGGACAGCACGCGGTGCATCTCGGCCACCACGGCGTCGGGGTCGACCACGTGCTCGTAGATGTGGTTGAACACCAGCACGTCGATCGACCCGTCGGGGAAGGGCAGCGCCGTGCCGTCGCCGCAGACGAACGCCACCCGCTCGCCGAACCGGTCGGCGGCCTTGCGCAGCCCCGGCACGTCGATGTCGATGCCCAGCGTGTGCTTGGCCCCGGCCTGGGCCAGCTCGTCGGCGATGAACCCGGCCGAGCAGCCGACATCTCCCACGGTCAGCCCGCCGAGCGGCCCCTGGAAGTGCTCCAGCACGGCGATGATCTTCGCGGCCTTGCGGCGGCGTTTGTCCTCGTCGAGCATGGCCGACTGGAATTCGGAGTACTCGAGCTGCGCGACGCGTTGCTTGCCCACGCCGCCCAACAGTACCCGCGCCGCGGGCCCCGGTACGCTGACCTGCCCGACATGCCGGCTCTCCACGACCGCCCGGCAGGCCGGCTCTCCGCGACCTGCCCGGCATGCTGGCTCTCCGCCCGGGCTCCCGCGTAGCCTGGCCTGATGCTGCGTCGCCTGCTGCGCGTCCTGCTCGCGCTGGTCGCCCTCGCCTTCCTCGGCTACGGCCTGGCGAGGAACTGGCACGACACGACGCAGGCCCTGACCAGGCTGTCGCCGTGGGCGGTGCTCGGGGCGTTCGGGGCGGTGCTGGCCGGGCAGGTCTGCATGCTGGTGGCCTGGCGGCAGATCATGGCGGGGCTCGGCACGCGGCTGCCGCTGCGGGTGGCCGGGCGGATCATGTTCGTGGGACAGCTCGGCAAGTACATCCCGGGCGCGGTGTGGGCGTACGCGGCCATGATGGACCTCGGGCGCGACCACGGGAGCCCGCCGCGGCGCACGTTCGCCACGATCTCGCTCGGGCTGGTGGTCAACCTGGGCGCCGGCATCTCGATCGCCGCCGCCACGCTGAGCTCGCACGAGGCCGTCCGCCGGGCCTGGTACGTCGTGCTGCTCGTGCCGGTGATCATCGTGTGCCTGCATCCCAAGGTGCTGACCTGGGGGCTCAACCTGGCGTTGCGCATCGCCCGCAAGGAACCGCTGGAGAGCGTGCTGCCCGGCCGCACGGTCGTCGTCACGGTCGCCTGGACGGCGCTCGGCTGGTTCGTCTACGGCCTGCACACCTGGCTGCTGTCCGGCCGTCCCGACCTCTACCTCGTGTCGACCGGCGCGTACGCGTTCGCCTGGTGCACCGGCATCCTGGCCTTCGTGGTGCCCGCCGGGGTGGGCGTGCGGGAGGGCGCGCTCGTGCTGGTGCTCGGGCCGGTCATCGGCACCGCTCCGGCCATCGCGGTGGCGATCGTGTCGCGGCTGGCGTTCACGCTGGCCGACGCGGTCGCCGCGGGGGTCGCGTTCGTGCTCGGCCGTCAGAGCGCGAGCAGCGCGCCCGCGTACGCGGCCCAGAACGGCTCGGGATCGACCGCCTTGACCCCCGACCGCAACCTCTCCGGCTCGCCCGAGGCGTAGAAGCGCTCGATCGCCGCGCGCAGCGCCCCGGCGTCGCCCGGCTCGACCAGCAGGCCGTCGACGCCGTCGGTCACGTGGTCGGCCAGCGCGCCCACCCGGGTGGCGATCACCGGCACGCCGTGCTCGTGGCCGAGCCAGACGTTCTGGCTGGCGGTCGCGCTCCGGTACGGCAGCACCAGCGCGTCGGCCGCGGCGAACAGCTTGGGCACGTCGGCGGCGGGGACGTACCCGGGCCGCAGCTCGACCCGGTCGGCCAGGCCCAGCTCGTCGATCAGCGCCTTCGTGCCGTCGAGCCCGCCCCAGAACTCGCCCGCGACGGTCAGCGAGACGCCCTCGGGCAACGCCCGCAGCAGCAGGTCGAGCCCCTTGTACGGGCGCACCATCCCGAAGAACAGCAACCGCCCGCGCACCCCGCCCGACTGCTCGGCCGACGTGGACGGCAGATGCGGCGGCAGCCCCGCCACCCCGACCGGCCTGCCCGGCGCGAGCCCCCTGGCCAGCTCGGCCTGCTGCTCGGAGTGGGCCAGCACGCCGTCGACCCGTCGCAACAGCGCCTTCATCAGCGGCTGGTCGTACGGCTTCCGCTCGTGCGGCAGCACGTTGTGGCAGAGCGCGACCGTCCGGACCTTCCGCCCGGTACCGGACAGGATCCCCAGGTACGGAGGAACCTGCACAGGACTCAGCACCGCCAGCACCACCAGGTCGGCCGTGCGCAGCCGCCGCCCCGCCGCGAACCACCCGTCGGGCCGCCGCCAGTCGAGCCGCCGCGCGGTCCTCGGGTACGGCGTGCCCTCGGGCTCGGAGATCGTCTGCTGCCCCGGGTAGAGGAACGACGGGTACTGGGCCCGCCACGACTCGATCACCACGTCGTGGCCCTGGGCCGCCAGCCGGTGCGCCAGCTCGGTGGTGTGTTGCGCCCCGCCCCCCTTGTACGGGTAGGTCGGGCCGACGATCGCGATGCGCACGCGCTATTCCCCCCGCGACCGCACGATCAGGTCGGCCAGCAGCGCCACCGAGCCGATCAGCAGGCCCGACAGGAAGATCATGACCGTGTTGGCCGGGAAGTAGAACGGCTGCCGGATCATGTCCCAGACGCCCTTCACCATGCCGATCGCCACCAGCCAGAGCGCGGGCGGCATGAGCACCTTGAGCGGGTTGAAGTACATGATCATCCGCAGCACCTGCAGGATGTAGCGGTAGGCGTCGGAGACGAAGCTGAATTTCGACTTGCCGGCCCGCTTGGCGTACTCGATGGGCAGGTAGTAGACGTCGTGCTGGTTCGACAGGAACGACAGCGTGATCGTCGTGACGCACGAGAACCCGGGCGGCAGCAGCCGCAGGTACGGCCGGGCCACCGACTTGCGGAAGGCGCGCAGGCCCGAGTTGAGGTCGGGGATCTTCTGCCCGGCGAGCTTCTCGGCCACCTTGCGGATCACCCACTTGGCGGGCACCCGCAGGATCTTGTGCG
The DNA here is from genome assembly GCF_044455665.1 of Nonomuraea sp. NPDC051191. NCBI lineage: Bacteria > Bacillati > Actinomycetota > Actinomycetes > Streptosporangiales > Streptosporangiaceae > Nonomuraea > Nonomuraea sp. NPDC051191. Next base: position 267,540 of record NZ_JBITEZ010000008.1, on the reverse strand, counting down.
ACCCCTCCTCGCTGGTGCGCGCGCCGACGACCTGGTCGACCGTCTGGTCCTTCTCCAGGATCTGCACCAGCTCGGGGATGCGCTCGTTGGGGTAGGTCATGTCGGCGTCGGTCCAGACGACGATCTCGCCCTTGGCCTCCTGCGTGCCGATCCGGCGCACGGTGCCGGAGCCGCCGTTGCGGTGGAAGGCGCGGATGCGCAGGTGGGGATAGTCGGGCGCGGCCTCCTTGAGCCGGGCCAGGGTCTGGTCGGTCGAGCAGTCGTCGACGGCGACCAGTTCGTAGGTGTAGCCGCTGGAGTCCATCGCCCGCGTGATGCGCTCGACCTCGTCGATGACGTGGTCCTGCTCGTTGTAGCAGGGCAGGACGATCGTGACGTACGGCGCTTCTTCCACGGCAGGTCCACTCTTGGGGGTCTCAAGCGTGCTCACGGGGGTCGAGGGTACTCTGCCCCGCTGGAAGCCGAGTCCACATCGACGGGCTTCAGACTCACTTGATCAGCTGCGACCATCCTACGCCGGGCATCCTGAGCATCTCCTGACCGACGGCCTTGGCCCTCGCCGGGTCGTCGAACCGTACGCACAACACCTCGGAGACGGCGTCGAGCGTGAGAGCCGGCACGTCGCCCTGGTAGAGCCGGGAAAGGCGCAGGCCGAACGGCTTGTCCTGAAGGAACACCTCGTCCACGCCGTCCAGCTCGCGCAGCCGCGCCACGACCGCGTCGCGCTGGGCCTCGGTCGCCGCGGCCCGGCAGGCGGGGTACTGCCGCCGGCGGCTGCACATCACGACGCTCAGGTCGGCCTTGCCCTCCCAGAAACCGGGCATCCGGGGCATGACCAGGATGCCGGGCTCTCCGGCCAGCCGCCGCCGGACGGCGCCGTAGTCGGCCGGGCCGCGCAGCCCGGCCTCGATCTGTGGGGTCCAGCTCGCCTCGCGGGGCTTGGCCAGCCCCTCGTCGATGATCACCTTCTGGGCCCAGCGCCGCTCGATCTCGTCGGCGGGCACCAGCGTGGGCGCGACCGCCTCGGGAATCTGCCGGACCAGCGCCAGCACCCGCTCGGCGGTCCCCTCCGGGCAGCCCTGGGTCCCCTCGGTGCACAGCGTGACGGTGAAGCCGTCCACGACGGGCAGCGCGCCGACGGGAGGAGGTGAGGGCAGGAGCGAGCGCCGGTACAGGAACCAGCCGCCCCCGCCGAGCGCCGCCACCACCAGGACGGCCGTCACGATCATCGCCGCCGTCCTCTGGTGGGCTCTGATCCAGGGCCGTAACCAGGGCTCCCGGTCGTCGCCGAACGACAGCTCGTCGGTGTCAGACATGTCCAGAACTATCGCGATCTTCCCGGACCGGGGTCAACCCATCGCCATCCACACGTTCACCCGCAGAGACCACGTGCCGTTGGGCGGATCCACGAGCGAGCGCTCGTCCTGGCGGGTCACCAGGCCCATGATCTGGCGCGGGGTTCCGTAGGGGGCTACCTGGGCGGGGTCCGCGGCGAGCACGACAGGCACCCGGCCGGCCGCCCTGACCCGTTCGACGGCCGCCCGGACCGCCGGCTCCTCCGCCAGGTCCTGCGTCGGGGGCCGTGTCACCTGCGCCGCCGGACGGCCGCACATCCCGCGGACGAGCTGGGTGAACCGGTCGCCGGTCACCCGCTCGACGAACAACACCGATGCCTCGGGCGGGATCGCCGCGCACATCGTCCGGACCGCCGCCGCCTCCCCCCGCTCGACCGGCGTGAACGCGGTGCCGATCGAGGTCACCACCGGCGGCGCGAGCACCAGCAGCACCCCCGCGACCGTCGCCCACCGCCGTACCGGCTCGCGCGGCCACGACCGCTCACGCAACCAGCCCAGCCCCCACACCGCCAGCACGATCAGCCCGGGGATCACGACCGGGACCAGCCGCCGCGAGGCCCACGGCTGGTCGGGGGTGATCTCGGGGCGCAGCAGCGTGGTGACCGTCGTCCAGCCGATCACCGCCAGCGGCAGCAGCCAGACGAACGGCCTGCCGTCGCGCAGCAGCCTGCGCAGCAGCACGGCCGCCGCCACCGTGGCCAGGACGACGGCCGGGATGCCGATGTACCAGGTGACCCAGTGGAGTGAGTACTCGAAGTACAGCCGCTCCGGCTGGATGGGCAGGCCGTTGGCCTGCTGGGTCTGGGCGATGAACTCGGCCGTGCGGGCGTCGTCGACGTTCGTGGCCTTCCTGGTCACGGTCTGGAACCAGGGACGGGCGTACAGGGCGGCCATGACCAGCACGACCAGCGCGGCCCCCGCCGTCGGCAGCCACCGAGGCGGCCGGATCCTGGCCAGGACGGGCGCGGCCGCCACACCGATCGGAGTGAGCACGAGCACGACCGCGCAGATGACCAGCAACGGCCGGACGGAACCCGACAGATACTCCAGGTACGGCCGGGCCAGCGCGTACGCCGCCACCAGCCCCAGCCCCGCCCCCGCCACCAGCCCGGCCAGCAGCGGCATCCCCACCGCCCCCTGCGGCCTGCCCGACCGCCGCATCGCGATCAGCAGCCCCGCGTACGCCAGCACCGGCAGCACGTCGCGCAGCCCGTCGACCCTGACCAGCACGGCCAGCCCCAGCACCAGCCCGGCCGGCAGCCCCTGCCGCCAGCCGGGCCGCTCGGCCTCGATCGCGTCCTGCGCCAGCGCCAGGCCGCCGAACAGCAGGATCAGCGACGGGATCTCGCTGAACGTCGTGCGCGAGGTGTAGAGGATCGGCAGGCTCACCGCGAACGCCGCCGCCGCGAGCACCGCCCACCGCCCGCCGGCCAGCCGCGCCGCCACCCCGGCCACCGTCAGCACGGCCAGCGCCCCCAGCACGGCCGGCACCGCGAACGGCGCCCCCAGCCAGTCGCCGATCGCGAACAACATCGGCGGCCCCGGCATGAACTGCGGCACCACGCCGCCGTCCACCGGGTAGGTGCCGACGCTGTCGAAGTACAGGGAAGGGTCGTGGCCGCCGAACGCCGCGGCCTGGTCGGGGATCGGCAGCGAGCCGTGCCCGGCGATCCAGGCAGCGTACTGGGCGTAGGTCGCCGGGTCGCGCCGGACGAGGAGCTGCTCGGAGTGCATGACGACGTTGAACACGCCCGACCCGGCGGCCACCGCGAGGACCCCGGCCACCTGCCACGGCGTGGCCTGGACGCCCTGGCCCGCGCCACGCGCCCCGCGCCGGACGCCGCGCGTGCCCGCCCAGCACAACAGCGCCCCCGCGGTCACCCCGAGCAGCAGCGCGGGCAGCGGCGCGAACCGGCCGGCCAGCAACAGCGGCAGGCCCACGAGCAGCCAGCCCGCCACGGCGAGCGCGGGCGACACCGACAGCGCGGCCAGTACACGGCCCGATCGATCACGTTCCATCGGTGAGCGAGCGTATCCAACGCCGGAGTCACGGCGTCCACGGAAACGCGGGTAGCGTACGCGAGGTGCAGGAGGAGCGGGATGACGCGCAGGTGAAGCCGGGGCCGGGTGCGGGAGCCCCGGCCCGGGACGTCGCGCCCCTCGGCCGACGGCGGCCCACCTCGGACGTCGAGAAGCCCGGTCGGCGGCGGATCGTCGCTCGCGTCAAGGAGCCCGGCTGGCGGCGGATCGCCTCCCGGGTCAAGGAGCTCGGTTGGTGGCGGCGGCACGGCTGGTTCGCGGGCGTACTGGCGGTCGGCGCGGCGCTGCGCGCGCTCGCCATGCTCGGCTACCGCCCGGCCCTGTGGTTCCCCGACTCCTACACCTACATCGTCACCGTCTTCCACCCACGCCCCGACCTGGTGCGCCCGGCGGGCTACTCGATGTTCCTGAAGCTCCTGCAACCGTTCCACGGCTTCTGGGCGGTCACCGCCGCGCAACACCTGCTCGGACTGGCCACCGGCGTCATCGTCTACGTGGCCGCGCGCCGGGCCCCCCGCTGGGCGCGCACGCTCGCGGCCGTCCCCGTGCTGCTGGACGCGTACCAGGTCGAGCTGGAGCACCTGCTGGTCTCCGACACGCTGTTCCTGTTCCTGATCGTGGCCGCCGTGGCGCTGAGTCTGACCGAGAGGCCCTCCACCGTCGCCGCCATCGGCCTGCTGCTGGCCGCCGCCACCCTGACCAGGACCGTCGGCCAGCCGCTCATCGTCGTCCTGGCCGCGTGGTTCGTGCTGCGCAGGCGCGTGGGCCTGGCCGGGGTGCTGCTCGCCGCCGCGCTGGTCCCGGTGGTCGCCTACGGCGCCTGGTTCTACGTCGCCAACCACCGCGTCGGCCTGGTGGGCGCGAACGGCGTCTTCCTCTACGCCCGCACGATGTCCTTCGCCGACTGCGCCAAGATGGACCCGCCGGCCGACCTGCGGGTCCTGTGCGACCCGCGTCCGCCGGAGCTGCGCCCGCCGTCGCAGGAGTACATCTGGAGCAAGGACTCGCCGCTGGTGAAGCTGCCGGGGATCACGTTCTCGAAGGCGAACGACGACCTGGCCTCCAGGTTCGCGACCCTGGCCGTCACCAGCCAGCCGCTCGACTACGCCGGCTCGGTGCTGTCCGAGCTGGGCCGCACGTTCGCGTGGGGACGTCCGGTCTATCCCGACGCGGAGATCTACGCCTACTACGAGTTCCCGGTGACCCCACCTGGACCACCTGGCCGCTATCCCGCGCAGGTCGGCGCCGACTATGCCAAGCTCTACGAGCAGGGTGCGATCGGTACGGAGATCGTCGAGCCCTACGCAGGATGGCTGCGGGGCTACCAGAGCGTGGTGCGCCTGCCCGGCCCGGTGCTGCTGGTGCTCCTGCTCGCGCCGCCCGTCGCGGCCGCCGTGCGCAGGGCGCGGGGCCTGCGTCACGCCGGTCCGCCGGCGTGGCTGGTGCCCTGGTCGGCAGCCGTTGTGCTACTCGTCACACCGCCCGCCGTGGCCGAGTTCGACTACCGGTACGTGCTCCCGGCCGCGCCTCTGGCCTGCCTGGCGGGGGCCCTGAGCGTCCGGCCTGACCTGCGGAGACGGTCAGAAAGCGGGAAAGACTTTGGCAATGATATTCCACGAAATGTCCGGCTCTGAGTATGCTGTGCCGCGGAAACATCACGCCCGGGTCACGGTCGTTTCCGGCGGTCATGGCACCGGGCACGCCGTACGTGACCTAATCTCGTGGCGCGGAGCGACCAAGCCGGCGCGTTGGCGCAAGGAACGAGGCTGGGGGGCGTATGAGTGACTACAGGAGCGCGTCCGTTCAGGACGCCAGAGTCGCCTCCAGCGCTCCGGGCAGCCGGATGGCGCGACGGGCGGCGGGCTCCCCGCCTTCCCCGCCCGACGACCGGCCCGCACGCGGCCACCGCGGCGACGGCGACGGCGGCGGGCAGGGCAAGATGCGGGTGCTGGCCTGGGTCAGCATCGCCGTCACCACGGTCATGGTCGCCGGCGCGCTGACCGGCTACACCGTCTACCGCGACGCCTTCGGCAACATCACCCAGAAGAGCGTCAAAGAGGACATCATCAACCCGCGTCCGCGTGACACGGGCGCGCTCAACGTGCTGCTCGTCGGCTCCGACACCCGCGCGGGCAAGGGCAACGCCCGATACGGCCAGCAGATCGCCAGGACGGCCGACGCCGGCGGCAAGCGCACCGACACGATCATCGTCATGCACATCTCCCCCAACCGGGACAAGGCGCGCCTGATCAGCTTCCCGCGCGACTCGATGGTGCAGATCCCGAAGTGCAAGAACGAGACCACCAAGGCCGAGATGCCGCCCCGCCGGGACATGATCAACTCGGCGTACAACTCCGGCGGCATCGCGTGCACGATCTCCACGATCGAGACGCTCACCCAGATCCGCATCAACCACTTCGTCGAGGTCGACTTCAGCGGCTTCAAGAACATCGTCGACGCCCTCGGCGGCATCGAGATCTGCCTCAAGTCCGGCGTCAACGACAAGGCGTCCCATCTCGTCCTGCCTCCGGGCAAGAGCCTGCTCAACGGCGAGAAGGCGCTCGGTTACGTACGCCTGCGCCACTACGGCGACGGCAGCGACATCCAGCGCATCAAGCGCCAGCAGATCTTCCTGAGCAAGGTCATCGCCAAGGCCACGAGCAGCGAGCTGCTCACCGACATCGGCAAGCTGACCGGATTCATCAAGGCGGCGGCGGGCTCGGTCACCATGGACCCCGAACTGGCCAACGACACCCAGCAGCTCATCGACATCGCCACCAGCGCCAAGGAGCTGACCGCGGGCGGCGTGCAGCTCACCACGATCCCGTGGCTGCCCGACCCACAGGACCCCAACCGGGTGGTCTGGAAGGAGCCCGACGCCTCCGCGCTGTGGGCCTCGGTCATCAGCGACACCGATCTGCCCAGCCCGTCCCCGAGCGCCGGCGCGACCACCAAGCCCAAGGTCACCCCGAAGCCCGAGCAGGTCAAGGTCCAGGTGCTCAACGGCACCACCACGCCGGGCAAGGCCCGCCTGGTGGCCGACGAGCTGGCCAAGCAGGGCTTCAACGTCGTCGGCGTGGGCAACTACCAGGCCGCCGACGGCGCGAGCCTGCCGGCCAGCGAGATCCACTACGCCAAGGGCGCCGCCACCGGCGCCGACTACGCGGCCGTGCTGTCCGGCGCGGTGCTGCCCAAGCCGGCCCCCACCGCGGGCAAGGTCACCGCGACCAACCCGCAGCCCTACACCTCCGGCGTGACCGCCGGAACCGGCGGAAAGGGCGCTCCGGTGCTCCAGCTCGTCGTGGGCTCGGACTTCAAGTCGGTCAAGGTGACCAAGCTTCCTGACAGCGTGAACAACAGCACGATCACCGCCTCCGACCAGAAGAACGTGTGCACCTGAGGCTCCAAGTTCCCTGTGGAACCGGACGTCTGGTGAGACAGGGACCACTAGATCGAGATAATGTTTGCGGGTCGGCGACGCAGCGCGACACAGCCGCGGTTAAGGCGGTTGTAAGTATGAAATGTCAGAATTGCGTCGTGCACCCCGGCCCCTAGCGAAGCTGAGCTCCCCAGTGTCTGACACAAAGTTCTCCCCACCGGTCACGACCCCGCGGAGCCCTGACGGCCCCGGCGAGGAAGGCGGGCCGGCGAACACTGGAGCTCGCTGGCCCCTGCCCCAGGAGCCCGTCTGGGGCAACCAGACCGACCCCCACGGCATCGCGACGGCCGAGCGTCCCGCCGAGCAGCAGGAGCCCGCCGAGGAACCCGAGCCGCCCAAGCGCCGGCGCGACCCCTACCTCGACAACGTCAAGTTCATCCTGATCGCGCTCGTGCCGCTGGGCCACTCACTGGTACCCACGCTCGCGGCCCATTCCTCCAGAGCGCTCTACATCTACATCTACATGTTCCACATGCCGCTGTTCGTGTTGATCAGTGGCTACCTGTCCAGGAACTTCTGGAACTCGAACGCGAAGACGAACAAGCTCGTCGACACGTTCGTCGTGCCGTACGTGATCGTGGAGATCGGCTACGCCGCCGTCCGCGCCGGGCTCGGCCAGAAGTGGAGCCTCACGATCATCGATCCGGCGTGGCTCAACTGGTACCTGCTGGCGCTGCTGTTCTGGCGGTTGTCCACACCGGTGTGGAAGCGGATGAAGCACCCGGTCCCCGTCGCCATCGTGATCTACATGTTCGCCGGGTTCTCGCAGATCACCGGCGACTTCAGCATGGACCGCTTCTTCGGCCTGCTGCCGTTCTTCGTGATCGGCCTGGTGATGCAGCCCGAGCACTTCGAGATGCTCAACAAGTTCTGGATCAAGATCGCGTCGGGCGTCACGCTGCTGTGCGCGGCGGCCGTGGCCATCGTCATCGCGCCCAAGGCGCCGCTCGCCCCGTTCTACTTCAAGAACAGCTTCCAGGACATGGACCTGTCCTGGTGGATGGGCCTGCTGCTCAAGGCCGGGCTGCTGGTCTGCGCACTTGCGATGAGCTTCGCCGTGCTGGCGCTGGTGCCGCGCGGCGAGACCTGGTACTCCGACCTCGGCACCCGCACGCTCTACTGCTACCTGCTCCACGGCATCCCGGTGCTGATCGCCAAGGACCAGGGCTGGCTGGCCCTGCCGTGGCTGCACGGGCCGCTCGGGGTGCTCGCCATCGCGTGCAGCTCGTTCGCGCTGGCGATCGTGTTGTGCCTGCCGGAGACGCGCACGGTCTTCAAATGGGTGCTCGAACCTCGCCTGACCTGGCTCTATCGCCGCCCATCTGGAAGTTAAGCGGCACTTCTACCTGAGTTAACGCCTTTGACCTGGTAGACGCGGAGCATCGACACATGCGCGCATGTGTCGCCACCACCGTCCATCATCCCGAGGACGCCCGGATCATGCACCGGCAGATCAGGGCGCTGCTCGACGCGGGCCACGAGGTGACCTACGTCGCGCCGTTCACCTATTACAACGTGACCCCGGCCGTCGGGCTCACGGCCGTCGACGTCGCCCGGCAGGCGCCGTACGGGAAGGCCCGCGCGGCGCTGAGACGCGGCGTGCGGGACGCCGACCTGCTGATCGTGCATGATCACCGGCTGCTGCGCGCGCTGCCCCACCGGCGCCCTCCGGTCGTCTGGGACGTCCGCGAGGACGTCTCCCCCAGGCGGCGGGCACGCGCGGAGAGGCGGCACCACGTGATCACCTCCGCCGTGGTGCCCGAAGCGACCCTGGTGTCGCCCAGCCCGCCTCCTCCCGGCGACACCAGGGTCGTGCACATCGGCCGCCTGGCGGCCGACCGCGGCGTGGCCGAGCTGATCGCCCTGGCCGAGCGCCTGGCGCCGCACGGCGTCCGGATGGACCTCATCGGCGGCGCCGACCGCGACGTGCGCCCGCTGCTGCGCGACGCCCAGCGCGTCGGCCTGCTCGACTGGTTCGGGTACGTGCCCAACCGGCACGCCCTGCGCATGTCCGAGGGCGCTCTGGCCGGGCTGTCCCTGGCCGGCGACGCCGTGACCGAGCCGCCGACGAAGATCCTCGACTACATGGGCCGCGGCCTGCCGGTGATCGCCACCCCGCAGGCCGCTCCGCTGGTCAGGGGCACCGGCTGCGGCCTGGTCGTGCCCCTGGACGTGGACGCGCTGCTGGACGCCGTACTGGACCTCAAGGAGGACCCCGTGCGGCGGGCCGACCTGGGGGCGCTCGGGCACGCCGAGGCCCGGCTGCGCCACCACTGGCCCGACCGGGCCGCGGACTTCGTCAAGCTGGCCGAGTCGTGGGCGGCCCTGCCCGAACACGCGCTGGCGGTGTAGGAATGGCCAGCGGGCGCCGGGGTTGATGTACTGGACCCATGGCATCGCATCTGATCCAAGGCCGGACGGTGGGCATGCCTGTGCGAGTGGAGGACGCGGAGGTCTGCAGCGCCTTCTACGCGGTGCGGGCCGACGCGGCGCGGGCGGTGATCGCCTACTCCGGCCTCGACGTGGCCGAGGTGTTGCCCGGCAAGGCCGTGTGCGTGCTGCTGTTCGTCGACTACCGCAGGGGCGACCTCGACGCCTACCACGAGTTCGGGATGGCCTTCCTGATCCGGCGGCCGGGGACGGCGGGCAAGATCGGGCTCGGCGACCTGCGCGGCGCGGGCGTCTTCGTCCACTGGCTGCCCGTCGACCAGCGGTTCACGCTGGAGGCGGGGCGGACGATCTGGGGCTTCCCCAAGGAGCTGGCCGACATCGAGCTGCGGCTCGGGTCGCCGTACAAGCGGTGTGTGCTGCGCAAGGACGGCAGGCTCGTGCTCGACCTGCTGATCAGGCCCGGGGTGCCGGCGCCGGCCGCCATGGCGCCGCTCGACGCCTTCACCCATCTGGAGGGCGTCACCCGGCGCATCCCGTGGTCCGTACGCGCCGAGGGCGCCCGCGTGCGGCCGGGCGGCGCGCTGATCCGCCTGGGCAACCACCCGATCGCCAAGGAACTCAGCGAGCTGGGGCTGCCCAAGCGGGCGCTGTTCGCCTCGACCGTCTCCCGGGCCTCGATGACCTTCGGCGAGGCGGAGGCGGTCTAGACGATCGGCGGACGGCCGAGCTTGACCATGCGCCAGGCGGTGCGCCAGGCCATGGCACGCCGCTCGCCCGCGGGCGTGCGCAACCCCTCGAAGAAGCCGGAGAACCACGCCTTGATCGCGACCCCCGAACGGCGCTCGCGGATCAGGGTGAGCACCACCCAGTTGGTCAGGTAGAGGAACGCCAGCGGCCACGGCAGGTTACGACGGGCCAGCCAGACGCGGTTACGGGCGTTGAGCCGGTAGAACTGCGCATGGCGGGTCGGCGGGACCTGCGGGTGGTACATGACGGTCTCGGCGTCGTACTCGATCCGGTAGCCCTCGCCCAGCAGGCGCCAGGCCAGGTCGGTCTCCTCGTGCGCGTAGAAGAACTTCTCCGGCAGGCCGCCGACCTGGAGGAAGGCCGAACGCCGCACGGCCGAGGCGCCGCCCAGGAACGTGGTGACCGGCGAGGAGCGCTGCGGGTCGCCCGCGCGCAGCCGGGGCACGTGCCGCCGCTGGCCGACGCCGCCCTCGGGGTCCATCACCCGGAAGGAGATCACCGCGAGGTCGGGCTCGGTGGCGAACCGGTCGCGCACGTGGGCGACGACCTTCTGGTTGGCGTACCAGCCGTCGTCGTCGAGGAACAGCACGACGTCGCCGGAGCACTCCTCGACGCCGCGGTTACGGCCGGCGGGAATGCCGGTGTTGTGGTCGAGCCGGATCGTCTTCACGACCGCGGCCGAGCCCTCGGGTGGCGTCGCCGGCACCTGGGGCACGTCGGCGCCGTTGCCCACGATCACCACTTCGACGTCGCCGTCGATCTGGTTGAGCGCGGACTCGACGGCCCGGTTCAGCTCCGCGACCCGGTTGCCCATGGTGAGGATGACGCACGAAATCTTCAACGGGTCATCGTCCTGACGCGTTGAGGACACGAGCGGAGCATACTTTCATGATCACCGAGTCTGCTGGTCTGCATCTTGTTGACAATGGTGGAGCTAAGCGTATCGGAACCGATGGTGAACCCCCACCGAACAGCGAACGTCCGATCAATACGACGGACGGGAAGCTCCTCCGGTTCCGACATGAGATCACCCAAGCCGCCTCGACGCCATAATGCTGATCAGATGGAGCACGGTCTGCAGCGCGGCGGCGATCACGCAGGCCACGATGAGCACGCGGGAGGCCCCGAGCGTGCCGGTCGCCAGGTCGATCACCGCGGCCGCCACCGCGAGCAGGGACAGCTCGATCGGCTGCATGATCCGATGGAACTTCGTCGCCGCCAGGATTCTCCTGCCCAGACCGAGCAGCCCTGAACGGAACTGCACCGCCGACGCCTCGGAGGAGGCGCCCAGCCCGCCCTTGGCCCGCGCCACCTCCACCAGGTCGGTCTCGGCCTTGATGAGGATCGCGCCGAGCGCGGCGGCGAAGCCGAGCACGGTGTACCAGTCGGGCAGGACGGCCGAGGCCCGCCAGCCGAGCCCGGCCAGCACGGCGGCCTCGGTGAAGTAGGCCCCGACGCGGTCGAGGTAGACCCCGGCCAGCGACGTCTTGCCCGTCCAGCGGGCCAGCTCGCCGTCGGAGCAGTCGAGCAGCAGGTAGACCTGGACCAGCAGGGCGGCCAGCACGGCCGCCCACAGCCCCGGCAGGGCCAGCACGAAGCCCGCCGCGACCCCGGCGACCGTCATCACCCAGGTGAGCTGGTTGGGCGTGACCGACGTCTTGCTCGTCAGCCAGGTGACGTAGATGGACAGGCGGCGCATGTAGAGCACGCCCGCCCAGTGTTCGCCGTTCCTGCGGTCGAGATGGCCCTCTGGCTGGGCGACCCGCCGCAGCTCAGCTACCGAAGGCCCGGACATAGTCCCCCACCCGATCGCGGATCTCGGAGTCCTGCATGCGCAGGTGCTCCAGGATCGTGTAACGGCCGGGACGGGTCGACGGCGCCAGCGCGATGACCTCGGCGAACTGCTCGCCGGTCAGCCCGATGTCGGCGGGCACGACCGGGAGCTCGTGCCGGCGCAGGCAGTCGACCACCTGGGTCACCCTGGCGGCGTCCTCCCGCAGGAAGAAGCAGAAGGCGGCACCGATGCCGGCGAGCTCGCCGTGGTTGGAGGTGCCGGGGAAGAGCTGATCCACGGCATGAAGGATCTCATGATCTCCACCGCTCGCGGGCCGCGACGACCCCGCGACGACCATCGACATGCCGGAAAGGATGAGCGACTCGGCCAGGACGGTCAGGAACGCGTCGGACTCGATGCCGTCGCTCCGGCCGACCAGCGCCTCGGCGGCGGTGCGGGACATCGAGCAGGCCAGGCCGTCGATGGGCTCGCCGCGCTCGACGCTGCCGAGCTGCCAGTCCTCGATCGCCGACAGGTTGCTGACGACGTCGCCGATGCCGGCCCTGACCAGCGACTTGGGCGCGTTGTGCACGAAGTCGAGGTCGACCAGGATGGCCAGCGGCATCGGCACGCCGAACGTGCCCTTGCCCCCCTCGTACACCAGGGAGGCGGTGGGCGAGCAGATGCCGTCGTGGGAGAGGTTGGTGGCCACGGCCACCATCGGGATGCCCGCGAGCGAGGCGGCGTACTTGGTCGCGTCGATCGTCTTGCCGCCGCCGACCCCGACGACGACCTCGTAGGCGCCCTTGCGCAGGTCGGCGCCGAGCGAGACGGCCGCCTCGACCGACCCGTCGCTCACCCTGAACACCTCGGCCTCGCCGAGCGTGGGCGCGATCAGGCTCTCGATGTGATCGCCCTGGCCGGGCCCGACCGCCACGGCCACGCGGCCGGAGGTCGCCACACGGCTGTCGGCCAGCAGGGCGCCGAGCTCTGCGACGGCGCCGCGCCTGACCTCCATGGTCAGGGGCGCCGGCAGCATCCTCGCTAGAAGCGGCATGCGCGCTCCCTCTAGTAGCGAACGGCTATGGTGCGAGCCTTGGCCAGGTCGTCGTGGTTGTCCACCTCGACCCAGTCGACCTCGCCGATGGGCGCGACGTGGACGGCCTCGCCGCGCTCGACCATCTCCTGGTAACCGTCCTCGTAGTAGAGCTGGGGGTCGCGCTCGAACGTCGCCTTGAGCGCGTCGGCCAGCCGCTCGGCCGCGCCGGGCCTGATGAGCGTGGCGCCGATGTACTCGCCGTACGCCTCGGCCGGGTCCATCAGCTTGGTGATGCGGCGCAGCGAGCCCTCCGGGGAGAGGGTCACCTTCATCTCTTCGTCGGCCAGCTTCTTGACGTCGTCGACCGCGAGCAGCAGGTCGCTGGTCTCGGGGGCGGCCAGCAGCGTCTTCTCCACCGAGACGGGGTGGACGGTGTCGCCGTTGACCAGCAGCACGCCCTGGGCGAAGTAGTCGCGGGCGCACCAGAGGGAATAGGCGTTGTTCCACTCCTCGGCCTTGTCGTTGTGCACGAGGGTGAGCTTGACGCCGTGGCGCCGCTCCAGCTCCTCCTTGCGCTCGTGCACGGCCTGCGCCGCGTAACCGACGACGACCACGACCTCCCGCAGGTCCACCTCTGCCAGGTTGCGCAGCGAGATGTCCATGATCGTGGTTTCGCCGTCAACCGGCACGAGCGCCTTGGGCAGCGTGTCGGTGTACGGCCGCAGGCGTCGTCCGGCCCCGGCGGCCAGAACCATTCCCAGCAACGTGCACTCCTCGGTCGAGCATGACTACGTGTGCCCAAAGGTTAGTTGCCTTTGGCCCCTTCGCGGGTAATCCGGCGTTAGTCTTGCGTTCCCATCTCGCTCGCCTCGACGCCCGAGCGGGGCGCGGCCACCCAGCACGTGATGCTCTCCCAGCCGAACAGCGCCCACAGGTAGAGGGTCAGCAGCACGTACCCGGCGGTCATCCAGCCGGCCAGGGCGGCCAGCGAGACCGCCATCATCCGGCCGTCCCAGCCGAGGCCGAGCGTCGAGAGCCAGGGCGGCGGGTAGACGCGCTGGCGCAGCCGGTAGACCAGGTCGTAGTGGTGGAAGGCGAGCGCGCCGAGCAGCAGGAAGGTCAGCACTGGCGGCAGGCCGTGGGCGAAGCCGCAGGCGGCGATGAAGCTGTACTCGATGAGCCGCAGGATCGGCGGCACGAGCCAGTCGAAGCGGCCGTCGTGCGGGTGGGTGCTGCCCGGCCCGGCCAGGAGCAGCGTCACGGCGGGCGCGAACACCGCGAGCCCGTCGGAGCCGGCCACGCCGATCAGCAGCAGCACGCCCGTGACGAACGTGCCGGCGATCACCGGCGGCAGCGGCGGGAGCTGCCCGGCCACGAGCAGGCCCATCGCGCGCGAGAGCGGCCCGTCGTCGCGGTAGGCGACGACCTTGCTCTCTGGCACGGGGGTCATGTGCACGGAGATCACGCTGCCCACCTCGCAATCCGTCGGACGGCCGCCCCGCCGTGCCGGACGCCGTTCACCGGGCCGACCTCGCGACGCGCCCGGCGAGCTGGTAGAGGGCGGCGACCCCGCCCCAGCACAGCAGGGACACGAACGTCACCCTGGCGTTCCACACGGCGGCGGTGACGGCGATCAGCGCGGTCCGCTCGCCGATGGGCAGCACGACGATCTTCCTGAACCAGCGGGCGACCGAGTCGCCCTCGATCCGCTGGGCGAGCCCGCGCACCCCGTGGGCCTGCCGCGCGTCGCCCGGTTCCAGCAGCGACCGGGCCGGCCTGGCCCACAGCGCCCCGACGCGGCCCGCGTCGGCGACCGCCCCGGCGTAGGAGTAGTCGACGGAGTGCCGGACGACCTGCGCGATCATCGCGGCGGCCGCCAGGTACCAGATGGCGGTCCCGCCGTAGCCGAAGGCGAGCCCGACGTAGACCAGGTACTCCTTCAGCCGGTCGGCCATGCCGTCGGCCCAGGCGCCGAGCGGGGAGAACGCGCGGGTGTAGCGGGCGAGCTGCCCGTCGAGGCAGTCGAGCGCGAACGACATCAGGAACAGCACGCCCCCGGCCACCCGTCCGGGCTGGGTGCCGGCCGAGAACCAGACGGCGGCCAGCGCGGCCAGGCCGATCGAGACGCCGGTGACGGCGTTGGGGGTGAGCTTGAGCCGTACGGCCGGCTTGATCAGGTGGCGCGACCAGGTCGAGACGAAGAACGTGGCGAAGAAGCCGTCGTCCTCCTTGACCGAGGTGTCGAGCCTGACCCTGGCCTCGTCGACCTCGGCGAGCCTGGTCAGGGCGCTGTCGGCGGCGTTCTGGCCGGTCACGCGGTCGGCGTGCAGCGGGCCGATCGAGGCGGCGCGCACCCGTACGCCCGCTCTGACCAGGCCCACCAGCAGCAGGTCGACCGCCTCGACGGCGGTCACCGGGCCGAGCTTGCCGAGGTCGGCCAGCTCGGCCAGCTCCTCGGCGAGGTCGGCCAGGGACGCCAGGTCGGCCTCGCCGGTCTGGAGCACGCCCCTGAAGGTCGCGTTGGCCTCCGGGACGGTGTGGAACGAGCTGCCGGCCGCGACGATCCGGCCGGACTCGACGCGCACGGGCGGCCGCATCGGGGCGGCGGCGTCGTCGTGCGAGACGAGCGCCCCGGTGTCGTGCGCGGGATGTTCGAGCAGGAGCGCGAGCGCCTCGGTGTGGGCGACGAGGTCGGCGGGGAGCACCACGACCGTGCCCGAGGCGACCCGGGCGATCTTGGCCACACCCCGCAGGTCGGCGCCGAGCCCGCCACCGGGGGTCACCACCTGGACGTCACGGACGGGAAGCATGGCGAACTGGTCGCTCAGCCGGTCGAGCAGCGTGCCGTCGGCGCAGGAGAGCCGGCACGCCGGGGTCGTGGCGAGCAGCACCACCGAGGTGGTCGTGCCCTCGCGGATGAGTGAGTCGGGCAAAGCGCAGGTCTCCTCCCGGTAGGGAGTGCGTGGACTCAGCGTAGCGACAGGGGGGCGCGATATCACGGAACAGGACCGTTACGCTGCCGACATGGATGCAGCGCGGCGGTCGGTCGGAGTGCTCCTCGCGGGAGGCGTGGGGCAGCGGGTCGGACATGAGATACCCAAACAGCTCATCGAAGTAGCCGGGCGGACGATTCTGGAGCACTCGATCGCCGTGTTCGAGCAGGCGCCGGAGATCGACGAGATCGTGGTGCTGATGACGCCGGGCTTCACCGACCGGGTGAAGGAGATCGTGGCGAAGGGCGGCCACCGCAAGGTCACCCAGATCGTGGAGGGCGGCCGGAGCCGTACGGAGAGCACGTGGCGGGCGTTGCGCGCGCTGGGCACGCAGGAGTGCGACGTGCTGCTGCACGACGCCGTACGGCCCCTTCTGGAGCCGCGGATCATCACCGAGTGCGTGGCGGCGCTGCGTACCCACCGGGCCGTCAACGTGGCGATCCCGAGCTCCGACACGGTCCTGGTGGCCGTGCCGGGCCCCGACGGCGAGGTCATCGGCGAGGTCCTCGACCGGTCGCGGCTGCGCCGCAGCCAGACGCCGCAGTGTTTCCGGCTCTCGGTGATCCGCGAGGCGTACGAGCGGGCCATGGCCGACCCGGGTTTCGCCGCCCGCCCGGCCACCGACGACTGCGGCGTGGTGCTGCGCTACCTGCCCGAGGTGCCGATCCACCTGGTCCAGGGCAGCGAGCGCAACATCAAGGTCACCCATCCGGACGACCTGCGGATCGCCGAACAGCTCTTCGCGATCAAGGGGTCCATCTCCTGACGTGTCCGGGCATGTCGTAGACGTTCGCGTGGAAGGCCCTTGACCTGCGGGTTGTTACCGTGCGGTCGCATGAGAAGACTGCTGGCGATCGGCGCGCTGCTCGGCTGCTACCCCATCCTGCTGGCGTCGGCGCTGTGGCCGGCGCCGCTGCTGTTCGGGCTGGTCGCCGTGGTCTCCTACGCCATGGAGCTCGCCGCCGGACGTCTGGCCGACGGGCTGACCGACCTGCTCAGCCGGATGCACCTGGGGACCACCCTGCGGTTCGCGGCCAGGGAGACGGCCGCGCTGCTGCTGGTGGCGCGGGTGTCGGGGGCCGACTCGCCGTGGTTCGTGGCGCTGGCCGCCGGGCTGTTCGCGCTGCACGGCGCGCGGGCCGCGCACTCGGGCCTGGCCATCCGCCTGCGGCAGACGCTGAGCAGCATGCCGGTGACCACCCGCAACCTCGACGTGTCCGCGCTGCGCATCCCCAAGATGCCGCCCCCGTTCCTGGGCGCCCATCGCGGCCTGCGCTTCCTCGGTCTGGACGCCCTGCCGGTGCTCGGCGCGACGTTGGGCGCGGCGGCCGGCGCGCTCGGCGCGGGCGTGGCCTTGGTGCTCGGCGCGGCGGGCGTGCTGGCGCTCCTCCCGTACGTGCGCCGCACCCGTCCGCTCGGTGACCGGGCGCGGGTGCTGGAGGTCGTGGGCGAGCAGGTCAGGGCCTACGACCCCGAGGTCATCCTGTACTTCTCCGGCGCGACGGCCGCCGCCTACCAGGCCAGGATGTGGCTGCCCACGCTCGAACGCATCGGCAGGCGCGCCATCGTCGTGCTGCGCGAGCGCGGCATGGCCAGGCACCTGGAGTCGACCACGCTGCCGATGGTGTGCATCCCGTCCTCGGCCGACCTGATGAGCTTCCGCGCCCTGTTCGGCGCCAAGCTCTGCCTATACGTCTCCAACGTCGGCCGCAACGTCCACATGCTGCGCATCCCGACCCTGCGCAGCGTGTTCCTCAACCACGGCGACAGCGACAAGGAGGCGTCGTTCAACCCGTTCTCACGGGTCTACGACGAGGTGTGGGTGGCCGGGCCGGCCGGGCGCGACCGTTACCGCCGGGCCCGGGTGGGCGTCCGGGACGAGAGCATCCACGAGGTCGGCCGTCCGCAGCTCGAAGGCATCTCGACCGAGGGCCCGCGGCTGCCGTACCGGACCGTCCTGTACGCCCCCACCTGGGAGGGCTGGAACGACGACCTGTTCCACACGTCGCTGATCACCATGGGCCCGCGCATCGTGCGCGCCCTGCTGGACCACGACCCGCCGCTGCGGATCATCTACAAGCCGCACCCGCTGACCGGCCACCGGGACAAGAGCGCCGCGCGGGCGCACCGCAGGATCGTGTCCATGATCGAGGCGGCCGAGCTGGCGAAGTCGAAGGCCAGGCATCCGTCGAGCCCCGGCGGGGCGCCGGAGGTCAGGCACCTGATCGTCACCGCCGAACGCCCGCACCTGTACGAGTGCTTCAACGAGTGCGACCTGCTGATCAGCGACATCTCCAGCGTCGTGGCCGACTTCCTGGCCAGCGAGAAGCCGTACGCGGTGACGAACGTCGCGGGATTGCCCGAACGCGCCTTCCACGAGCGCTACCCGAGCACCGAGGCGGGGGTGCTCCTCGGCGAGGACCTCGCGGCCCTCGCCGGTTTCCTGGACGGTGAGGACACCCTGGCCCGAGCCAGGATCAAGCTCAGGAGCTACCTGCTCGGGCCGGAGTACCCGGACGCGCTGACCCGCTTCGACGCGGCCGTCGAGCGGGTCTTCGCGGGTTCGTGATCAGTGTGGCGGCCTGGCCAGTTTCCGTGGACTGGTGAGGAAGCCCCAGCCCCACGAGACGTGCATCGCCGCGTAGACGAGGGGCAGCCGCAGCTTGGCGGCGCCCGGGAGCCCGCTGCCGGTGACCGCCGAGCCGGCCACGAGGGCCAGCGCGTAGCCCCCGGGGACGACGAGCGTGAGCGGGAAGAACGGCGACAGGACCAGCCCCAGCGCCATGGCCAGCACCGCGGCGGGCGGCGCCAGGTAACGCAGGTTGATCGTGCCCTCGTGGGTGCGCGCGACCACGCGCCGCCAGCGGCCGTAGTGGAAGTACTGCTTGGCCAGGGCCTTCACGTTGGGCCGCGGACGGTAGGAGACCCGCATGCGCGGCTGGAACCACACCAGCCCGCCGGTCTGGCGGATGCGGTGGTTCATCTCCCAGTCCTGGGCCCGCTGGAAGTGCTCGTCGTAGCCGCCGACCCGGTCGAGCGCCGACCGGCGGAAGACGCCGAGGTAGACGGTGTCGGCCGGGCCCGCGGTGCCGCCCACGTGGAAGGCGGCGGCGCCGACGCCGATCTTGGAGGTCATGGCGCAGGCCACGGCCTGCTCGAACGGTGTGACGCCTTCGGCCGCCATGACGCCGCCCACGTTGTCGGCGCCGGTCTCGGCCAGCGTCTCGACGGCGACGCGCAGGTAGTCGGAGGGCAGCATGGCGTGCCCGTCGACCCTGGCGATGATGCCGTTGCGTGAGGCGGCGATGGCGGCGTTGAGCGCGTTGGGCGTGCGACCGGTCGGGTTGGGCACCACGGTCACCCGGCGGTCGGCCGCCGCGATGGCGTCGGCGACCTCCTGGGTGCGGTCTTGGGACGGACCCACGGCGAGGACGACCTCGATCTCACCGGGGTAGCTCTGGGCGAGGACCTGGTCGACGGCCTCGCGAAGGTGCCGCTCCTCGTTGAGGACCGGCATGACGACGGAGATGGGGGGCCAGCCGCGCGTCTCCGCGGGCGCGTGCGGCGAGTCGGGGAACTGCTTCATGGCGGGGCTCACGCTACTGTACGACCAGGGGAGAAGGGCAATCGAAAGCCCTACGTCCCCGGCGGATACGAGGAGGAGGGCATGCGCGAACCGGGCGAGGAGGACGGCGGCGTGCTGGTGGGCGGCGACGCCTACGGCGGCGTCAGGCTGACCCCTGCCACCCGTCCCCGCAGGCCCGTCAGGAGTGCCAAGGCGCGCCGCCGCAACGTGATCGTCGCGGGCGTGCTGTCCACGGGCATCCTGGTCACCACCGGCGTGGTCTGGGCGACCCCGCGCCAGATCGGCACGGTCGACGCGGGCGTCACCGCCCCCAAGTCGCAGGGGGCCGAGAACATCCTGCTGGTCGGCATCGACAAGCGCGACGACCTGACCCGGCAGCAGCAGAACCAGCTCAAGCTGGGCCGCGAGTCCGGCCAGCGCACCGACACGATGATGGTCATCCACCTGTCGGAGGACCACCAGCGCGTCACCGTGGTGAGCCTGCCGCGCGACACCTGGACGACGGTCCCCGGCAAGGGCGACCACAAGATCAACTCGGCCTACCAGTACGGCGGGCCGAAGCTCACCATGCAGACCGTCAAGGCCGCGACCGGGCTGGAGATCAACCGCTACATCGAGGTGAACATCCTCGGGTTCATCGACGTGGTCGACTCGCTCGGCGGGGTCACCGTCTGCACGCCCATCCCGATCAACGACCCGAAGACGGGCCTCAACCTGCCCGCCGGCACCCACCAGCTCCAGGGCGCCCAGGCGCTCGGCTACGCCCGCACCCGCGCCACCGCCCGCTCCGACCTCGACCGCATCGACCGGCAGCAGCAGGTCATCTCCGCGCTGCTCAATCGCGCGCTCAGCGCCGACACGCTGGCCAACCCGGCCAAGCTCGCCGCGTTCGTCAACTCCACGCTGAGCACGGTCAAGGTCGATCCCGACGACGGGCTGATCGGGCTGGCCTCCCAGCTCCGCGACGTCTCGCTGGAGGACGTCCGGTTCGCCGACGTGCCGCTCGCGAACGTCGACTTCAAGGCCCCGACCGGCGAGTCCGCGGTGTTGTGGGACCGTCCGGCGGCCCGCGACATGTTCCGCCGCATCGACGCCGACCAGGACCTCGCCAAGCCCGCGCCGACCAAGACGGCCACGCCCGCGCCGGTCAAGACGGTGGTCCCGCCGGAGAGCGTCACGGTCAAGGTCATGAACGGCACGCTCATCACGGGGCT
Organism: Nonomuraea sp. NPDC051191; assembly: GCF_044455665.1. Classification (NCBI taxonomy): domain Bacteria; kingdom Bacillati; phylum Actinomycetota; class Actinomycetes; order Streptosporangiales; family Streptosporangiaceae; genus Nonomuraea; species Nonomuraea sp. NPDC051191. Next base: position 246,962 of record NZ_JBITEZ010000008.1, on the reverse strand, counting down.
GGGGGCGCGTACCAAGTCGGCGCTGGCGGCCTCCGGGTTCAAGGTGCCCGGCGAGCCCGGCAACACCGACAAGAAGGACCACAAGCAGACTCTCGTGCGTTACGCCGCCGGCCAGGAGGCCGCCGCCCGCCTGGTGGCGTCCGTCATCCCGGGCGCGGAGTTGCGGCAGGCCGACGTCGAGGGCGTCGAGGTGATCGCCGGCAGCGACCAGCCGAAGATCAAGAAGCTCAAGCAGCCGGACGCACCGTCCAGCAAGCCGAGCGCCACCCCGACGACCAAGACCGCCATGGAGAACATCTGCAAGAAATAGGCATAACTAGCTAAAGCCAGGGCACGTGAATTGCCATGGTGGTCAAGTCTTGGCGGGAGGACCCCTGTACCGTCCTGCACGTCGTCGGCGATCTCGACGTGGCGGGCGCTCCTCGGCTTCGCGCCGAGCTCGATCAGGCGCTGGCGGCGGCTGATCCGCTCAATCTGGTGATGGACCTGACCGAGGTGCCCTTCTGCGACTCGGTCGGGCTCGGCGTCCTGGTGGCGACGCTCAACCACGTCCAGGACCTGCGCGGACGGATGATCCTCGTCCTCGGGCCGGGCATGATCCGGCACCTTCTGACGATCACCAATCTCGACCGGCACTTCGAGACCAGCGCCACGCTCGGCGAGGCCCGCGCCGCCCTCGACCCGGCCGCCTGACCGCGCCGGCCGCCGGGATCATTGGACGTGATGTCATCCAGGGCACACCTTCCCTGAGCCGCCGGCTCGTAGGCTCACGGGGAGAGCCCCCCTCACGTCCGGAGGCTTCCACGTTGTTCGATGAGTTCCCCGAGCCTGCCCGCTCCCAGCTCGCCGCGGCCTTCGACGAGGGCAGGACCCGGCCGGAGTGGTGTTTCGCGGAAGGACGGGCGCGCCTGGCGTTCTGGGCCCCCTTCGCGGGCGCGGACCCGGTGATCGTCTGGCAGTTCGACCCCGGCCCCGACCCCGCGGCCGCCGCCGAGCTGCTGCGCCGCGGCCTGCGCACGACGGGGCTCGACAAGATCATGTACGACATCTCGCTCGCGCCCGGCCTGACCCCCGTCGTGGACCGGGCGGTGGAGCACGAGGCGCTGACCGCGGCCGGGTTCGTCATGGAGGTCGAACGGCTGACGCTCGAATGGGCGGCCGGCACCGACCTGCCGGAGGACCCGGGCAGGCTGACGTACCGGCCGGCCCGCGAGATGCGCCCCGACGACGTGCTCGCCCTCCTCATGCGCATCTCCGAGGGCTCGCTCGACCACGACACGCAGGTCGAGGTGGCCACCGCCGGCGCCGCGCACGAGGCCCGCTGGATGTACGACGACCTGCTCAACCGCAGGGCCAAGCCCGGCTGGTTCGTCGTCGGCCATCTGGGCGACTCCCCCGTCGGCCTGGTCGCGCCCGACGACCACTCCATCGCCTACATCGGCGTGGTGCCCGAGCACCGGGGGCAGGGCTACGTCGACGACCTGCTCGCCCACGGCACGCGCACGCTGGCCGAGGCCGGGCTCCAGCGGATCGTCGCCGGGACCGACGTGGGCAACACGCCTACCGCGAACGCCTTCCTGCGTGCCGGATACTCGGAGGTCGGCCGGTTGTTCCGCTATTACTGGAGGGCTTCGTGAGGCTTGGCGTGATGTTCGACCGGGACCTGCCGCCCGAGGAGCTGATCCCGTTCGCCCGGGCGCTCGACGAGACCGCCGTCGACGACCTGTGGGTGGTGGAGGACCTGGGCTGGACCGGCGGCGTCTCCGCGGCGGCCACCGCGCTGGCCGTCACGTCGCGGCTGCGCGTCGGTATCGGCATCACCCCCGCACCGCTGCGCAACCCGATGCTGCTGGCGATGGAGATCGGCAACCTGGCCCGGATGCATCCCGGCCGGCTGGCCGCGGGCATCGGGCACGGCGTGCAGGAATGGATGCGCCAGGTCGGCGCCGCCGTGCCGTCGCCGCTCGCCCTGCTGGAGGAGACGATCACGACCGTACGCGCCCTGCTGCGCGGCGAGACGGTCACCCTGCACGGCAAGGCGGTGCACCTCGACGGCGTGTCGCTGGTGCATCCGCCGGACGTGCCGCCGCCCGTCCTGGCGGGCGTGAAGGGGCCGCGGTCGCTGGCGCTGTCGGGCCGCGTCGCGCAGGGCACGATCGTGCCGGAGGGCGTCGGGCCTGAGCAGCTTCCCGGCATCGTCGCTCAAATCGCCGGCGGCGACGAGCACGAGCTGGCCGTCTTCACCTTCCTGCACATCGGTGACGAGGCGGACCGGCTCGCCCACCCGGTGGTCCGGGACCAGGCGGCCTTCCTGGGCGTGCCGCCGCAGGACGTCGTCATGGCGGCCGGCTCCCCTGCGCAGGCGGCGGAGCAGGTCAGGAGCATGTGGGCGGCCGGGGCGCGCACGGTGGTCGTCCGCCCGCTGGGCCGTGATCCGCTGCCGCACGTGCGCGCCCTGCTGTCGGCGCTGTAGCCCCACCGGCGTCGGGCTGGGTCCCACCGGCGTTCCCTGGCGTCGGGGGTGTGGTTCCAATGGCCGAATGGCGGAGGGCCATCGGTCGAACGGCCGATGGGCCTTCGCCGCCGCTTCGCCACGATCGATTCCATGAGGCTTTTGGTGGTAATCGTGGCAATCCTGGCGGTCACCGGCTGTAGCGTGCGCTTCGACAGCGAAGAGGTGCCGGCCGTCCAGACGTTCCCGTTCACGGGAGCCGAACTGAAGATCGCGTCCTCGCTGGGCGGGCTGCGGGTGCTGCCCGGCACCAGCCCGGCCATCGAGGTGCAGCGCTGGGCGCGCGGCAAGGCCGCCACCAACTCCTCCTGGTCGCTGCGGGACGGCGTGCTGCGGCTCAGCGCCGACTGCACGCTCATCGTCGGCGACTGCGGCGCCCGCTACCACGTGAAGGTCCCGGCCGGGGTGCGGCTGACGATCGACTCCCCCGACGGCGTCATCCTGAACGGACTCACCCAGGACGTCGACGTCTCCAGCGGCGACCGCATCGAGGTCAAGGACGCCTCGGGCAAGCTGCGCCTGCTGAGCGACTCCGGCATGATCGAGGGCGAGGGCCTGCGGTCGCCCAGCGTGCGCGGGCGCACCTTGGACGGCTCGATCTCCCTGGCCTTCGCCACGCCGCCCACGAACCTGGACCTGAAGTCCCGCGAGGGCGGCGTGACCGTCCGCGTGCCGAAGGACTCCTACCAGGTCACGGTCAAGAGCGAGGACGGCTCCGAGCACTCCGACTTCAAGAGCACGAAGTCCAGCCCGAGGACCATCCTCGCGCGCAGCACGTACGGGAACGTCCGCGTCCTGGCCCGGTAGCCGTCGCCGTCGAACCGCCGGTGGCCTCGTCCTGGAGGCCGCCGGGGGGCGAGTGCCCAGCTCTGGGGCGGGCCGTCCGGCGAGGCCCGCCGTGCGGCGCACGGATCCGTACCCGCGAATCGCGGCGGACCGCCACACCGCGATCAGCCGACCTCCGCCTCCACCGCGCCCGCGGGCACCTCGGCCTCCCGCAGCATCTCCACCGCCCGCACCTCCACAGCCGGTACGGACGCCTCCGCCTGCCGGACGGCCTTCCAGAAGTACGTCGAGCTGGGCTTTCCCGCCTCGGCGCACTCCTCGGCCAGGGTCCTGGCCATCGCCGCCAACCGGCGCCCGCGCAGTTGGAAGCCCGCCGCCTCCGGCACCGCGCCGAGCGCCCGGTGGTTCCAGTACGTGGCGAGCCGCCGCCAGTGCTCGGCCTCCTTCCCACCCGCGCCGCACGCCTCGCACGCCAGCAGGACGGCCAGCTCGTGCGCGGCCCTGGCGTCACCTCTCTCCGCCGACCGCAACCGGAACATGCCCAAACGCCCCCAATGCAGGGGAACACGCAGTTCCGTGGGTGACGGCCGCCACGACGACTGCTCACCGGGAACGGGCTCCAGGACGTCCCCGCCGGTCCGATCGGCGGCCGGCGGCCTGTCCCCGCGCCGCACGGACTCGCCCTCCCCTTCCTTGGCCATCTGCCACAGGGCACTGAACTCCCTGGTCAGCTCCTCCGGAGTCTCGATGGGCATGCCGGACTTCACCGCGATCACCTGGCACACCTCGACGATGGTCCGCATCAGCATGAAGTCCGGTACCTTCTGCGACCTGCCGTTCAGCAGGTCGGACACGGTCGAGGTCGGCAACGGCCGGCGCCATCTGTTTCGTTCGGGGTCTTCTGCCAAAAGAGCGAGGGCGACTTTTTCAATCCGTTTCAGCGAGGGGTTTCCGCATTCAACTTTACGCAACCTGTTCAGACGCGCCACAAGCACAGCAAGGTGATCTTCGTCTTGATCGACATCTTTCATGAGCCGCTCCGGTTCGGACACCGTTGTCCGGTTTAAGAGTGGAAGTGGCGCACGAGAAGACAGACGGGCGCCACATCTCATCGCGCTGAGATAAGTAGCCATAGTGCCATAAGTCGGTCTTGTCGGGGTGCCAAGCACAACACACACATCTGCCCCTTCAGCCCCTCTCAGCCGAATCCATCCGAGATCGTCCGAATACGTCCGAGGCAAGCGCGATCATGGCCGGAATGATCAATTGCCAGGACGCGTCCCCGAGCCCCGCTGGTACTCCTACGTCATGAAAAAAGCCCGTACGGCAAGGGGATACGAATGAGCAAGGCAACCCTCATCTGGTCGGCGGTCAGCGGCGCCCTGCTCGCGGTGCTCGTCGGTGTCGTCGCCGGCCTGCTCGCCACCGGGAACGGCAGCACGGTCGCCGGCGCCATCATGGCGGGCGCGACGGCCTCCGGCGGCTTCGCGGCACTCTGGATCACCGGCACCTCGGCCGCGCACACCTGGCTGAACTCCCAGAAGCCCGAAACCCCCTCGCAGAACACCGGCGACTGACCCCGCGCCCGGCCCCGCCCGCCCCCGCAACCCCACGCCCCCGCAACCACACGGGACGGCGAACGCCCCAAGGACCGGTCGGAGACCCCGCACCGGTCCACATCCGCCCGCGAAGTCCGGCGAGTTACGCTGACGGCCGTCCTGCGATTCGACAACCCCCGGAGGCGCCCATGACGATGCCCAAGAAGGGCTCCCGGCTCATCACGGTCGACGGCACCGCTTTCCGCTGGCGCGTCAGCCACAGACCCGCCTCTCGCGGCGATTCCCCGAGCCCGCTCACCTTCGTCGTCGAACGCGACGAGAATCCCGGCCGCGTTCTCCGCGTGTCACTCCCCTGCGCCCGGCCGGACAACTGGGAGGGAGCGCGGACAATCGCGATCCGTCCGCCGCTCGTCGCCGGATGCGTCCGCCGTGCCCTCGGACAAGGCTGGCTCCCCGCGCGCCCCGGCCCCGCATTCACCCTCCCCGTCACCGAGGACGAACTGACCGAACTCCTGGACGGACCGCCCGCCTATCTGATCCCTTTCCTCTGGGGCATGATCCCGGAAGGCGGCACGATCAGGGATCTCCCCCGGGCCAGGCGGATCTGGAGCCGCGAGAACGCCGGGCCCGACCGGACTCCGTAATTCGACTTCCTCCGGCGACAATTCCGTTGCCCGTCCCACCGGTCGACGGGCAAGGCCGGAAACGTGATCCGACTACGCATCCTGTCCCCCGACGACTGACCGCGCTCACCGAAGCGGGCCGCGCCTTCGGGGCCACACTGGCCGACTGGCAGGGCGAAGGCGAGCGCGAGGAACGCCGGCGGGCACGCCTGACGATGCGCGGCTCGCACAACGTCGTCACCTTCCTCGACGGCCACCCTGCAGCTTTCCGTCAAACCATGCAACGCTCCCGCCATTGCGCTTTACACCCGTCACGGTTACCAGGACTCCGAAATACCCACGCGAATGCCGAGTGACGACGAAGGCCCTTCTCGCCAGGGACGCGGCCGATCATCGAAACCAATGGAAATCCATTGGAAAGGGCGCCAAACGGACCCTCCGAATTGAGCCCGCGCGACATTGGCCAAGAGCTCGATCTCCCGCCACAACTAGAAATGTGAACCAGGCCCGTCCCTCGAACCCTGCCATTCGACGTCATGGCGACTCACTTCGCCTGAGAAGCCACCGTCCCGCCCTGCCCCCGGCGCACCATCTCCGCGATCCAGACGGGCGCGAACGGCGACGTGCACCCCGGGGACGTCGGGTAGTCCTTGAGCACTTCCAACCGCTCACCGATGTCGACCGCACGGGCACGATGCTCGGCGTGCTCGATCCCGATGTGAGCCAGGCAGTTGTTCATCTCCCACTGCAGGCGATCGGGGGCGTCCTTCATCTCCGCCTCGATGACGTCGAGCAGCCCCACCAGGTCGAGCCCCTCGGGCTTCTTCGCCACACGCTCGACGGTCAACGCCCACCCGGCACTCGCGACCACCGGATCCGCATCGCCCGACCAGGCCACACGCAGCTCTTCGGCGTACGGGCTCTTCTTCACCACGTAGTTCACGAGCCAGTCGTGCACCTTGGGCCTACGCGCCTGGCGCACCATGGCGTCCAGCTCGTCACGCCCGAACGCCTTCGGACGGCAGATCAGCATCGCCAGCAGTCTCGCCGCGGTGTCCCCCGTCGCCCAGAGCTCGCACGCGAGCTCCTGCTGCGTCTTCAACCGCTTGGCGAGCGCGCGCAGCTTGCCGAGGTTCACGCCGTGATCGTCGCCGTGTCTCTCGTTCACCTCGCGCGCCTTGGGGTCCTCCAACGCGGCCAGCTCGGCCATCACCTCGGTCAGCGTCACCCCGGCCACCTCAGCCTCCCATCCCTCAGACGCAGCTCCACCCTACGACGACCACCGCCCACGGGCTGCCCGCAGCTCCGGCCCTGACACACTGCTCGGTGTGTCTCCGACGGGCCGATCAGAGGAGTGCCGGATGGTCAACGCTTCCACCTGGGACGGCGTCACCCTGCGGTCGAGCTACCACGATCGGGTGATCGAGGCACGCGACGAACTGGCCGACGCCGCCCGTGACGGTAACTGGCCTGCGGTCTTCGACCTGCTCGAAGAGCACCCCGACTGGATCAACGGCGCCAGAGTCGGCGGCACCAGCGGATACACCCCGCTTCACCAGGCCGCCTGGCACGGCGCCGACGCCGACATCGCTCACCGACTGATCGCCCGCGGCGCCTGGCGCACGCTGCGCACGGCCCAAGGAGAGCAGGCGGCAGCCATCGCCGCCCGCCTGGGACACCATCACCTGCTGGAGCCGCTCACGCCGGTCGTCCACCACCACGTGCCGGCCGAGACCCTGGCCTCGATCCAACTCCACTTCCACGCACTGATCCACGAACGCGCCGACGACCTGATCACCGAACACCAGTTGCGCCTCCCCGAACTGGAGCCCCTCACCGAACAGCGCAACCCGGCCTGCTGGTTCCCCGTCCCCGGCATGTACGGCGGCTTCGGCTACCGACTGGAACAGTCCCGCCTGACCGTGGAAAGCTGGTGCCGCGTCGCCGGCGGATCAGGCCGGCGCCACGTCATCAACGAACACGGCACCCAACTCATCGCCGAAGGCTTCGTCTGACCGACAGCCCAGCCCCGCCATGCCCGACAAGCAGGCGGGGTTTTCGCACGTCAAGGGTTACTTGAGGAGCTGGCGGGCCATCACCATGCGCTGGATCTGGTTGGTGCCCTCGTAGATCTGGGTGATCTTGGCGTCGCGCATCATGCGTTCCACCGGGAAGTCCTTCGTGTACCCGTATCCGCCCAGGAGTTGCACCGCGTCCGTGGTGATCTCCATGGCGGCGTCCGAGGCGGCGCACTTGGCGGCGCTCGACAGGAAGGTCAGGTCCTTCTGCGGCCGGCCGTGCATGGCCAGTTCGCTCTTGGCGGCGGCGCGGTAGGTCAGCTGCCTGGCGGCCTCCAGCTTCATCGCCATGTCGGCGATCATGAACTGCAAACCCTGGAAGTCGCCGATCGCGCGGCCGAACTGCTTGCGTTCCTTCACGTAGCCGATCGCGTAGTCCAGGGCGCCCTGGGCGATGCCCAGTGCCTGGGCGGCGATGGTGACGCGGGTGTGGTCGAGGGTGGCGAGGGCCGTCTTGAAGCCGGTGCCGGGCTCGCCGATCATGCGGGACGCCGGGATGCGGACGTTCTCCAGGATCACCTGGCGGGTCGGCGAGGCCTTGATGCCGAGCTTCTTCTCCTTCGGTCCGAAGGAGACCCCTTCGTCGGACTTCTCCACCACGAAGGCGGAGATGCCCCGGGCGCCCGCGGACGGGTCCGTCACGGCCATCAGCGTGTAGTACTCGGAGACGCCGGCGTTGGTGATCCACATCTTGGTGCCGTTGAGCACGTAGTGGTCGCCGTCGAGAACGGCGCGGGTCTTCATGGCGGCGGCGTCGGAGCCCGCCTCCGGCTCGGACAGCGCGTACGAGAACATGGCCTCGCCCCTCGCCACCGGCTTCAGGTAACGCTGCTTGAGCTCCTCGGACGCCGAGAGCAGGAGCGGCACGGTGCCCAGCTTGTTGACCGCCGGGATGAGCGAGGACGACGCGCAGGCCCGCGCGACCTCCTCGATGACGATCACAGCGGCCAGCGCGTCAGCCCCTGCGCCCCCGTACTCCTCGGGAACGTGTACGGCGTGCAGGTCGGCGGCGACGAGGGCCTTGTAGACGTCCCAGGGGAACTCTTCGGACTCGTCGGCCGCCGCGGCCTGCGGCGCGATCTTCTCGTCGGCCAGGGCGCGGACCGTCTCCCTGAGCATGTCGTGCTCTTCGGCGGGCGCATAGAGAGGGAAGCTCATGCATAGATACTAGGACGTCCGAGCACTTTGTTACCAGCTAGTACGGTTTGCGAACAGGTGCAGGTGGCACGAAGGAGGTAGCGAAGGCCGGTAGCATGCCTGGCGATCGAAAGGAGCTCGCTCGTGCCATATCGCCTCACGGTGATCGGGACCGGATACCTGGGCATCACGCATGCGTCCTGCATGGCTGATCTCGGATTCGAAGTCCTTGGCCTCGACATTGACGCGGACAAGATCCGCCGGCTGAACAACGGTGAGCTCCCCATTCACGAGCCCGGGCTGGAACCCGTGCTCCGCCGTGGGCTCGACTCCGGACGTCTTCGCTTCACCAGCTCCTACGAAGAGGTCGCCGCCTTCGGTGACGTGCACTTCGTCTGCGTCGGCACGCCCCAGAAGAAGGGCGAGTACGCCGCGGACGTGTCGTACATGGAAAACGCCATCGAATCGCTCGCGCCGCTCCTCGACCGCGAGTGCCTGGTCGTGGGCAAGTCCACCGTGCCGGTCGGCACCGCCGAGCGCATGGCCGACAAGCTCGCCCGCCTGGCCCCCGCGGGCGTCGGCGTCGAGCTGGCGTGGAACCCGGAGTTCCTGCGCGAGGGCTTCGCGGTCGAGGACACCCTCCACCCCGACCGCATCGTGCTCGGCGTGCGCTCGGAGCGGGCCGAGAAGGTGCTGCGCGACGTGTACGCGCCGCTCGGGGAGGTCCCGTTCGTGGTGACCGACTTCGCGACGTCCGAGCTGGTCAAGACGGCGGCCAACGCCTTCCTCGCCACCAAGATCTCCTTCATCAACGCCATGGCCGAGGTCTGCGAGGCCGCGCACGCCGACGTCAAGCAGCTCTCCGAGGCGCTCTCGTACGACGACCGCATCGGCGGACGCTTCCTCAACGCCGGGCTCGGCTTCGGCGGCGGCTGCCTGCCCAAGGACATCAGGGCCTTCATGGCACGGGCCGGCGAGCTGGGGGCCGACCAGGCGCTGACGTTCCTGCGCGAGGTCGACGCGATCAACATGCGCCGGCGTGCCCGCATGGTCGACCTGGCCAGGGAGCTGGCGGGCGGCTCGTTCCACGGGTGCACGGTCGGCGTGCTGGGCGCGGCCTTCAAGCCGAACTCGGACGACATTCGCGACTCCCCCGCCCTCGACGTCGCCGTGACGATCGGCCACCAGGGCGGACAGGTCACCGTCTACGACCCGATCGCGCTCGACAACGCTCGTAAGGCTCATCCGGAGCTGAACTACGGCGAGTCGGCCGTCGACGCGGTCCGTGGAGCGCACGTGGTGCTGCTGCTGACGGAGTGGAAAGAGTTCCTGGAGCTCGATCCGGAGGAGCTGGGCGCGGTGGTCGCGACCCGGCGCATCGTCGACGGCCGCAACGCGCTCAACGCCGAGGTGTGGCGCTCGGCCGGCTGGCACTACCGGGCACTCGGCCGCCCGTAGCCCCTGCGCCCGCCGTAGCTCACCGGGTGCCCGGAGAAGGACCTCCCGGCGCCCGCAAAAGACACCCGGGCGCCCGGAGACAAGACCTCCCGACACCCGCAGAAACACCCCCGGGCGCCCGGAGACAAGACCTCCTGGGCGCCCGTCCTGAAAGGGCCTGTACGGCTCTGAGCTGCATGCTCAGAGCTCAGCGGCCTCCGCGCGCAGCTTCTCGCCCTTGGCGTACGCCTGCTCCTTGAGACGCCCCTGGAACTCCTCCATGCGCTCACGCAGCCCGGCGTCGGAGGCCCCGAGGATGCGTACGGCCAGCAGCCCCGCGTTACGCGCGCCCCCGACCGCGACCGTGGCAACCGGCACCCCGGCCGGCATCTGGACGATCGACAGCAGCGAGTCCATCCCGTCGAGGTACTTCAGCGGCACCGGCACCCCGATCACCGGCAGCGGCGTCACCGAGGCCAGCATGCCCGGCAGGTGTGCCGCGCCGCCGGCGCCCGCGATGATCACCCGGATGCCGCGGGAGGCCGCCTGCCGCCCGTACTCGATCATCTCGACCGGCATGCGGTGGGCCGAGACGACGTCCGCCTCGAACGGCACCCCGAACTCCGCCACGGCCTCGGCCGCGGCCTTCATCACGGGCCAGTCGGAATCCGACCCCATGACGATCCCGATGCGCTCTGTCACGTGTACTCCCCGGTCATGAGGTAGACGGCGGCGTGGCGGGCGCGGGCGCGGACCTTGTCGAGGTCGGAGCCCAGAGCCGTGACGTGGCCGATCTTGCGGCCCGGACGCACTTCCTTGCCGTAGAAGTGCAGCTTGATGCCGGGGTCGTGGGCCAGCACGTGCTCGTAGCGCTTGAACAGGTCGGGGTCGTCGCCGCCCAGCAGGTTGGCCATGACGACGACGGGGGCGGTCATCGACGGCGAGCCGAGCGGCAGGTCGAGCACGGCCCGCAGGTGCTGCTCGAACTGGGACGTGGTCGAGCCCTCGATCGTCCAGTGGCCGCTGTTGTGGGGGCGCATGGCCAGCTCGTTCACCACGAGGCCGTCGGCCGTCTGGAACAGCTCCACCGCCAGCAGCCCGGTCACGCCCAGCTCGTGGGCGATCTTCAGGCCGATGCGCTGGGCGACGGCGGCGTCCTCGGGGTCCATGCCGGGGGCGGGGGCGAGCACCTCGACGCAGATGCCATCCTGCTGCACGGTCTCCACGACCGGATAGCTGACGCCCTGCCCGTGGGGCGAGCGGGCCACCAGCACCGCGAGCTCCCGTTCGAACGGCACGAACGCCTCGGCCATCAGCTCGACGCCGGTCGCGAACGCCTCGGCCACCTCTTCGGGCGTGCGGCAGACCCACACGCCACGCCCGTCGTAGCCGCCGCGCACCGACTTCAGCACCACCGGCCAGCCGTGCTCGCCGGCGAACGCCGAGACGTCCTCGGCGGAGGCGACCCGGGCCCAGGCGGGGCAGGGCACGCCGATCGCGGTCAGCCGCTCGCGCATGACCGCCTTGTCCTGAGCGTGCACGAGCGCGTCGGCGCCCGGGTGCACGGCGTGGCCGTCGGCGATCAGGGCCCTGATGTGCTCGGTCGGCACGTGCTCGTGGTCGAACGTGATCGCGTCGCACCCCTGGGCGAACGCGCGCAGATCGGCCAGGTCGCGGTAGTCGCCGACCCGGGTGTCGACGATCACCCGTGCGGCGCTCTCGCCGGCGGCGGCGGCCAGCACCCTCAGCTCGACCCCGAGCGCGATGGCGGGCTGCTGCGTCATCCGGGCGAGCTGGCCGGCGCCGACCACACCCACGACCGGCCCGATGGGACTGTAGGAACTCACGTGAGGTGAGCTTACCGGGACGGAACGACTACCTCGCCGTTGTCAACTCGCGCGGGCCCGGCGCAGCCCGAGCGTCCTGATCCGGTTGCCCGCGCCGACGAGGCTGGCCATCACCACCAGGTCCGTACGCCCGCCCTCGTACGTCAGACGCAGGGCGTCGAAGACCAGGACGGAACCGGCGGCCACCGGGATCGCGAGGGTACGGGTGCCGTACAGCTCCACGTCGGCGCGCCGCGCGGTGACGTCCTTGAGCAGGCCGCGCAGCGGATCGCCGGACGGGAAGCGCACCCCCGCCACCCCGGCCGGGTCGGTGAGGTACGTGAGGTGCCGCTGCGGCACCAGGCGAGCCTGCCTGACCAGCGACGACGGCGCCTCGACGGCCTCCCGCGCCGGCTCGCCGGGCACGGGGACCGGTCCGGCGCCCAGCCGCCAGCGTCCGTCCTCCAGGAAGAACAGGTAGTACGCGGGCGTGGGCTCGCGGGCCAGCGCGGCGAACCAGTCGCCTTCGTCGGGCAGCAGGTGGACGGGGTCGGCGGGGAGGGCTGGACGGCCGTTCCGGGTCGCCTCGCAGGCACGGCCGTCCAGCGTCCGCTCCGCCCACGTGGTCAGCTCCCGTACGGCGGCGCAGTCCCGCCGCCGCCAGGCTTCGTCGACCTGCCGGAGCAGCGAGAACGCCTGCTCGGCGGTCGCCGGGTCGACCCGTGGTGCGGCTGCCGGGGCAGTCGTGCGGTCCTCCTGGAGCACCGGGGCGCCGCCGGTCGTGCCACAGCCCGCTGTGAGCAGGGCCAGCACCAACGCGAGCAGTCGAAGCGGCACAGGTGGCTCCCGGGAGGGCGGCCGTCTGGAGCGGCAGGTCCGACATCGCGGGCGGGCCCGCGATCTGAACGGCAGCGTAATGCCGATCTTTCAGAAATGCCGCTAATAAGATGATATTTCTAGAAGTCGTCTTTGCGGGGTATGTTCCGCCCCCTGACACCGGCCGTACGACATCGCCGGTACGCTGAGTTGGTCAGTCTCGACTAGGGAAAGGACCGAGCGCGGACGTGGAGATTGCCAAGCGCCTCTACCAGCGGTTCGAGTCCCTGGTCCACGAGCTGGCCAAGTTCGGGAGCATCGGGGCCGTCGCCTTCCTGCTCGACACCGGTGTTTACAACCTCTTCCTGCTCGGCTTCGAGTGGGGTCCGCTCACCTCCAAGGTCGTGGCCACCACGCTCTCGGCCACCTTCGCCTACCTGGGCAACCGCTTCTGGACCTTCCGCCACCGCGAGCAGAGCGGCCTCGGCCGCGAATACTTCCTGTTCTTCCTGCTCAACGGCGTCGCCCTGCTGTTCGGCCTGCTGGTGATCGGCTTCACCAAGTACACCCTCCAGCTGCACGACGGCCTCAGCCTGAACATCGCCAACTTCGCCGGCGTCGGGCTCGGCACGCTGTTCCGCTACTGGTCGTACAAGAAGTGGGTGTTCCTGGAGGCCACCGAGCCGATCCCGGTCGAGCTGCCCGAGGTCAGGCAGGACCGCTGACCACGCGGTTCCTGCTGTCCTCCTCCGCCGGGCGCAGGAAGATGGCGAACGTCGCCGGGCGGCGCCGGACCAGTTCCAGCCGCCCGCCGTCGGCCGCGGCCAGCGCCCGGGCGAGGGTGAGCCCGAGGCCGGTGCCTCCGCCGCCGCTGACGTTCCGTTCGAAGATCTTGGGTGCGATCTCGTCGGCGATGCCGGGGCCCTCGTCGGAGACCTCGATCACGATGTAGTTGTCGCCGCTGGTGGTGGTGACGGTGACCGTGCCGCCGCCGTGGCGCAGGGAGTTCTCCAGCAGCGAGGCGATGACCTGGCCGAAGCCGCCGGTGGTGGCCATCGCCTTCAGGCCGCGGGTGCCGTCGAGGTGCAGCGTGCGGCCCGCCTCGCGGAAGACCGGCTCCCACTCGGTGACCTGCTGCACGAGCACCTCGTCGATGGCGACCGGCTCGGCCTGGGCGTGGCGCTGGCGACGGGCCGCCGCCAGCAGCTCGTCGATCACCGCGGTCAGCCGCTCGGCCTGCACGATGGCCGCCTCGCCCTCCTCGCGGACGACCTCCGGCTCGTTCGAGGCGGCGACGATCTCCTCCAGACGCATGGTCAGGCCGGTCAGGGGCGTGCGGAGCTGATGGGAGGCGTCGGTGGCGAACTCGCGTTCGCGGGTGAGCAGGTCGGAGATGCGGGTGGCGCTGCGGTCGAGCACCTGGGCCACGCGGTCGAGCTCGGGGATGCCGTAGCGGTGCTTGCTCGGCCGCGCGTCGCCCGACCCCAGCCGTTCGGCGATCTTCGCCAGGTCCTGCAGGGGCAACGTCAGCCTGCGCGACTGTACGACGGCCAGGCTCACGGCCACCGCGAGTGCCGCGACGGCCAGGGCCACGATCAGCAGCAGCCTGGCCCGCACGTCCCGCTCGACCTGGTCTCTGTCACGACTTATGCGGACATAGACGCCGGTGTTGGTCTGTGCGTCCTCGGTCATCAGGTGGCCCGACGCCGGCGCGGTGCCGACGACGGTCACCCTGAGAGGGGTTCCGCGTTCCCAGATCTGGATGTACCTGCCCGGGTACTTCTGCTCCAGTTGCTGCGGATCGAGCGGGGTCTCCTGGACGCGGGCGTACTCGACCTCGCCCACGAGACGTTTGGCTTCCGCCCCGAGCTCCTGAGCCGCCTCGTCGACGATCAGGCGGCTGACCACGACGCCCAGGGGGACCCCCAGCAACAGGACCGCGATGACCGCGACGACCAGTGTGGAGGAGAGCAGTCGACGGCGCATGCGCCTACTCGCGTTCGAACCGGAAGCCGACTCCCCGGACTGTCGTGATGTAGCGGGGCTTGGCGGCATCGTCGCCGAGTTTGCGGCGCAGCCAGGAGATGTGCATGTCGAGGGTCTTGGTCGAACCCCACCAGTTGGTGTCCCACACCTCGCGCATGATCTGCTCGCGGGTGACGACCTTGCCCGCGTCGCGGACCAGGACCCGCAGCAGGTCGAACTCCTTGGTCGTCAGGTGCAGCTCCTTCTCCCCCATCCAGGCGCGGCGGGAGTCGGCGTCGATGCGCACCCCCTGCACGACCGGGGTCTCCGACGTGCCGCGCCGCAACAGCGCGCGCACCCGGGCCAGCAGCTCGGCCAGCCGGAACGGCTTGGTCACGTAGTCGTCGGCGCCGGCGTCGAGGCCGACGACGGTGTCGACCTCGTCCACGCGGGCCGTGAGTATGAGCACCGGGGTGCCGTGCCCTTCGGCGCGGATCCGGCGGGCGACCTCCAGGCCGTCCATCTCTGGCAGCCCGAGGTCGAGAACAATGAGGTCGATGCCGCCCGACAGAGCCCTCTCCAGGGCCTGCGGGCCGTCGGGGCTCACCTCTACCTGATAGCCCTCGCGGCGTAGCGCACGCGCGAGTGGCTCGGAGATCGAGGTGTCATCCTCGGCGAGAAGTACGCAGGTCATGGAGCGATCGTAGGTCCTTAGGCGATCGTTTCCCGGGCACAGCGCGCGGTTTGACTTGTCGTTGACCTATCCATTGACCTGGGCAAACGAAGCTAAATAAGGGTTAGTCGTGATTAAATTACCGCGATTGTCGAGGGGAAATCACAAAGCGCTCCAGGCTTTCCGATCACATCACGTAAGCCCGTCCCTGCGGGCAGGATCCGCCGTCCGGCGCGCCGCGCGCCACGCGTACCGGCTACCGCTGGACGAACCCCGGCACCCCGGACACCGTCGCACGTGACCGGCATCCGGGGCGTGACACCCCGGTCAGGGGCTGCTCAGAGCCAGCTCGCCCGGACGGACGTGGCCGGGCCACCGGCCGGTGCGGTGCCCAGCTCGCCGGCGTGTACCCGGTCGAGCAGGCGACGGACCGTGTCGACGATCTCGGGGGCGGTCTCGCGCAGGCTCGCCGCGTCGTCCGGGCCGACCTCGGCGGGATCGACGCCCGACTGCCGCAGCACGCCTTCGAGGTCGGCCAGCCGCTCCCCCAGCCACTTCAGGGGCTCGGCCGACAGCTCCTCGTCGAACACCCGCCGGTCGGGCTCCCAGCCGCTGGAGCCGGGGTGGTGGTGCGTACGGTCGAAGCTGCCCGGCGTGCCGTCGACGGACTCCAGCAGGTCGACCCGCCAGACGAGCTGGTCGACGACGATGGGACGGGCCGAGTAGATCGACCCCTTGAGCTCGCCCGGCGCGAGCCTGCGGATCTCCAGGCGCACACCGTGCTCGGCGCCCTCCTGGTGCTCCCCGGGGTCGGGGTCGACGAAGTACAGGTCGCTGACGGCCACGCCGATGCGCTCGAAGCCGAAGAGATAGAGCATGGAGACCACTCCCTCACAGGTGTCCGGGGCTCGCCTTCCCCAGTATCCGTCAGGCTGCCTCGGCCGGCCGGTGGGCGGCGGAAAGGCGACGGCCCCGCCACCCGTAGGGGCGGCGGGGCCGGAGAGAGCCTGGCTCTAGTCGTCGACCGAGGGGGGTTCGGCGTAGCGGGCGAGGTAGAGCTGCTCGCCCAGGCTGCGCATCAGGCCCAGCTCGGTCTCCAGGTAGTCGATGTGCTCCTCTTCGTCCTCAAGGATGTCCTCGAAGATGCGGGCGGAGGTGATGTCGCCCTTCTCCCTCATCAGCTGGATCGCCGGCCGGAGCCGCTCGACCACCGCCAACTCCACCTCAAGGTCGGCCTTGAGCTGCTCCTCGACGGTCTGGCCGATGTGCAGCGTGCCGAGGCGCTGGTAGTTGGGCAGCCCCTCTAGGAACAGGATGCGGTCGGTCAGCCGTTCGGCGTGGCGCATCTCCTCGAAGGACTCGTCGCGCGTGTGCTTGGCCAGCCTGGTGTATCCCCAGTTCTCCTGCATCTTCGCGTGCAGGAAGTACTGGTTGATCGCCGTGAGCTCGGCGGTCAGCTGTTCGTTGAGGAGTTCGATGATCTGCTTGTCGCCCTGCATGAACGGGCCCCTCGTCGCGGTACGGCTTATGCGGTCGTCAGTTCTTCAGACTGCTTCAGGATCGCACAGATCTTCCGTACACAACGGGCACAGTCCCCACCGGCACCAGTGGTGTCGCGAATCTGCTTCGCACTCTTCGCCCCGGAGGCGATGCAGTCGTGGACCTCGTTCTCGGTCACAGCACGACATATGCACACGTACATCCGGCGACAGGCCTCTCAAAGCGAGCAGAAGGGAATGCCTTTAGGTTAGGCACACCTAAGATAGCTCACTTCGGTAAGGCTTGCCTATGTTAGAGGCGTCACAGTGGGCTCACCCCCAGGTCAGTGGCCTCTCGCCCGCCACTCCTCCAGGTGCGGCGCCTCGGCCCCGATGGACGTGGAGTCGCCATGACCGGTGTGCACGACCGTCTCGGGCGGCAGGGACAGCAGCCGCCCGGCGATCGACTCGATGATCGTGTCGAACGACGAGTACGACCGCCCGGTCGCCCCCGGCCCGCCCTTGAACAGCGTGTCACCGCTGAACAGCACGCCCGCGTCGGCGGCGTGCAGGCAGACCGCGCCCGGCGAGTGGCCGGGCGTGTGCAGCACCTCCAGCGCCACCCCGCCCACCGAGATCTTCTCGCCGTCGGCCAGCGGCGTGTACGTCACCTCCGGCCCGTACACCTGCTCCCAGAGCACCTGGTCGGCGGGGTGCAGCCGGATCGGCGCCCCGGTCAGCTCGGCCAGCCGGGCGGCGGCGTTGACGTGGTCGTTGTGGGCGTGGGTGCACACGATGGCCTTGACCCGGCGCCCGCCCGCCCGCGCGGCGATGGCCTCGGCGTCGTGCGCGGCGTCGATGATCACGACCTCGCGCGCGTCGCCGACCAGCCAGATGTTGTTGTCGACCTCCCAGGTGCCGCCGTCGAGCGAGAACGTGCCGGAGGTGATCACGCGGTCGATCATCTAGAGGATCACCACCGAGCGCAGCACCTCGCCGCGGTGCATCTTGGCGAACGCCTCCTCGACCTGGTCGAGCCCGATCGTCTCGGTGACGAACCGGTCGAGCGGCAGCCGGTTCTGCAGGAACAGGTCGATCAGCATCGGGAAGTCCCGCGAGGGCAGGCAGTCGCCGTACCAGGACGACTTCAGCGCGCCGCCGCGGCCGAACACGTCGAGCAGCGGCAGTTCCAGCCGCATCTCCGGCGTCGGCACGCCGACCAGGACCACCGTGCCGGCCAGGTCGCGGGCGTAGAACGCCTGCTCGTACGTCTCCGGCCGGCCGACCGCGTCGATCACCACGTCCGCGCCGAACCCGCCGGTCAGGGCGCGGATCGCCTCGACCGGGTCGTTCTCGCGCGAGTTGACCGTGTGCGTCGCGCCGAACCCGCGGGCCCACTCCAGCTTGCGGTCGTCGACGTCGACGGCGATGACCCGGGACGCCCCGGCCAGCGACGCCCCCAGGACCGCCGCGTCGCCGACCCCGCCGCAGCCGATCACGGCCACGGTGTCGCCGCGGGTCACGCCGCCGGTGTTGATCGCCGCGCCGATGCCGGCCATCACGCCGCAGCCCAGCAGGCCCGCGACCTGGGCCGGCGCCTCGGCCGACACCTTCGTGCACTGCCCGGCCGCCACCAGGGTCTTCTCCAGGAACGCGCCGATGCCGAGCGCGGGCGACAGCTCGGTGCCGTCCTTGAGGGTCATCTTCTGGGTGGCGTTGTGGGTGGCGAAGCAGTACCAGGGCCGGCCGCGCAGGCAGGCGCGGCACTGGCCGCACACCGCGCGCCAGTTGAGGATCACGAAGTCGCCGGGCTCCAGCCCGGTCACGCCCTCGCCGACGGCCTCGACCGTGCCCGCCGCCTCGTGGCCCAGCAAGAACGGGAAGTCGTCGTTGATCCCGCCTTCGCGATAGTGCAGGTCGGTGTGGCAGACCCCGCAGGCCTGCACGTTCACCACCGCCTCGCCCGGCCCGGGGTCGGGGACGACCACCGTCTCCAGCGAAACTTCCTGGCCCTTACCGCGGGCGATCACGCCCTGCACTTCGTACGGCATGGCAGCCATCTTGTGTCAGGAGGATGATCTCCGCAAGACATAGGGCTGGACCACGCCGAGACCTCTTGCCGGACGCCTTCTGATCTTGTGGACCTCGATCCCGTCCGGCGCTCCGGCCAGGCCCTCGGCCAGCTCGGAGTCGACCAGGATCGTGCCCGGCCTGGCGATGGCCGTGAGCCGGGCGGCCAGGTTGACGGTGGTGCCGAACACGTCGCCCATCATGGGCACGACGGGCCCGTACGCCATGCCGATGCGCAGCTCCAGGCTGTCGGCGAGGTCGAGCGCGATCGCCGCGGCCTGGGCCGGAGCGGGCGCGGCGAACAGCACCTCGTCGCCGAGCGTCTTGACCAGCCGCGCGCCGTGCGCGGCCACCACGTCGGCGGCGCGCGACTCGAAGCCCTCGACCAGCGAGGCCAGCGCCCGTTCGTCCAGCTCGCGCGACCGCCGGGTGAAGGAGACCAGGTCGGCGAAGCCGACGGCGATCGACACGCGGCCCTGCGCCCGCTCGGCCTGGTCGTCGGCGACGGCCAGCAGCCGGGTGCCCGCGGCGGCGAGCTGGGCGCGCCAGACGTGCACCAGCAGGTGCTCGAAGTCGGGCAGCAGGGCCTTGGCGGTGTCGAGGACGCCGCTCAGGTCGGCGTCGGCGGGCGCGTCCGGGAGCATCGTGCCGATCACGATCTCGGCCTGCCACTGCGCCAGCCTGGCGGTGGTCTGGCCGAGCGCGCGGGCCATGCGGATGACGGCCTGCTCGTCGAGCAGGCCGCCGTCGAGCAGGCTGCGCACCCGGCGCAGCGCGGCCACGTCGGCGTCGCTGAACGCCACGGCGTCGTCGGGGAACTGGGCGAAGCCGAGCGCCCGCCAGATGCGCTGGGCGAGCTCCTGCGACACCCCGGCCCCGGCCGCGACCTGCGCGCGCGTGTGGCGGGCCGGCATGCCGACGAGCGTGCGCTCGATCTGTTCGGCGGTCGGCCTGCCGGGCGGTTGGGTGGCGTTCACGATCAGCAGGCTACGCCAACTCAGCGGCCGTCGATCTCTCCGTCGGACGCGTCCTCCACCAGCTTGAACAGGTCCATGCGGACGTCCTGGATGTGCGGGATGTCGCGCAGCACGATCTGGCCCCTCTCGCCCGCGGACTCGACGGTCAGCGTGCCGCAGCCGAGCATGCGCTCCAGGAACGTCTGGTCGGAGCTGACGGTGTTGACCTTGGCCATGGGGATCTCGTCGGTCGACTTGTTGAGCACGCCCATGCTGATCGTGAAGCGGTGGGTCGTCAGGTTGTAACCGGTGTTCTTCCACTGCAGGTAGGGCACGAACGAGAAGATCGTCAGCAGGATCAGGGCGATGGCGACGACGGCGATCCTGCCGTAGGAGGTGACGCTCTCCCCCCACGTGGTGGGGAAGAAGTACAGGGCCGCACCCGCTGCCGCGGCGATGAGGATCAGCGCGAAGAACGGGCCGACGAGGCGCTTCCAGTGGGGATGGAAGGATCGGACGCGCCGCTCACCCTGCGTCAGATGGTGGTCGGGAAGGGTCATGCCGCACATGCTGCCACCAACCCGGCCGAGCGGCTACGCCGCTGGCCTATCGGGCGGCCCGCACGTGCACGACGTCGCCCGCGCCCAGCGTGTAGCGCTCGCCGCCGGACGTCACCTGCAGATGGCCGGACCCGTCGATGCCGGTCGCCTGCCCGGTCAGCACCTGGTCGCCCGGCAGCTCCACGCGCACCTCACGGCCGACCGTGGCGCTGACGGCCAGGTAGGCGGCGCGCAGCCCGGCGGCCTCGGCGTCGCCGCCCGCCGCCTCCCACTCGCGGTAGTGGCTCTCGACCTCGCGCAGCACGGCCCGCAGCAGCGGGTCGCGGTCGACGCAGGCCGCCTCCTCGATGGCCAGGGACGTGGCCGTCTCGACCGGCGCCTCCTCGGCG
The DNA here is from genome assembly GCF_044455665.1 of Nonomuraea sp. NPDC051191. NCBI lineage: Bacteria > Bacillati > Actinomycetota > Actinomycetes > Streptosporangiales > Streptosporangiaceae > Nonomuraea > Nonomuraea sp. NPDC051191. Next base: position 226,097 of record NZ_JBITEZ010000008.1, on the reverse strand, counting down.
CGGAGGGAGACGTTGAGCCCCATACCGATGACGACGGCGTCGTCGACCCGCTCGGCCAGCACCCCGGCCAGCTTGCGCTCGCCCACCAGCAGGTCGTTGGGCCACTTGAGGCGCACGTCGACCTCGGCCAGCCGGCGTACGGCCGAGGCGGCGGCCACGCCGTACAGCAGCGGCAGCCACCCCTGGGCGGCGACCGGCGCCGTGGGCCTGAGCAGGACGGAGAACGTCAGCCCCGAGCGCGGCGGCGCCGACCAGGCGCGGTCGAGCCGGCCCCGGCCGGCGACCTGCGACTCGGCCACCAGCACCCGGCCCTGCTCGGCCCCGGCCTGGGCGGCCATGGCGAGGTCGGCGTTGGTCGAGCCGGTGGTCTCGACGACGGTGACGCCGGTCCACAGGGTTCCCGGGCGTACGAGGGCGCGGTTGAGCGCGGCCTCCGAGAGCGGCGGGCGGTCGAGGTCGGAGTAGCGCGAGGTGGCCATCCCCCTATCTTGGCCGACCCCGTACCGAGGTCGTGGCACCGCACCGGCTGTCTCGAAGTGCGCCTGAGGGGTAAAGATGGGGGGATGAGCAGACGTCCTGACCCTCGCAACTGGGCATCGTGGCGGCCCTTCGGCCTCGGGTTGCGCAAGCCGAACAACTACCTGGAGCTGTGGAAGGCGTTCAGGTCGGTCAAGGGGAACAGGCGTTACGCCTGGCGCATTCTCAACCAGGGCACCTGCGACGGCTGCGCGCTCGGCACGCACGGCATGCGCGACTGGACGATGGACGAGATCCACCTGTGCAACATCAGGTTGCGCCTGCTGCCGCTCAACACCATGCCCGCGCTCGACGTGTCGCTGCTGCGTGACGTCTCGGGGCTGGCCGGGCGCAAGAGCGCGGAGCTGCGGGAGCTGGGGCGGCTGCCGTACCCGATGCTGCGGCGGGCCGGTGAGCCCGGTTTCACCCGGATCGGCTGGGACGAGGCGCTGCGGGTGGCGGCCGACGGGCTGCGCGGCGCGCGGTTCGGCACGTACCTGACCAGCCGCGGGGTGCCGAACGAGAACTACTACGCGGCGCAGAAGGCGGTGCGGGCGCTCGGCACGAACAACGTCGACAACGCCGCCCGCATCTGCCACTCGCCCTCGACGGTCGCGCTCAAGCAGACCATCGGCGCGGCGGCCACGACCTGCTCCTACACCGACTGGATCGGCTCCGACCTGATCGTCTTCATCGGCTCGAACCCGTCGAACAACCAGCCGGTCGCGATGAAGTACCTCTACCACGCCAAGAAGGCCGGCACCCGCATCGCCATGGTCAACGCCTACCGCGAGCCGGGCATGGACAAGTACTGGGTGCCCTCCAACGCCGAGTCCGCGCTGTTCGGCACGAAGATCACCGACGAGTTCTTCGGCGTGAACGTCGGCGGCGACATCGGCTTCCTCAACGGCGTGCTCAAGCACCTGATCGAGAACGACTGGGTGGACAAGGCGTTCGTGACCGGGCGGACGTCCGGGTTCGAGGAGGCGCGCAAGGCCGTCGAGTCCCAGTCGTGGGCCGAGCTCGAAGCGCTCTCGGGGGCCACCAAGGAGCAGATGTTCCGGCTGGCCGAGCTGCTCGGCAAGGCGCGCTCGGCCGTCCTGGTCTGGTCGATGGGCATCACGCAGCACGCCTACGGCGAGGACAACGTCCGGGCGATCGTCAACCTGGCGCTGGCCCGGGGTTTCGTCGGGCGCGACAAGTGCGGGCTGATGCCGATCCGGGGGCACAGCGGGGTGCAGGGCGGGGCCGAGATGGGGGCGTACGCGACCGGCTACCCCGGCGGCCTGCCGATCACGTCCGCCAACGCCGCCAAGTTCACCGACCTGTGGGGCTTCCAGGTGCCCGACACGCCCGGCCTGACCGCGACCGACATGATCGACGCGGCCCACCGGGGCGAGCTCGACGCGCTCGTCTCCTCCGGCGGCAACTTCCTGGAGGTCCTGCCCGACCCGGCCTACTGCCGCGAGGCGCTGTCCAGGCTGGGGTTGCGGGTGCACATCGACATCGTGCTGTCCTCGCAGATGCTCGTGCCGGGCGAGGGCGACGTGCTGCTGCTGCCCGCCCAGACGCGCTACGAGATGGTCGGCGGCGTGACCGAGACCTCCACCGAGCGGCGGATCATCTTCTCGCCCGAGGTCGAGGGGCCGCGCGTCGGCGAGGCGTGGCCGGAGTGGAAGATCTTCTCCGAGCTGGCCGCGCGCACCCGTCCGGAGATAGCCGACCATGTACGGTTCACCGGCACTCCGCAGATCCGTGCGGAGATCGAGCAGGTCGTGCCGTTCTACCAGGGCATCTCCGGGTTGCGGAAGTTCGGGGACAACGTCCAGTACGGCGGCCGCCACCTCTTCGCCGACGGCCGCTTCCAGACGCCCGACGGGCTTGCCATCTTCTCCGTGGTCGAGCCGCCCGCCCTGGAGCGCCCCGACGGCACGTTCAAGGTCGCGACCAGGCGCGGCAAGCAGTTCAACAGCATGGTCCACGAGCGGCTCGACGGCTTCAACGGCGCGGCCCGCGAGGCCGTGCTGATGAGCGCGTACGACGCCGACCGGCTCGGGCTGGCCGACGGCGCCCCGGTCGAGCTGCGCGCCGGCGAGCGCTCCTACCAGGGCAAGGTGCTGCGTGCCCCGGTGATGCCGGGCAACCTGCAGATCCACTGGCCGGAGGGAAACGTCCTGCTCGACGAGGCCCGCCGCTCGCCACAGGCGCGCATCCCCGACTACAACGCCCTCGTCACCGTGCGGCCGCTGTGACGGCGCGTCCCGGGCCGACCACCCGCGTCCGCATCACCGAGCTGGCCGGCTCCGGCGCCCGCGACCGGCGCGACGACCTGGCCACGGAGGAGCCGCTGGAGATCCGCCTCACCGGCGACGACGGCACGCGCAAGACGATCGCCATCACCATGCGCACGCCGGGGCACGACTTCGAGCTGGCCGCCGGGTTCCTGAGCGGCGAGGGGCTGGCCGGGCCGGGCGAGATCGCGGCCATCGCGTACTGCACGGACGAGGACCTGCCGCCCGAGGCCCGCTACAACACCGTCACCGTCCGCCTGCACGGCCCGGTGCCCGACCTGCCCGCGCTCGACCGGCACTTCCTCACCTCCAGCGCGTGCGGCGTCTGCGGCTCGGCCGGTCTCGACGCGCTGCACGGCCGGTGCAAGCCGATCCCCCGGGGCTCGCTCGAACTCACCCCCGAGGTCCTCTACGGCCTGCCGGGCGCGCTGCGCGAGGCCCAGGGCGTGTTCGGCAAGACCGGCGGGCTGCACGCGGCGGGCCTGTTCACGGCGACCGGCACGCTGCTGGCGTTGCGCGAGGACGTCGGCCGGCACAACGCGGTGGACAAGCTGGTCGGCTGGGCGGCGCTGGCCGACCGGCTGCCGCTGGCCGGGCACGTGCTCATGGTCAGCGGCCGGGCCAGCTACGAGATCATGCAGAAGGCGCTGGCGGCCGGCATCCCGGCGGTGTGCGCGGTGTCTGCGCCCTCGTCCCTGGCCGTCGATCTGGCCAGGGAGTTCGGGATGACGCTGGTGGGGTTCCTGCGCGGCGAGCGCTGCAACGTCTACGCCGGTCAGGAGCGGGTCGTCACGTCCTGATCATCCTGGGGCTCCTCTCGCGATGACGGGGACCCCAGGATGATCAGGGCGGCTTGTGTGAGGGCTATTCGCAGGTCACCGGATAGGTGCCCTCGATGGAGGGCTTGTTGTGGTTCAGCACTTCGAGCCGGACCACGCCGGAGGTCTTCGTGTCCCGGTTCCAGTAGGCGGCCTGCACCTGGAGGAGCCCGCCGCTGTTGGTCTTGTACGTGACCGCCTCCGTCGGCTTGCCGTCCATGACCCAGCGCCAGGTGATCTCGGTGTCCGGTGCGGCGCGGAAGGCGCCGTGGGCGGTCACGTACGGCGCCTCGGCGCAGTCGCCGAAGTAGTGCACCGGCCAGAACTCGCTGATCCGCACGGCCCCCGGCGACGGGTCCTGCGGCACGCAGGTCACCGTGTACGGCTTCTCCTTGACCAGCTTGTTGTGGTTCAGCACCTCGATGCGGATGACGCCGCCGCCGGACTCCTTGGGGCTGATGTAGAACAGGTCGCCGATCGACTGGGCCCTGCCGGGCTTGGCGTCCTGCGTCCTGACCGGGCCGGGCTTGCCGTCCACGACGATGCGGTAGCGGACCTCGGCGTCGCGGTCGGTGGTGATCCGGGCGTCCGCGCGCAGGCCGATGGAGCCGGTGCCGCAGTCGCCCCGGTAGACGGGCGTCAGCATGTAGGGGATGGCCAGCTTGGCCGGGTCGGGGTCGGTCGTGCAGGAGAGGGCGAAAGTGCGCTCGGCGGCCTGGGCCGAGGCGGGCCGGGTGGTCAGGGCCAGCTTGTGCGTGCCGGTCTTCGACTGGTCGAGGCTCCAGGCGGCGGTGACGTCCTGCGTCCTGGTCTGGCCGGCCGCCGGGAAGCTCACGGTCTGGTGCTGCCACTCGGCGCCGTCCAGGCTCCACCAGTAGCCGACGCTGGCCGCCGGGCCCGCCGGCAGGGTGAGGCGGCCGGTGGCCTGGTAGGCGACGGGCTCGTCGCAGTAGCCCTGGTAGTCGCCGGGCGTCAGGGCGGTGATCGCGGCCTGCGGCTGCTGCGCCGGGGGCTCGGAGGTCGTCGTCGGCCTGGGGGTCGAGGACGTCGTGGGCGTCGGGGTGGGCGTCAGCGTGGGCTTCGGCGTCGGCGTCCTGGTGGGCTCGGGGCCGGGCGTGACGCGGCAGGTCACGTCGTACGAGGCCCGCCCGGAGTCGTGGCCGCCGGCGTTGAGGATCCGTACGGCCCGCCAGCCGGCCGTCGAGGTGCCCACGGCCAGCGGCAGCGTGACCTGCCTGCTGCGCGGACCGCCGCCGGCGAAGTACATCGACTCGACCGCGCCCTCGCCCGTGGCGCTGTCGATCCACTGGTAGCCGACCTTGGCCGGGGTGCGCGAGACCTGGATGGTCGCGGTGAACGTCACGGTGGCCGGGCAGGCGCCGTCGTGGCGGGACGGGCTCGCCTGCACGCTCGCGGCCGCCACCAGCGGCCGGTCCGGCTGGGCGGGCAGCGGGTTGACCACGTCGTACCGCTGCGGGGATCCGGTGCAGGAGACGCGGAAGCGCGCCTTGGCCGACAGGCCGCGCCGGCCGAGCACCTCCACGGCCTGCCAGCCGGACGTGTCGCGGTCGAACGTCTGGCGGTCCCTCACGACGACCTTGCGCGCGCCGTTGACGCGGAAGCTCCTGATGGCGCTCTTGCTGCCGTCACCGCGCACCCAGCGGTAACGCACGGTGCCCTGGCCCTTGGCGGCCACCGTGGCGGCGAAGGCCACCGTCGTGGGGCACTCGCCCGTGCGGTCGGCGGGGGCGGCCTTGACCCGGGTGACGGAGGTCGCCGGCGCGGCGGCGGCCAGGGCTGGAGGAGCGGCCAGCAGGCTGCCGAGCAGCACCGTGCCCAGCAGCAAGGCTGTCCTTTTCATGAGGGGGTCCCTTTCTGCACTTGTCAAAGCCCCCATGCTGCTCAGTGAGCCTTGGAAGTCACTTGGATCCCTCTTGTGACAGCTTGTGGAATGAAGCATTCCGTTCTGCTATAGTTGGAACAGAACAAGCCGTTCCGCTTCTTCGGTCGAGAGGACCCCTCATGAGCATCCGCCCGTTCCGCATCGAGATCTCCCAGGCCGACCTCGACGACCTGCTGTCCCGGCTCGCGCGGACCCGCTTCACCGACGAGATCCCCGGCGCCGACCAGGGCGTGGGCGTCGATCGGGTCAAGCGCCTGGTGGCCCACTGGCAGTCCGGCTTCGACTGGCGGGCCCAGGAGGCCAGGCTCAACGCGTACCCGCAGTTCACGACGGAGATCGACGGACAGAACATCCACTTCATCCACGTACGCTCCGACAACCCCGACGCCCTGCCCCTGATCCTCACCCACGGCTGGCCGGGCACCGTCGCCGAATACCTCGAAGCGATCGAGCCGCTGTCTCGCCACTTCCACGTGGTCGTCCCGTCGCTGCCCGGCTTCGGCTTCTCCGGCCCGACCAAGGAGCTCGGCTGGAACAACCGGCGCATCGCCGGGGCCTGGGCCGAGCTGATGGCCCGTCTCGGCTACGAGCGCTACGGCGCCGTCGGCAACGACGGCGGCTCGATGATCTCCCCCGAGCTGGGCAGGATCGACGCCGAGCACGTCGCGGGCGTGCACGTCACTCAGGTCTTCTCCTTCCCCTCCGGCGACCCGGCCGAGTTCGCGGACCTGAGCGAGGAGGACCAGGCCGGGCTGGCCGTGCTCGACTGGTTCTGGAAGGAGAAGGGCGCGTTCAACGTCCTGCAGTCGCAGCAGCCGCAGACGCTCGCGCACGCCGTCGCCGACTCCCCCGCCGGGCTCGTGGGCTGGCTGGCCCAGCTCTTCGACGAGGACCTGGACGACGACTTCGTGCTGACCAACGCCTCGATCCACTGGTTCACCGGCACCGCCGGCTCGGCCCTGCGGCTCTACTGGGAGAACGCCCGCATGGAGCAGCCGCAGGAGCCGACGACCACCCCGACCGCGCTGGCCATGGCCGAGGGCGACTTCAAGTCGATCCGCCGCTTCGCCGAGCGCGACCACAGCGCGATCGTCTCGTGGAAGACGCTGCCCGCCCCCGCCCATGGCCACTACACGGCCCACACCGCCACGGAGGCGCTCACCTCCGACATCACGGCCTTCTTCGACAGCCTGCGCTGAACTCCCGCGCTTCGGACGGCCCGGCCCCCCGCCGGGCCGTCCGCGCGTGCTCAGCCCGTGTTCTGCAGGCCGGCGGCCACGCCGTTGACCGACAGCAGCAGCAGCGTGGACAGCCGCTCGCGCTCCTGCTCCGACAGATCCTCGGTACGCATCGCGCGCAACGCCCGGAGCTGCAGGTGCGACAGCGCGTCCACGTACGGGTCGCGCAGCTGCACGGCCCGCGAGAGCACCTTGCGGTTCTCCAGCAGCCGCGTGTGCCCGGTCACCCGCAGCACCAGCTCGCGGGTGCGGTCGTACTCCTCCAGCACCTGGCGGGCGAAGTCGTCCCGGCCGCCGAGCGCGAGGTAGCGCTTGGCGATCGAGCGGTCGGTCTTGGCCAGCGACATCTCGGCGTTGTCCAGCATCGCGTTGAACAGCGGCCACTCGGCGTAGGCCGCGCGCAGCTCGTCGAGGGAGCCGACGGCGGCCAGGCCGGTGCCGAGGCCGTACCAGCCGGGCAGGTTGACGCGGGTCTGCGCCCAGGCGAACACCCATGGGATGGCCCGCAGGTCGTCCAGCGAACGCGGCGCGCCCAGGCCGCGGCGGGCCGGGCGGGATCCGAGCCGCAGCGAGCCGATCTCCTCCAGCGGGCTGACCAGCGCGAACCACTCGGGGAACCCGGGAGCCTCGGTGAGCGCCCGGTAGGCCTCCTCCGAAGCCGTCGCGACCTGCTCGGCCAGGCCGCGGAACCGCTCGGCGGCGGCCGCCGTACGCGCGCCGACCGTGGGCGAGGAGGCCAGCAGCACGGCGTTGGTGACCTGCTCAAGATGGCGGCGGGCGATGGCGATGTGCCCGTAACGAGCGAAGATGACCTCGCCCTGCTCGGTGACCTTGAAGCGGCCCGCGACCGAGCCCGGCGCCTGTGCCAGCACCGCCCGGTTGGCCGGGCCGCCGCCGCGGCCGAGCGCGCCGCCGCGGCCGTGGAACATGCGCAGCTGAACGTCGTGCTCGTGCGCCCACACGGTCAGCTCCTCCTGCGCCTCGTACAGGCGCAGGGTGGCGGCCGCCGGGCCAAGTTCCTTGGCCGAGTCGGAGTAGCCGAGCATGATCTCCATACGGCGGCCGGTCGTGGCCAGGCGGTCCTGGATCTGCGGGATCTCCAGCATGCCGCTCAGCACGCCCGGCGAGTTCGCCAGGTCCTGGCCGGACTCGAACAGCGGCACCACGTCGAGCACCGGCGCCCGGTCGCCCAAGGCGTGCCCGGCCAGCTCGTAGACGGCCGCGATGTCGTCGGCCGAGCGGGTGAAGGAGACCACGTAGCGGGAGCAGGCCGTGACGCCGAACCGCTCCTGGATCCAGGCGATCACCCGGATCGTGGCCAGCACCTCCTCCGTGCGCTCCGACAGCTCGCCGCCCGCCCTGATCTCCTCCAGGGCCGCCGCGTGCACCTGCGAGTGCTGGCGCACCTCCAGCTCGGCCAGGTGGAAGCCGAACGTCTCGACCTGCCAGACCAGGTGCTGCAACTCCCCGTACGCCTGCCGCGGCGTGCTGAGCGCCAGCGACTCCTGCGCCAGCCGCAGGTCGGTCAGCAGCTCGGCGGGCGAGCGGTAGGCGAGGTCGAGGTCACGGTGGCGGGTGGCGGCGATGCGGGCGGCCACGAACAGCAGCCACTGGCGGTGCGGCTCGCGCGGCGACCGGGTGGCCAGCTCGGAGACCAGCTCGGGATGCGCGTCGACGGCCGCGGCCAGCGCGCCCTTCAGCTCGGCCGAGCAGGGCGAGAACTGGACGGAGGCGGTCAGCGTACGGGCGATGCGGGTGCAGGCCGTCTCCAGGGCGGTCAGCACGTGCTCGGACTGGATCTGGATGGTGTCGCGGGTGACCTTGGCGGTGACGTTGGGATTGCCGTCGCGGTCGCCGCCGATCCAGCTTCCGTACCGGATGAAGGGCCTGGCCAGCGGCGGACGGGTGCCGGTGCCCGCGTCGAGCGCCGCGTCGAGCGAGCGGTAGACCTGGGGCACCATCCGGAACAGCGTCTCGTCGAAGGCGGCCATGGCCGTGCGGACCTCGTCGCGCGGGTCGAGCTTGGTGGAGCGGAGCTGGGCCGTACGCCACAGCAGGTCGATCTCCTCCAGCAGGCGGCGCCTGCTCTCGGCGCGCTCCGAAGCGCCGCGTCCGGGTGTGTTGTACTCGGTGAGCTGGCCGCTGACCCGCTGGATGGCGGTGACGACCGCGCGCCTGCGCGCCTCGGTGGGGTGCGCGGTCAGCACCGGGTGCAGCTCCAGGCCCTGAAGCAGCTCGCGCACGCGCTCGTTGCCGAGCTCGTGGACGGCCTGCGCCAGCGACTCCCGCTGCACCCTCCCTTCGGCGTCGCGTTCGCGCAGCGTACGGATGCGGTAGTGCTCCTCGGCCAGGTTCGCCAGGTGGAAGTAGCAGGTGAACGCGCGGGCGACGGCCACCGCCCGCTCGATCTCCCATCCGGCGACCATGTCGGTGATCTCGTCAGCGGATATCTCGCCTCTGCGCGCCGCGATGACGGCTTTGCGCAACCGTTCGACGTCTGCCAGCAGGTCTTCGCCACCCTGTTCGGCGATCACCTCACCGAGCAGCTTGCCGAGCATGCGCACGTCATGGCGCAGCTCGTCAGGCATCTCGGTCACGGCGGCACTACGACGCTCGAGCCCCTGGTCAATCATGCTTCGAAGGGTAGCGAGTCGCTTTCGGCGACCGCATGGCGGTCTCGCCCATTGGACTAGACCACTCACTAGCTGGGCTTGGACACCGCCGCCAGCAACTCGGGGAGCCGGGGGAATCCGATCTTGCCGGCGAGGCGTCGGCCCAGCACCTCGATCAGCAGGCCGTAGAAGGGCGCGAGCGCCGACACCCACAACAACCCGAACAGCAGCGGCACCACGATCGGCAGCGACATCAGCACGATCCCGAGCATCGCCCCGATCGACGACGCGAACGCCTGACCGCCCTGGCCGGGCGCGGCGCCGCTGAAGGCGTTCATCCGCTCGGGCAGCGTGTACGGGATCGTCACGCTGGTCACCGAGCCGACCCCGAGCCCGACGCCGAGCGCGCCCAGCCCGGTCAGGAACGCCGGCACGACGGCCTGCGGACTGCCGGTGAACAGCGCCGCGGCGACCGCCACGAGCAGCAGCAGCGGCGCGGCGACCAGGCAGTTGGCCAGATGGCGGCCCGCCAGGTCGCGGCGCAGGTCCTCCTCGGAGCCGAAGGCCACGGCGTTCATCCACAGGGAACGCCCGTCGATGCCGAACGCGTTGCCCGACTGCAGCGAGATCATCAGCGCGCCCATGCCGGTGATCAGCACCGGCAGCACCGGCCCCGCCTGCCCTTGCGTGCCGTTGTTCAGCGAGAACGCCAGGATGACGGTCACCACGACCGAGGAGAACCAGCCCACGCGGAACCTGGGCTCCCGCCTGATGTACTTCAGCTCCTTGGTCACCACGGCCGCCAGCGGCCCGTCGGGCAGGAACCGGTCGGCGAGCCCCCGCCGCCGGCGTACGGAGGCCGCCTGCGTGGAGGCGTCCGGCGACACCAGGGCCCGGCCCAGCGCCTTGATCCACAACCAGGCCAGCACGACCACGAGCACCGCGACGGCGGCCAGCTCCGCCACGCCGACCAGGCCGCCGTCGGCCATGGCGTGCGCGGCCATGCCCGGCGGCGTCCACCGCAGGACGCCGGCCAGCCGGTGGAGCATCGCGGCGGGGTCGCCGATGCCGCGGTTCATCAGCAGGTTGGGCAGCTGCGCCAGCAGCACCACGAACAGGGCGGCCACGGCCAGCACGTCACGACCGCGCCGGCTGCGCAGGGCGCCGGACAGCGAGGTGGTGATCAGCCGCGACGTCACCACGCAGAGCGCGAACTGCAGCAGCACCGCGGGCACGCCCAGCAGCACGCCCCCGACGCCCGTGGGCAGCCCGACCAGTGCGCCGGCCGTGATGACCAGCATGGCCAGCGGCCACGCGCCCGTCGCGGACGCGGTGAACAGCCCGACGGCCAGCTCGCGCGTACGCAGCGGGAACAGCGACAACCGCGCCGGGTCGAGCGTGTCGTCCAGCCCGAACGCCAGCAGCGGCACGATCATCCAGCTCACCAGGAAGACCGCGAACGCGACGATCACCAGCTCGGCGGCGACGTCGGAGGGCGCCAGCCTGAGCAGGCTCATCAGCAGGAACCCGACCACGGCCAGGCCGGCCGCGGCGAGCAGGGTGAAGACGAAGCCGAGCTTGCGCTGGACGTCGCCGCGCAGGTTGCCGGCGAGCAGGCGCAGCTTGAGCCGGGCGAAGAGCGCGGCCGTGGCCATCGGCGAGCCGGTGACGGCGGCGGACTGCCCGCCGGAGGTCGCCGCGGACGGCCCGGGGGCGCTCACGGGGTGTCCTGGGGGGCGGGCGCGGCCGGGCGCTGCTCGCCGGGCTTGGCGCCGAGCCAGCTCAGGCCCGCCTCGCCGTGGGCGCGGGAGCCGCCGACCAGCCGCATGAACGCCTCGTTGAGGCTGGAGCCGCCGCGCACCTGGTCGAGCGGCCCCTGCGCGACGATGTGGCCGCCGCTCATCACCGACACCCAGTCGCACAGCCGCTCGACCAGGTCCATGACGTGGCTGGAGAAGATGACGGTCGAGCCGGAGGCCGTGAAGCGCCGCAGCACCTCGGTGAGGGTGTTGGAGCTGACCGGGTCGACCCCCTCGAACGGCTCGTCGAGGAACAGCACGGACGGGTTGTGCAGCAGCGCCGCGGCCAGCCCGATCTTCTTGCGCATGCCGGTGGAGTAGTCGACGACGAGCTTGTCGGCGGCCCCGGTCAGGTCCATCACGTCGAGCAGCTCGCCCGCGCGCTGCTCGACGTCGGCCTTGGGGATGCCGCGCAGCCGGCCGTTGTAGAGCAGCAGCTCGCGGCCCGACAGCCGCTCGAACAGCCGCAGCCCCTCGGGCAGCACGCCGATGCGCGCCTTGACGGCGACGGGGTCGCGCCAGACGTCGAGCCCGTCGATCGCCGCCTGGCCGCCGTCGGGCCGCAGCAGCCCGGTGATCATGCTCAGCGTGGTCGTCTTGCCTGCCCCATTGGGACCGACCAGGCCCGCGAAGCTGCCCGCCGGCACCACGAGGTCGACCCCGGCCACCGCGACCTGGGCGCCGTAGCGCTTGTAGAGGCCGTGGGAGCGAACCGCATCCGTCATGGATCCACTCTAGGAGGACGGGCTAGCCTAACGCGCATGAGCGCTGCCGCCGATCCCATGCCGGAGATGCCGGACATCCACACCACCGCAGGCAAGATCGCCGACCTGGAGCGAAGGCTCGACGAGGCCGTGCACGCCGGCTCGTCGTCGGCGGTGGACAAACAGCACGCCAAGGGCAAGATGACCGCGCGCGAGCGGGTGCTCGCGCTGCTCGACGAGGGCTCGTTCGTGGAGTTCGACGAGTTCGCCCGCCACCGGTCCACGATGTTCGGGCTGGAGAAGCGGCGGCCGTACGGCGACGGCGTCATCACCGGCCACGGCACGATCGACGGCCGGCAGGTCTGCGTGTTCTCCCAGGACGTCACGGTCTTCGGCGGCTCGCTCGGCGAGGTGTACGGCGAGAAGATCGTCAAGGTCCTCGACCTGGCGCTGAAGACCGGCTGCCCGATCATCGGCATCAACGAGGGCGGCGGCGCGCGCATCCAGGAGGGCGTGGTCGCGCTCGGCCTCTACGCGGAGATCTTCAAGCGGAACGTGCACGCCTCCGGCGTGATCCCGCAGATCTCGCTCATCATGGGCGCCGCCGCGGGCGGCCACGTCTACTCGCCCGCCCTGACCGACTTCGTCGTGATGGTGGACCAGACGTCCCACATGTTCATCACGGGTCCCGACGTGATCAAGACGGTGACCGGCGAGGAGGTCACGTTCGAGGAGCTGGGCGGGGCCCGCGCGCACAACACCAAGTCGGGCGTGGCCCACTACCAGGCCGCCGACGAGGACGACGCCCTCGACTACGTCAAGGCGCTGCTGTCCTACCTGCCCTCCAACAACCTGGACGAGGCCCCCGCCTTCGCCGCGGCCGACGACCTGGAGCCCGAGCCCGAGCTCGACCTGATCATCCCCGACTCCCCCAACCAGCCGTACGACATGCACCAGGTGATCGAACACGTGCTCGACGACGGGGAGTTCCTGGAGGTCCACGCGCTGTTCGCGCCGAACATCGTGGTCGGTTACGGCCGCGTGGACGGCCAGCCGGTGGGCGTCGTCGCCAACCAACCCATGCATTTCGCCGGATGTCTGGATATCGACGCCTCCGAGAAGGCCGCCAGATTTATTCGAACTTGTGATGCCTTTAATATTCCGATCCTGACTTTTGTTGATGTACCGGGATTCCTTCCCGGGACCGATCAGGAATGGAACGGAATCATCCGCCGCGGCGCCAAGCTCCTGTACGCCTACGCCGAGGCCACGGTCCCGCTGGTCACGGTCATCACCCGCAAGGCGTACGGCGGCGCCTACGACGTCATGGGCTCCAAGCACCTCGGCGCGGACGTCAACCTCGCCTGGCCCACGGCGCAGATCGCGGTCATGGGCGCGCAGGGCGCGGTCAACATCCTCTACCGGCGCGAACTGGCCGCCTCCGACGACCCCGACGCCGAGCGCGCCCGGCTCGTCACCGAGTACGAGGACACATTGGCCAATCCGTACATCGCGGCCGAACGCGGCTATGTGGACTCGGTGATTCGGCCGTCCGAAACTCGCCCCCAAGTTGTCCGGGCACTTCGCGCCCTGCGTAACAAGAGGGCCTCGCTGCCACCGAAGAAGCATGGGAACATTCCTCTATGAGCGACCACCTGCGTATAGTCCGAGGTGAGGCCACGCCTGAGGAGATCGCGGCCGTGGTGGCCGTGCTCGCCACGCGCAGGAGCGCGTACGCGGAACCCGAGAGACCTCGTAGACAAACATGGCGAAACCCCGCCAGAGGTATGCGTAACCCTGGCCTGCCGGGGAAGGCGGCTTGGCGGATGAGCGCACTACCCTAGATAGATCCCGGGAATCGGGTGTCAAGTTCCCCGGGAGTTGGGACTATCTAGAGAAAGTAGGCGTATATAGTCAGCCGATCAACTAACACCGCGGCCTGGAGGACGACATGGCCATCCCAGACCTCATGCCGCATCCTGTGGCAGCCAAGTACGCCGTCCTAGTGGATGTCGGTTATCTGTACGCTGCGGCAGGTGAGGTGCTGCTCGGCGCGAAGGAACGCAAGGAATATCGGGTGGCCGCCGATGAGCTCATCCAGAGTCTACAGAAACATGCAGAGGAACGTATTTCCGGCGAACTTCTGCGGATCTATTGGTATGACGCAGCCCGCGACCGTGTGCCGACCGTCGATCAGCGGGTCATCGCCCAGCTCCCGTGGGTCAAGGTCCGCCTTGGCAACCTCAACGCCCGCGGCCAGCAGAAGGGCGTCGACGCGCAGATCAGGAGCGACCTGGAGGCACTCGCCCGGCATCACGCGGTGACCGACACGATCCTGCTGGCCGGCGACGAGGACATGGTCCCGGCGGTCGAGGCGGCGCAGGCGTACGGCGTGCGCATCCACCTGTGGGGCGTCGAGCCCCCTTACGGCACCAACCAGGCCGAGCGCCTGGTGTGGGAGTCCGACACGGTGGAAGTGATCTCCGCCGATTTCCTGAGACCCTTTTTCAGTCGCGCTCCGCAGCCGGTTGCGGTCACCCCGCCCGCCGCGGCTCCCTCGCCCGCCCAGGTGTTCGCCGGGCGCGCGCCGGTCAAGCCGCACGCCAAGCCCGGCCAGGTCGCCAAGCTGGGGCCCAGCCGCCCGCGCGTGGAGGACGTCGGCGAGCACGTCGCCCAGAAGTGGATACTCACCCGCGGCCGCGACAACATCCGCGACCTGCTGCCTGGCCCGATCCTGCCGACCGTGATCGACACCGAGCTGCTGATCGAGGCGGAGAAGGAGCTCGGCCACTCGCTGCGGCCCTACCCGGAGGCCCGGGTCTGGCTGCGCGACGGGTTCTGGGCGCGCGTCTACCGGGAGTTCGACCTGGGGGTGGGGGTCTCCTCCAAGTAGAGCAGCGTCTCGGCGACGGCCGAACGGGCGTAGAGCACGTACCGGCCGGTGCGGTGCGCGGTGCACAGGCCGGCCTTGCGCAGCGCCGTCAGGTGCTGGTTGACGCCGGGCTCGGAGAGCCCGGCGCGCTGGGCCAGGTCGCGCGTGGAGGCCGGCTGGTCGAGCTCGGCCAGCAGCCGGGCGCGCGTCCTGCCGAGCACGGCGGCGAGCGCCTCGGGCGGGTCCACCTCGCGGCGCTCCCAGAGCGTCGCGATGCCGCGCGGCGCGTAGCGCACGGTCGGCTGGTACGGCGGCGTCGTGACCGACAGGACCCGCGGCCAGGCGAACACGCACGGCACCAGCAGCAGCCCGAGCCCCCTCAGTGACCGCCGGCCGGTGACGTACAGGTGTTCCAGCCGCAGGGTGCCGCCGTCCCAGGTGACGGCGTCGTCGAGGTCGGCCAGCATGCGCTGGGCGCCGCCCTCGGCCAGCAGCCGGGCGCGGTACAGGATCTCGCCCTCCAGCAGCGATCGGATCCGCGGCCAGTACGGCGCCATCGCCGCCTCCCAGTAGTCGGCCACCTCCACGGCCAGGCGTTCGAGGCCCTGTTCCGGGTCGTCGTAGAGGGCCTGCACCCGTTTCGTCCAGGGGCCGCCGATCTTGTCCAGGTCCGTGCGGACCCGTGCGGCCGCGCCCCGCATCGTGGCGAGTTCCAGCTCCAGGTCCGGCATGGACGTCGAGGGCGGCGTGCAGGTGAAGCCCGCGATCGAGACCGTGGGAATCGGGACCAGGTCGGACAGCAGCCCCCAGTCCACGTCCTGGAGGCGGCGGCGCACCTGGTCGGCCCAAGGGCGCAGGAGCGGGTGCGCCGCGGGGTTCTTCACCACGCGCACGCTGGTCACGACCTCGCCGAGCGGCGAGACGGCGAAGCGCGTGTTGGCGATGTCGTGGGCGGTGAACGTCAGGTCCAGGGTCATTGGATTTGCTTGTCACTTAATCGATAGCGGCCTTGAGCGACATTTCAGCATTCTGCCGACATGTCAGCAACCTTGGTGGAAGCTCCACTTCTGCGCCTTCACGCGTTCCGCAACCTGTACGTCGCCGGCACGGTCAGCCAGCTCGGCACCCAGATCGGCTACGTCGCACTCCCGCTGCTCGCCGTGACCGTCCTCGGGGCGGGCGCGGGCGAGGTCGGGCTGCTCTCGGCCCTCGCCACGCTCACGGCCCTGGTGCTCGGGCTGCCCGCCGGGGCATGGGTGGACCGCGTCCGGCGGCGCCGCCTGATGGTCGCGATGGACGCCGCGCGGGCCGCGGCGCTGCTGTCGGTGCCGGTGGCGTGGTGGGCCGGCGTGCTGTCCATGGCGCAGCTCTACGTGGTGACGACGCTCGTCGGGGCGGGGACGCTGCTGTTCGACGTGGCGTCCATGAGCATCATGCCGGGGCTGATCGGACGCGAGCGGCTGACGTCGGCCAACTCGCTGCTCGTGGGCACGGCGGCGGGCATGGACGTCGCCGGGCGCAGCGTCGCCGGGGTGCTCGTCCAGGTCGCCGGCGCGCCGGTGGCCGTGCTGCTGGACGCGCTGAGCTACGTGTGGTCGGCGGCCTGGCTGCGCGGCGTCCCCGAGCCGGCCCTCGTCCAGGACGGCCCGGCGGGCGACGCGGAGTCCATGCGGGCCCGGATCGCGGAGGGCGTACGGTTCATCCTCGGCAACCGGGTGCTGGTCGCGGCGCTGGTCCAGGGTGCGATGGCGAACCTGGCGTTCCCGCTCTGCTCGGTCCTGCTGCCGGTGCTCATCGTGGGGCAGCTCGGCTATCCGGAGTGGGTGCTTGGAGCGTATCTGGCGGTGAGCGGGCTCGGCGTGCTCGCCGGGTCGTCGTCGGCCCATCTGCTCGGCCGGCGCTTCGGCACCGGCCGCGCGGTGTGGCTGGTCAGCCTGGTCACCGCCCCGCCCGCGCTGGTGATCCCGTTCCTGGGGCCCGGGGCGTGGCTGTGGGCCGCGGCTGTGGCGTGGTTCGTGGTGACCTTCCGTACCGGGATGAACAACGTGCTGCTGGTGAGCCTGCGGCAGCGGGTCACGCCGGACCACCTGCTCGGGCGGATGACGGCCACGATGCGGCTGCTGCTGACGGGCGCGGTCGGCCTCGGCGGGCTGCTGGCGGGGTTGATCGGCGAGCTGTGGGGGGTGCGCGCGTCGCTCTGGACGGGCGCGGTGATCATGGCCGTGAGCTGGCTGCCGATCCACTTCTCAGCCCTTCGCCGGTCGGGTCCGAATACCGCTGGTCAGGCGCTCTGAGCTGGTGACCTGCGTTTTCATGGTCAGGTCCGATTTCCGCCGGTCGGCACCCGCGGCGCGCGCATAGTCTCGGAGGCATGTCACCCCTAGAGCTCGACTTCGACTCCTGTTACCGGGCGGTCTCCGCCAGGGACTCCCGGTTCGACGGGCGCTTCTACACCGCGGTGACGACGACACGCATTTACTGCCGGCCGATCTGCCCGGCGCGTACCCCCTCCTCCAGGAACGTGCGCTTCTACCGGCACGCGGCCTCGGCGGAGGCGGCCGGGTTCCGGCCGTGCAAGCGCTGCCGTCCCGAGCTGTCGCCCGGCGACCCCGGCTGGGACCTGCGCGGCGACCTCGTCGGCCGGGCCCTGCGGCTGATCGACGACGGCGCCGCCGACGAGCGGGGCGTGGCGGGGCTGGCCCGGCGGCTGCACATCACCGAACGCCACCTGCACCGGCTGTTCGTGGCCGAGCTGGGCGTCGGGCCGCTGGCCGTGGCCCGGACGAAGCGGCTCCTGCTGGCCAAGCAGCTTCTGACGGAGACCGGGCTGCCGGTCACCGAGGTGGCGTTCGCGGCCGGGTTCGGAAGCGTGCGGCAGTTCAACGCCACGATGCGGGAGACGTACGGCTTCACGCCCAGCGAGCTGCGCGCCACCGCCGGACGTCCGGCCGCGCCGCCCGAGCCCGAGGTCGCCGGGCCGGTGACGCTGAGGTTGCGGCTGCACCGGCGCGAGCCGTACGACGTGGCGGGCGTGTTCGGGTTCCTGACCTCGCGGGCCATCCCCGGCCTTGAGGTCGCGGGCCCGGCGTCGTACTCCAGGGTCGTGCCGGGCGGGACGATCAGCCTCACCCCCCGTCCCGACCACATCGCCCTTGACGTGGCCGTGGCCGACACCCGGCAGCTCGCCCGCGTCGTCGCCCGCTGCCGCCGCCTGCTCGACCTGGACGCCGACCCCGACGCCATCGCCGAGGTGCTCGGCCAGACCTCGCTGGCCCCGCTCGTCCGGGCGCGGCCGGGGCTGCGGGTGCCGGGCACGTTCGACGGGTTCGAGCTGGCCGTACGCGCGGTGGTCGGCCAGCAGATCTCGGTGGCCGGAGCGCGTACGCTGCTCGGCCGCATCGTCGCCAGGACCGGCGGCCCCCTCTTCCCCACCGCGGCCGAACTGCGCGAGGCCGACCTGACGGGCCTCGGCCTGACCAACCGCAGGATCGCGACCCTTTCCGACCTGGCGGGCCGGGTAGCCGACGGCGACATCGACCTCGACGGCGGCCAGGACCCGGCCGAGGCCGTGACCGAGCTGCTGAAGGTTCCCGGCATCGGCCCGTGGACCGCCAGCTACATCGCCCTGCGCGCCCTGCGCGACCCCGACGCCTGGCCCACGGGCGACCTCGTGCTGAACAAGCGCATGGCCGCCCTGGGCATCCCGCACGACCACATCGAACGGTGGCGGCCCTGGCGGGCCTACGCCGCCCTGCACCTCTGGAGCTCCTCATGATCACCGCTCAGGTCCTGCCGACGCCGATCGGCTCGCTGTCGCTGCTCACCCGCGAGGGCGTCCTCGTCGCGGGCGGCTTCACGGCCGACCCGGCGGAGATGTTCGTCCGCCTCACCCCCGCCCTGCAGGCGGAGGGCCTGGACGTGGTGGACGACCTCGGCGCCCCCGCCGAAGCCGTCCGGGCCTACTTCGACGGCGACCTCGACGCCCTGGACGCCGTCCCGGTCTCCCAGCCCGGCTCCCCCACCCGCAAGCGCCTGCACGAGGCGTTGCGCGAGGTCCGCGCGGGGACGACGGTCTCGTACGCCGAACTGGCCCAGGCCGCCGGCCTTCCGCGCACCGCCGCCCGCGCCGCCGGCTCCGCCTGCGCCCAGAACCTGATCGCCCCGTTCGTCCCCTGCCACCGCGTCCTCCCCAGCACGGGCGGCTACGGCGGTTACTACTACGGCGTCCCGGTGAAGGAATGGCTCCTCGCCCACGAAAGCGGACAAAAGCCCAACTGAGAGTAATCACTCGACAGCGTTCGGTAATGTGTTCGCATGTCGCCGACCCTGGAACATGAGTTCCTCCTCGAACTCGTCCGGCAACGCCCCTCTCTGGTCGCCACCCTGCTGACCGAGGCGGGCGTGCCGATCCCCCCATTCGACGAGGCCCGGCTGGAAAGCTCGGACTTCACCGCCTGCCAGCCGACCGAGTTCCGCGCCGACGCGGTCGTCGTCCTCGCCAACGGGAAGCCGCTGGCGGGGGTCGTCGTGGAGGTGCAGCGGAGATACCGGAAGGAGAAGACCTGGTCCTGGCCCGTCTACCTGGCCACGCTGCGCGCCCGCATCAAGGGCCCGTGCATGCTGCTGGTCTTCTGCCCGGATCCCGCGGAGGCGCTCAAGTGCGAGCAGGCCATCGAGATGGGGCACCCCGGCTGGATACTCAACCCGATCGTGATCGGGCCCGACCGGATCCCCAAGGTCACTGACCTCCTCCAGGCCATCGCCGAACCGGAGCTCGCCACGCTCTCGGCCATCGTGCACGGCCGCTCGGGCGAGGAGGGCCTCAAGATCCTGCAAACCTTCTTCGACTCTGTCGAGCATCTGCCCAAAGAGCGGGAAATCTACAGTGACCTCGTGCTATCGATGCTGCCCGAGGTCGTCGTCAACAACTTCCTGGAGTTCACTATGGCTATGGGAACACGCGAGCCTAAGAGCAAGTGGGTCCGCCAGTGGGTCGCCGAGAGCAAGGCCGAAGGCGTGGCCGAAGGCGAGGCCCTCGGCGAAGCCCGAGGTGAAGCCCGAGGTGAAGCCCGAGGCGAAGCCAAGGCGATCCTGCGGATCCTGGAGGCACGAGGCATCACGGTGCCGGAGGAAGCGGCCGAGCGGATCGGTCAGTGCACCGACCTCGACGTTCTCGAATCCTGGATCGACAGGGCTCTCACCGTCGAGGCCGCCGAGGAGCTGTTCGACCCGAGCTGAGGCGCGTCGCCCGGTGGCCCCGATGCCGTAGGGCTGGAGGCATAGAATACTTCTCATACGACGTTAGTAGGCGTAGGCATTATTTGTGCACGCCGACTATCTGTCGGACGCTCGTATGAGGAGGAGGGTGTCACATGCCTCTAGCCGACGACGCCGTGGAGGCGCGCGCCCAGGGGTGGCGTACCCTCGCCGCGCTGCACGCGAAGATCGAGGACAGGCTGGAGAAGGCGCTGCAGAAGGAGCACGGCCTGAGCGTGAGCGAGTACACCGTGCTCGACGTGCTCGCCCGCCAGGACGGCTGGCACATGCGCATGCAGCAGCTTGCCCGTGCCGTCGTCCTCAGCCAGAGCGCCACGACGCGGCTGGTCACCCGCCTGGAGAAGCGCGGCCTGCTCAAGCGCTACCTGTGCGAGGACGACCGGCGCGGCATCTACTCCGAGGTCACCCCCGGCGGCCGCGACCTGCTGACCCGGGCCGGCCCGACGCACGACACGGTGCTGAAGGAGGTGCTGGCCGAGGCGGCCGAGCAGCCCGAGCTGGCCCCACTGGCCGCGGTGATCGCCTAGGGCTTCACGTTGCTCTGGATCTCGCCGACCGGCACGTCCCGGGTCGCGCCCACCTCGACGGGCGCGAACTGGAACGGCACGGCGTCACCGGTCGTCTCCACCGGCCACGACGTGGTCACGGTGAGCCGGTACGCCTCGCGCGGCTGGTCGATCGAGGCCCGCAGGTAACGTACGCCGCAGGTGAAGGAGGCTCCCTTGGCGTACGCGCGTCCGGCGGCCCCGCAGCCCTCCTCGTGCACCTCGGCCCGGTCCTTCGTGGTGCCCGGGTCGATCTTGATGCTCTTCAGCGTGGCCACGACGGTGACGCTCATGACGCCCGGGATCTCCGCGGTCACCGACCTGCGCCGCTCGCCGAGGCCCTCCACCCAGACCCAGGTGGGCAGGTTGACGAAGCTCTTGGCGTCGGGGCTCAGCTTGATCGTGGGCTCGGGCACGGTCAGGGACGCCCTGGCGATCTCGGCCAGCTCCCGGATCGTGATCCCGGCGGGCGGCGTCGTGCCCGGCGGCACGAACACGAACGGGTCGAGCGCCGCGAAGCAGACCTGGCCCTTCGGGTCGGAGGCGTCGTAGGCCGGGCCCCACCAGCGACCGTCCTTGCCGACCTTGTCCTTGAACTGTTTGAGGAACTCCTGGAACTTCTCCTCGGACGCGTCCTTGGTGTACCGGAACCAGTAGTCGCGCACGGACTCCTGCGACTTCAGCATCTCGGCCCCGGTCATGCCGGGCTCGTACCAGCAGGGGCGTTTGAGAACGTATCCGTCGGTGTTGCCGCCCTTGGCGCCGTTGCCGGAGACGACGATCCGGGAGTTGCGCAGCTCGATCCCTCTGGTCCTGCCGTGCTCGATGGGGCTGCCGGCCGTGTCACCCGGGTCGCCCGGGGCGTCGAGGTGCCCCAGCAGCATCAGGGCCACGGTGGCCAGCGAGATCACGCGGTTCATCGCGCGCATCCTTCCTGGTCGTAGAAGAGTTCCCGGATCCGCCACACGCCGTCGTCGCCGCGGTGCGCGAGGGCCCTCTGCAGGTAGGGGGCGCGCATGATGGAGGGCTGGGGTGAGACGGCCTCGCCGCTGCTCGCGCTGACCACGCGTACCTTCGACTCATCCACGCAGGTGTCGACCTGCGCGCCCTTGTCCAGGACCTTCGTGACGCGCAGGTCGTACAGCCGGGCGACGCCCTTCACTCTTCTGTCCTCCTCGGTGTACCGGCGTACTCCGTCATACGCCTGGCGCACCGCCTGGAGTTCGAGATCCAGATCCTTCAGGTATCGATCGCTTCCCGAGACCATCACCTTGCGGGAGGCGAGGTACCAGTCGGTGATGACGGTCATGAGCGGATCGCGCCGGTCCGGCCAGTCGATGTCCACCCGAAACTTCCCGCCGCCGACCTCGATCGTCTCGACCCCGGGCGCGCCCGCGGAGGGTCGCGCCGAGCCCTCCGTCGCGGTCGCGGGCGCCGGGGCGCTCCCCGCCGTGCCCGGCTGCGGCGTGTACGGCCGCGCCGCCTGCCCGCACCCCGCCACGACCAGGACGAGCGCGATCACCGACATACGTCTCATGCGGACGACTCCCTCACCACGTGGATGCGCCACGAGGGCAGCAGTTCCTCGATCAACGCCTCGGTCTCCGGGGCCATCCCGCCGCCGTACGGGTGGGAGGCGGCCCTGCGGGTCAGGACCTCGACCACGGCCCGCATGCGGACGGCGTCGCCGGTGGCGTGCGTGGCCCGCAGCAGGTCGCGCCAGAGCCCCTCGTCGTCGGTCGCCAGCAGCAACGCCGCGCGTACGGCCGCCACCGCCGCGTCCGGCTCGTCCTGGGCCAGCCGCAGCTCGCACAGCCGGTGGGCCGCGTCGGCCACGCCGGCCGCCACGTCGTACTCCAGGTCGTCGGCCGCCAGCCAGGCGTACCGGCCGGACGGGCGATTGGCCAGGAGCGGGCCGCGTACCAGGCCGAGCGCCTTCTCCAGCAGGACGGTCCGGGCCGTCGCGTCGTGCTGGGAACGGCGGACCAGCTCGCGGAACAGGATCCAGTCCGTACGGACCTCCGGACCGAGCCTGAGCCGTCCGGCATCGTCGACGTGCAGGTGCTCGGGGCCGAGCCAGTCGGCGACGCGGGCGATCGTGGCGTCCCTGACCATGGTCTGCACGCCGCGCGGCCACAGCACGCCGCCGAGCACGACGGGATGCACGCCGCCGGGATGCGTGGCCAGGTAGACCAGCAGCTCGGTGGCCAGCGCCATGCGGCCCTCTTCGAGCGGCGCGAGCCCCACGATCTGGACGGGCCCGAGCATCTTGATCTCGACGGCGGGCGGGTGCAGGCCCTCCAGCGGCTCCGCCTCGGGATACGCCTCGCCGTCGAGCCGTCCGGCGGTGTGGAAGAGGTCGACCAGCGCCTTGTAGTGGCGGCGCGGCAGGAGCTGGGCCTCGACCTCGAAGCCCAGCTCGGCGATGCGCGCCTTGCCGTCGTCGCCGATCTCCAGCGTCCAGGTGGCGTGCGGGACGTCGCCGGCCAGGACGTACCCGGCGGTGTCCCGGCGGGCCAGCAGCGCCAGGCGGCGGGCCTCCTCGTGCGTGGGGGCCACGGCCGACAGCAGGTAGTGGGCGTCGCGCGGGCTGCCGGAGACGCGTCCGGTGAGCACCTCCCTGCGCGGCGCGGCGGTCGCCTCCAGCTCGGGCAGCACCTCGGCCAGGCTGCCGACGGCCCTGATCCGGTCGGGGGCGATCGCGGTCAGCTCCTCGCCGAACCCGACGAGCGTGATGCGCATGCGGTCGGACCAGCGGTTGGTGGCCAGCTCGACGGCGAGCGCGGCCAGCGCCGCGGTGGTCTGCGGGCCGCGTACGTTGATCAGGCCCTGCGCGGCCTCCAGGTCGATCAGCACCCGGCCGCCCGTGTCCGTGCCGATCGAGACCAGCCCCGGGTACGGCGCGCCGCCCGCCTGCTCCTCCAGCAGGCGGCCTTCGTGGGCGGGCAGGCGCCACACCTGGCCGCCGTCCTGGGCCGTCCACGGCTCGGGCGGGTCGTCGTCCGGCGGGTGGATCCACAGGTCGAGCGTGCGCGGGGACAGGTGGGCGCCGTAGACGGTGGGCGGGGTGCGGTGCTGGGCGGCCAGCTCGGCGCCGAGCAGCCGCAGCCCGATGTCGAGGATGCGCGCGCCGGGCGCGTCGCCGCCCAGCCTGAGCGCGACCTCGGCCTGGGCGGCGTCGTCGCGCGGCCGGACGATCCTGCGCCCGAACACCCTGCGCCACAACTGCTCCCGCCGCCTCCTGGCCAGCAGGGCCAGCAGCCCGGCGGCGGCCAGCGACGCCCCGGCCAGGTAGTCGATCAGGTCGAGGCTCTGGGCCTCCCTGATGGTGATCTCGGGCTGGTCCTGCCGGACGTCGGGCTTGCGGTGCCTGGCCTGGTCCTTCTCGGTCTTGTCGGCCTTGTCGGCGGTCTTCTTCCCGACGTCGTGCCGGGCGTCGGGCTGGGCGCGCGTGTGGGCAACGCCGGGGTGCTCGCGCAGCGTCTGCTCGCGGGACTGGCCGGCGGGGACGATGTGGGCGTTCCTGGCGTCGTCCGGCATGTCGAGCACCCAGCCGGGCCGGATCAGGTCGGCCATGCGCAGGCGGGTGCCGTCCGGTTGCTCCTTGGCCTGGTTGAGTCGGTAAATTTCGGGATATCGGCGCCCGTCTCCCAGGCATTTCTCCGCGATCTCCCACAGGCTCTCGTGGTGACGCCCGTGCGGGGGCTGCACCACGTACACCTTCTTGGTCTTGTGGGTGTCCAGCGTCCGCTCGACGATCGGCGCGGAGTAGGCGACCGCGGTCACCGGCGGCGCGGCGGGCGGGGCGGCCATCCGCGCGATGGGCGCGATCATCGCCCCGGCGGTGAACAGCAGCAGCACCGCGCCGACGAGCTTGTTGGCCAGCGCCTGCGTGCCGCCCGACAGCGGTACGCGGGCGGGCATCCCGACTCTCCGGACACCGGCGTACACCTCGACCAGCACGCACACGAAGAGCTGGAACCAGGCCAGCCAGACCAGCAGCACCAGCACGGCCTGGATCGTGCTCGGCCCGACCTCGGCGGTGAAGAACCGCAGGTCGAGCATCTCGGCCGTGACCGGCGGCCCGGCGAACATGAGCAGCGCGTACGGCACCCCGCCCACCAGCGCCACCAGCGCCACCAGCGCCGCGAGCCCGGCGACCACGTCGCCGAACGTCCGCCTGGCCGGGACGCGCGCAGGCGGCCGCCTGGGCTGGTGCCGCCCCGGGGGACGCGTCGGCTCTCGCGTCGGCTCTCGCGTCGGCATCGCCGCTCCCTTCTTCCGTCCAGCGTCCTGCCTCGTGCGTTGCCCCGGCCACCGAGTGGCGGGAATCGGTCTACCTGGCTTCAGGGGCGGCCGTGGCCTCGCCGTTCATCTCCGAACCCGGGAACCCGAGGGCCCCGAGGAAGAACGCCTCCCACCGCACCGAGACGCTGACCGTCACCCGCTCCTGCTCGACCGAGCAGGAGCCGCGCGCCACGCCGTCGCCGCCCTGGGCCGCGACGATCTCGTCGGCCCTGGCGCAGACCTGGCCCTCGCCCAGCAGGGTGACCTGCCCGTCGGTGCGCAGCCGGTCGACGTCGATCTGGTCCGCGCCCGCCCGCGCGGCCTGCTCGGCGACGTCGGCGGCGCGCAGCCGGGCGTTGATCGCCGCGCCGCCGTCGACCAGCAGCCCGGCCAGGAGGAACACCACGACGGAGAAGAGCACGGTGAACACCGACATGGACCCCCGCTCCCCCTCCTTCACGGCTCCCGCCTGACGAGCTGCTCAAGGGGCACCACGGCGGTGCCCGTCAACCGCTTGGTGCCGCCGAACCCCAGGAACCCGAGGTCGAGTTCGCAGGCCACCTCCGCCTGCACCTGACCGCCCGCCTCCCAGGTGGACCCGTCCAGGTTCACGGTGGTGCCGCCGCACTTGCCCTCCAGCGCGCTCTTCGCGGTGCTCTCCGCCGCGGCGCCCGCGTCGTCGAAGCCGCGCTGCACGGACGCGGCGCGCGCGGCGTCCCTGGCCGCCCCGTTGACCCGCCCCTGCGTCTCCACCAGCACCCCCGCCCCGACCAGGAACATGAGGAACAGCAGGAAGACGGGGGCGAGCATCACCGTCTCCACGGCCATCGAACCGCGCTCGCCCGGCTTCATCGGCAGTCATCACCGCCGTTGTCGGGACGGAAGCACTCGATCGGCCCGCCCGCGGTCGCCGTGATCGTGAACGTGAGCGGCGGCAGCAGCGGCACGACCTGCACGGCGCTGCCCGTCACCGTGACGAAGCGCTGGTCGGGGTCCTGCTCGGAGGTGGTGGCCGCGGCGTTCTCCAGCAGACGCGGGCCGACGGCCTTGACGATGTCGGTGGCCTTCGCCGTGGCCGCGCCCTGCCAGTCGCCCGAGTCGAACGGCGCCGACCGGGCCACCCGCGCGCCTTCCCTGGCCGCCGCCTCGGCGATCTCACGACCGTGGAACCAGAGCGCGACCTGCACGACGAGGAGCGCGACCGCGAGGACGACCGGCATCAGCAGCGCCAGCTCGATCACGGTCGCGCCCCGCTCACGAGTTTCCGCCACCACCACCGCCGCCGCCGAACGTGCCCTCGATCTCGCTGGACTTCTGCTCGACCAGGGTCTTGATCAGCGTGGCCAGCCCGAGCGCGACGCCCGCGATGATGGCCGTGATGATCACCCACTCGACGGCCGAGGCGCCCCTGCTGGGCGCGGTGCGGGCACGCTGGATCCGCACCCCGAGGTAGGCGGTGAGATAGACGATCCAGGGATGGTTCATCAGGCCCCCAACATCTTCATTGCGGCGGGAAAACTGAGGAAGATCACGAAACCGGCGCACAGGAGGAGCTGGGCCACGAGCATCGACTGCGAACGTTCGCCCGCCCGTCCCTCGATCTCGGCCAGTTCGCGCCGGCGCAAGGTGGCGGCCCTGGCGGTGAGCGAGGCGCGTACCTTGGCGCCGTCGTCGGCCACCAGGCCGAGCGCGGCCGACAGGTCGCGCAGCTCGTCGACGTTGATCTCCTCGCCGAGCTGGCCGAGCGCCTGCCACGGGGTGATGCCGACGATCCGGGCGCCGCCCAGCGCGTCGCGGATGCGGCCCATCGCCCAGTTGGGCTGCTCGCCGCTGACCGAGACGGCCATCATCAGCGCCTCGGGCACGCCGCGCCCGCCCGCCAGGTTCATCGAGACCAGGTCGAGGAAGGCGCCCACGACGTGCCGGAAGTCGCGTCGCATGGCCGCGGCCTCCTTGCGGATCTGCAGGTCGGGCAGGAAGAAGAAGAGCAGCGCCACGAGCACGGCCGACCAGAACGGGACCGTGAACGACACGCCCCACCCCATGAGCGCCAGCCAGCCGAGCAGGATCGGGAAGGCCAGCAGGCCGCTCGCGGCGAGCAGCACCTTGGTGGCCAGGAACGCCTCGAACGAGCGTCCGAGCAGGGCCAGGTCGGACTTGACCGAGCGGGCCTCCCAGCCGCGGGCGCCGTAGAGGCGGGCCAGGCGGACGCCGAGACCGCGGCGGAAGGCGCTGACCTCCTCCTCGGGCAGCAGGAGCTGGATGCGCGGGGCGTCGGCGTCCTCGCGCACGGCGTCGAGCGCCAGCAGCCGCGCCACCAGCCCGGGACGGGCCGGGAACAGCGCGCGCAGCAGTACGAACAGGCCGAGGCCGAGCACCGCTCCGGCCAGGACGCCCTCAACCATGGCCGCCTCCTCCCATGAGCAGCCGGGTCGGCTTGTCGAACCTGGCCAGCCGCCGCATCCACGCGAAGCCGGCGCCGAACAGGCCGCCGACGACCACGAGCACGGCCTGGCCGAGGGTGGAGCCGTACTCGCTGACGTAGGCGGGGTTGAACAGGATGAGCAGCCCGGCGAAGACCAGCGCGGTGATCACCACGATCTGCACGCTGCGCCTGGTCGAGCGACGTTCGGCCTCGACGCGGCGGCGCATGTCGAGCTCTTCGCGGGCCGAGACGGCGAGCGCGCCGAGCACGTCGCGCAGGCCGGGGCCGCGCAGCCGGGAGTTGAGGATGAGCGCGGCGATCACCAGGTCGGCCGAGGGGTCGTCGAGCTCGTCGGCGAAGCGGGACAGCGCCTCCGGCAGCGCCATCCTGGTGTGCAGGCGGTCGACCATGGCCCGTAGGTGGGGCCGGAGCGAAGGCGCGGCGGCCCTGATGGAGGACGGGATCGCCTGCTCCAGCCCGGCCGCCCCGGCGATGGTGTCGCGCAGCGACTCGGTCCAGGCGGCCAGCCCCTCCAGGCGGCGCATGGCGGCGCGTTCCTCGGCCGCGCCGCCGGACAGCCCGCGCCAGGCGAACACGAGCAGCACCGCGCCCACCGCCAGGACCGGCCAGCCCGTGATCACCAGGACCAGGCCGGCGGCCACCACGGCGACGGCGGTGCGGGTGGTGAGCATCTTGACGAGCGGACGTTTCGGCTGGGACGGGCGGCGGCGCAGGCCGTACAGGGCCAGGAAGAACAGGAAGAGGCCGCCGCCGGCGGCCGCTCCGGCCAGCATCGCGAACGGGTCGAGGTCGAAGGCCATCCTCACCAGCCTCCCGGGTTGTAGCCGTGGGCGATGAGCTCCTCCAGGCACGAGACCGGCGCGTGCGGCACGGCCGTGCCGTCGGGGCCCGGCACGAACACCTCGCTCGACAGCACGCGGCCGTCGCAGCCGTTGACCTCGCGGATGCTGGAGACGTAGCGGCGCAGGGTGCCGCCGACGTGGTAGTCGTTGCGCTTCTCGATGAAGACGACGAAGTCGATCGCGCCCGCGATGAGCATGTGGGTGGCGTCGATGGGGAGGCGCTCGCCGGCCTGGAGGGCGTAGGTGGCGATGCGGTTGAAGACCTCCATGCTGGAGTTGGCGTGGATCGTCGACAGCGAGCCGTCGTTGCCCTGGGTCATCGCGTTGAGCATGGTGACGATCTCGTCGCCCAGCACCTCGCCGACGATGACGCGGCTGGGGTTCATCCGCAGCGAGCGCCTGACCAGCTCGGCCATGGAGATCTCGCCCTGGCCCTCGGAGTTGGGCAGGCGCTGCTCGAAGGCGACCACGTTGGGGTGGAGCTCGGAGAACTGGTCGAGGCCCAGCTCCAGGGCGCGTTCGACGGTGATCAGGCGCTCGGTGGCCGGGATCTCGTTGGCCAGCGCCCGCAGCAGGGTGGTCTTGCCGGCGTTGGTGGACCCGGCGATCATGAGGTTCTTGCGGGCGGCGACGGCCGCCGTCAGGAACCTCCCGATCTCCGGGCTGATCGTGCCGTTGCCGGTCAGGTCGGACAGGAAGACCTTGCCGAGGCGGGACCGGCGGATCGACACGGCCGGGCGCACGGTGACGTCCATCACCGCGCTCAGCCGGGAGCCGTCGGGCAGCCGCAGGTCGAGCTGGGGATTGGCGGTGTCGAACGGCCTGCTGGACAGCCCCGAGTACGCCGCCAGGATCTGGATCAGCTCGACCAGCTCGTCGTCGGACTCGGCGACCGGGTCGTGCATGATCTCCTGGCCGTCGGCGTAGCTGACGAACACGCGGTCGCAGCCGTTGATGTCGATGTTCTCGACCTCGGGGTCGTCGAGCAGCGGCTGGAGGCGGCCGACGCCGAACAGCGCGGCGTGGATGCCGGCCGCCAGGCCCTCCTCCTCCTCGATGGTGGGCGGCGTGCGGCCGAGGCCGATCTCGTTGCGCGCGTGCTCCTCCAGCACCTGCGAGATCAGCGCCCTGGCGAACTGCCGCTCGTCCTCGCCGGACATCGGCGGGACGCCGCTCGCCTGGTCGATCCGGCGCTGGTGGGCCAGCCGGTCGCCGACCTCCTGGCGGAAGCGTTTGACGAGCGTGTGGTCGATCATCGGTGGCTCACCAGCCTCGCGGCCAGGTCGCGGGCCGTACGGATCAGCAGGGACCGGTCGAGCCGGCCGCCCCACTGGCCGCGCAGCAGCTCCGCGCCCTTGGGATCGTGGGCCAGCCCGTGGACGAACTGGACGATGGGGCCGACGATCCTGCGCACGTCCTCGATGGAGGCCCGGTAGTTGCGCGGGTCGGCGATCACGACGACGCCGTGCGCCTTGGTGATCTGAAGGCGTTCGCGCAGGTGGGCGACGTGGTCGAGGGTGGCTCTGGTGAGCAGGAGCACCTGCTCGGCCTCGGCCAGGAGGTCGGCGATCTGGGGGTGGGAGCCCAGCCGGCCGCAGTCGGCGATCACGTCGGCGTCGGGGATGGCGGCCAGCGACCTGCCCAGCGGGCCCCAGAGCCAGGTGAGCCCGGCCGCCTGCTCGCCGTGCGTCAGCCCGGCCAGCACGTCGAGCCCGCCGATGATCTTCTGCGTGTGCTGGTGGATCTGGGCGGGTTCGAGGCCCCTGCGGGCGGTCGCGCCGAGTGTGAGCAGGCCCTTGCCCGGGTTGAGCACGCCGCCGTCGGCGGCCGGCAGCCGGTAGGCGAGGTCGCCTCCGGCCGGGTCGCACTCGGCCAGCAGCACGGGCCGCGGCCACACCGCCGCGAGGGCCGTGGCCGCGGTGGTCACGCCGGGCGCGCCCTTGTCGGCGGCCAGAACGATCAGCGCCACGTCAGCGCGCTCCCGGAAGCTCGGCCACCGCGATCTCTCCGCTGGAGGCGTAGGCGAGTATTTGTGGCGAGTCGGACGAATCAACGATCACGGTGATCTGCCCGGAATTACCGCCGGTTCTGCTCTTGTCGCCCGTGCTGAACACGAGCGCGCTCTCGGCGAGCACGCGGCTTTGCCCCTGAGCCGTACGGTTCGGCACGTACACCACCTGGACGCGGTCGCCCTGTTCAATTCCGGCGGGCATTTGGCCGGGTTTGAGGGCGAGGCCGACGGTGGCCTTCCCCGGGCCGAGCTCGTCGCTGGCCTTGCTGCCCATCCGGTTGGTCAGCAGGGTGCCCGGCAGGATCGTGACCGCCGCGAAGCTCTTGGTCACCTCGCCCCGACGGGACCAGGGGACGTAGTCGACACCCGTGTCCGAGGCGATCTTCACCTCTTCGAGCATGCCGTCCACGAACTTCTGGCCTGCGCCGACCTGCTGGGTGATCCTGATGGCGGAGACGCGGTCGCCGCTGCGCAGGACGAGCAGCGTGGTGGCCAGCGCGCCGCCGAGAATGAGCAGGACGGCCAGCGCGGCGAGGGCCGGCTTGCGTTCGCGTGGGGGCACGGGGAGCTTGCGCGAGGCCGGGCCGGACAACACCGCCGCGTTGTCGGCGACAGGTTTTTCACTGGTCCTCATGGGTGGGGGGCTCCCATTGTGAAATGCGGAATTCACGCCCATTATGTGGGGCGCCCGGGTGAGGCGTGGGCGGAATGCGAGGACCCATGCTTGTTTCGCAGGTGGCGTGATGTCAACCCGGAACAATCGATGCCTATTGTCTCTACCAAGTTGACGAATACCGATTTATCGGCATGGTAGTCACAATTTTATCTTCGGTCACGCTGGTCCCAGGTTTATCAGAATTGCTCCTGTGTGGGCGGGCGAGTTATCCACAGGAACGCGTTCTCATGCCGTTGGCGTCAACCGGGACGCCTACTCTCGCTTCTGGCGCTACCTTGGCGCCCGAGGTCGAGCGAGGAGACGGCACATGCGGATCATGCTCACCGTGCTCGGCGAGCAGGGCGACCGTGACGTGGTGATCGACGGCGACGACGGCGCCACGGTGGCCGGGGTGACCGAGGCGCTGAGCGGGCGCACGTCCATGGCGAAGGTCGTCCACCTGCCGAGGACACGCGCGCCCTACGGCCTGTCGCCCGAGGCCGAGGCTGAGGCCAAGGTGCGGGGCCGGGGCCGGGTCGAGGCGCGCATCCCCCGTCCGCGCGTCCCCGACCGGCTCGACGCCCCCGCCGGCGTGCCCGGTGACTCCGGCGCCCTGCTCTGGCGCGACGGGCGTCCCCTTGATCCGCGTGCCGTGGCGGCGGCCGTCCTGCGCGACGGTGACAAGGTCACGCTCGACCCGCGCCTGGCCCGCGCCACCGTCGTCGAGGAGCCCGGCGGGGTGGCCGAGGTCCGCGTGATCGGCGGCCCGGCGGCGGGCACTGTCCACCGCCTGGGGCTGGGCGTGCACGTCATCGGATCCGACGCGACGTGCGCGATGGCGGTCGCCGACCCCCTCCTGGCCGCCGAGGCCGTCGCCGTGCGCGTGACGCCCGACGCGATCACCGTCGAGCGGGCGTCCAGACAGGGCCCCGGGCAGACCTCCAGGCTCAAGCTCAAGGGGCGGTGGGCCGAGGAGGTCGCCGAGCTGACCGCGCGGGTCGCCGAGCGGGAGGCGGACGAGCTCGCCGCCGAACAGGGCGAGACTCCCGAGCTCGACGGCAGGGCGCTCACCGAGCCCGCCGAGTGGCCCGACCAGGCGGTCCTGACCTGCGGATCGTCGGTGTTCGTGCTGACCTCGATCGAGCCGAAGGACGCCCACCTCGCCCCCAGGAGCGAGGGCGGCCTCGCCTACAACCGGCCGCCCAGGTTGCGCCGTCCGGAGCCCGCGCGCAAGTTCGTCAAGCCCAAGGAGCCGACCAGGGCCGAGGGCATGCGGCTGCAGTTGCTGGCCGCCCTCCTGCCCGCCGTGCTCGGCGTGACGCTGGCCTTCGCCCTGCGCGCCCCCTATTACCTGCTCGTCGCCCTGATGACGCCGATCATCATGATCGGCCAGTGGGTCAGCGACCGCCGCCACGGCAGGAAGAAGCACAAGCAGGCGCTCAAGGAGTTCGGCGAACGGGTCCGGGCCTACGACGAGGAGGTCGAGCAGGCCAGGGTCGCCGACGAGGCCGCGCGCCGGTCCGACGCGCCCGACCCGGCCCAGGTCCTGCTCACCGCCACCGGGCCGCGCAGGCGGCTGTGGGAGCGCAGGATCCACGACGCCGACTCGTTGCGGCTGCGCGTCGGCCTCGCCGACCTGCCCGCCAACCTCGACCTGTCGGAGGAGCAGGGCGGCCCCATCGACCCGCCGCTCTGCCGGGCCGTGCCGGTCGCGCTGGCCATGCGCCGGCTCGGCGTCGCGGGCGTCACCGGCCCCCGTGAGGCCGCGACCAGCCTGGCCGGCTGGCTGATCGCCCAGGCCGCCACCCTGCACAGCCCGCGCGACCTGGCCATCGTGGTCGTGTCCGCGCGCGCCGACGGCGAACGCCGCTGGGGCTGGACACGCTGGCTGCCGCACTGCGCCCCGCGTTCCGGCGACGACTGCGTGGCCCTGGTCGGCACCGACCCGGAGTCGGCCGCCCGCCGCGTCGCCGAGCTGGCCGCGCTCATCGACGAACGCCAGAACACCGCCATCCCCGAGTTCGGCAAGATCCCCACAGGCTGGGACGATCTGGGCGGTCCCGAGAAGCCCAGCTTCTCCTCCTACGACGTGCGTCCCCATGACGTGCTGGTGATCCTCGACGGCGCCCAGATCCTGCGCGGCCTGCCCAACATGCCCCAGGTCCTGCGGCAGGGCCCCCGTACCGGGGTGTTCACCCTGGCCATCGACGACGACCAGCGGCTGCTGCCCGAGGAGTGCCAGACGGTGGCGGCGTGCGGCTCCGACGGCCTCGTCCGCCTGCTCGGCGGAGGTCTCGACGTGATCGGGCCGGTGCTGGGCGACCTGGTCTCGTCCGCCTGGTGCGACCGGCTGGCCAGGGCCCTGTCCCCGATCCGCGACGTGAGCAGGGACGATCCGGCGGGCAACCTGCCCGGAGCCGTGCGCCTGCTCGACCTGATGGGCATGCCCGAGCCCGCCGGCAAGGAGCTGGCGAGCCGGTGGCGGGCCCACGGCACGACCCAGGCGCTGATCGGCGTCGGCCCCGACGGCCCGTTCTCGGTCGACCTCAAGTTCGACGGCCCCCACGGGCTGATCGCCGGCACCACCGGCGCGGGCAAGTCCGAGCTGCTCCAGACCCTGATCTGCTCGCTGGCGGTGGCCAACCGGCCCGACCAGCTCACGTTCGTGCTGATCGACTACAAGGGCGGGGCCGCCTTCAAGGAGTGCGTACGCCTGCCGCACACGGTCGGCATGGTCAGCGACCTCGACGGGCACCTGACCCAGCGGGCTCTCGACTCGCTGGCGGCCGAGATCCGGCGCAGGGAGCACCTGCTGCTGGCGGCGGGCGCGAAGGACATCGACGACTACGCCGGCGAGGCGCCCCTGCCGCGCCTGGTGCTGATCATCGACGAGTTCGCCGCGCTGGTGGCCGAGCTGCCCGACTTCGTGGCCGGCCTGGTGGACATCGCGCGGCGCGGCCGTTCGCTGGGCATCCACCTGATCCTGGCCACCCAGCGGCCGGCCGGCGTGGTCACGGCCGACATCCAGGCCAACACGTCGCTGCGGATCGCGCTGCGGGTGACCGAGCCGGCCGAGTCCACCGACGTCATCGACCTTCCCGACGCGGCCGCGATCTCCAAGTCCACCCCTGGGCGGTGTTACGTGCGGTCGGGGGCGGGGGCGGCGATCGCCGTCCAGACGGCCCGGGTCGGCGGGCGCAGCCCCGCCCGCACGCCGTCCGCCGGTGGCCCGGCCCGGCGCGTGCGCGTGCTGGAGGTCGACTGGCGTTCGCTCGGCAGGGCCCTGCCGCCGCCTCCGGAGCCGGAGGAGGAGGCGGCGGGCACCGACCTCGGGCTGGTGGCCGACGCGCTCATCGAGGCCGCCCGGTTGGCGGGCGTCCCGGCCCAGCCGAGCCCGTGGCTGGACCCTCTGCCCACCCAGCTGGTCCTCGACCTGCCCCCCACCGGCCCGCCGCCGCTCGGCGAGCCCATGTCACCGGAAGGCGCGGCCGAGGGGTTCTCCGAGGTGGGGGCGTTGGCGTTCGGGGTGACCGATCGTCCGTGGCGGCAGGATCGGTGCCCGCTGGCGCTCGACCTGGCCAACGGAGGCCATCTGCTGATCGCGGGCGCCCCCCGCAGCGGCCGTTCGACGGCGTTGCGCACGATCGCGGGCGCGATCGCGGCCCGGACGTCGCCCGCCGACGTGCACGTCCATGCCATCGACTGCGGCTCGGGCGCGCTGCTGCCCGTCATGGCGATGCCTCACTGCGGGGCCGTCGTCACCCGCGACCAGATCGAACGGGTCGAGCGCCTGCTCGGCCGCCTGCGCGCCGAGGTGGGCCGCCGCCAGCAGCTCCTGGCCGAGGCGGGCCACGCCTCGCTGGCCGAATACCGCCAGGCCGGGCACCGCCTGCCCTGGCTGGTGCTCATGCTCGACCGCTGGGAGGGCTTCGTCGCCGCGTTCGAGAGCTACGACTACGGACGTCTGATCGAAGCCCTGCTCCAGCTCCTGCGCGAGGGCCCGGCGGTGGGGTTGCGGGCGGTGGTCACCAGCGACCGGTCGGGCCTGCTCGGCCAGGTCTCGACGGTCTTCGACGACCGCCTTCTCCTGCGTCTGGCCGACCCGTCCGACTACGGCTTGGCCGGTTTCCCGCTCAAGGGCCTGCCCGCGTCCATGCCTCCGGGACGCGCCCTGTCGCTGGGCGAGCACGGCATCACCGAACACCACATCGCCCTCCTGTCCGCCGATCCCGCGGGCCCGGCCCAGGTCGCCGCCCTCCAGGCCCTGGCCCGCTCCGCGAGCCCGCAGTCCGCGGGGCTCGACGGCCGAGGCCGGGAGGGCGAGCGGCCGCTGCGCGTCGACGCGCTCCCGATGCGGATCACCGCCTCCCAGACGATGGACCTCGATCCCGCGTTCACGCCGCCGTCACCGCTGTGGGCGCTGGTCGGCGCGGGTGGGGACGCGCTCACCCCGCTCGGTTTCGACCTGCTGGCCCACGGACCGGGCGCGGTGGTCGCGGGGCCGTCGCGTTCGGGGCGGTCGTCCGTGCTGGTGACGGCCGCGCGGTCGCTCGTCGCCGCGGGCACGCCGGTCATCGCCGTCGCGCCCAGGCGGAGCCCGCTGCGCGAGCTGGCGGACGCCGTGGCCGTGCTCGACGGGAACGCCACGAACCTGCCCGAACTGGTCGCAGACCTGAGCCAGTACGTCGTGGTGGTGGACGACGCCGAGCTGGTCAACCCGGACTCACCACTGGGAACCGCCTTGGAGGAGGTGCTGCGCTCCGGCCGGGACGGCGATCACGGCCTGCTGATCGCCGGTGCCACCGGGGATCTGGCGGTCGTCTACCGCGGGTTCGTGGCCGAGACGCGCAAGTCCCGTACGGGGGTGCTCCTGTCGGTCCAGGGCCCGACCGACGGCGACCTGTTCGGCATCCGGCTGCCTCGCGGGGCCGGCGGCGGTCCTCCGGGGCGCGGCCTCCTGGTCACCACCGGCAACGTCACCCCTGTCCAGACGGCCCTCCCCGACACCCCCTGACCACTGCCCACTTCCGGGCCGCGCCGGGGGTCAGTCCTCGTCCGCCGGGAGGGTGTACATGCGGACGTACAGCGGGCGGGCGTCGGGTGGGGCTTCGTCCGCCGGGTGGCTGTATTTCAGGAGCAGGGCCACGTAGGCGTCGTGGAACTCCCTCAGCTCGTCCTTGGTCATGCGGGCGAGCCCTCGGGAGCCCTTGACCCAGTCGGGGTCGGCCTGGAAGGCGGCGGGGAGGCGGTCCAGCAGGGCGCGGTCCTCCTCCAGCCCGATCCGGTGGAACTCGATCAGGACGGCCTGCTCCTCCGGCCCGAGTTCGCCCGGATCGGGGAGGCGGATGTCCCTGGGGAGCTGGGCGCGGCGCCACCAGCGTTCGCGGCCGGAGGAGCGTTCGGGGATCTCCTCGATGAAGCCGTACTTCTCCAGTTGGCGCAGGTGGTAGCTGGTGGTGCCGGTCTTCGCGCCGAGCAGTTCGCCGAGGGTGGTGGAGGTGGCGGGGCCGTGGATGTTCAGGTGGGTCAGCATGCGGCGGCGCATGGGATGGGCCAGTGCCTTGAGCCGGTCGGGGTCGTGGAGCACCAGGGGCTCGTCATCCTTCATGAGGAGCAGGCTAGTCCTTGAGAACGATATCTGCAGACATCTCTTTGCCGAGAACTCTCTGCAGACTAACGTCGGCGGCATGCGGAGAATCCTCACGGCCACCGTCGCCGTCTTCCTCAGTGCCGTCGCCGGTGTCCTGTTATGGCTGAACACGCCCGGACTGGCTCGGGCCGCCACCGTTGACCTCTTCCCCAAGGCCGGGACGACCGTCGCCGGGCGGACCGTGGGAGCCGGATCGGTCCTGGTCGATCGTGCGGGGCCGGCGGTGCCCGGTGACCTGGCGGTCCACGACGTGAGCTTTCGCGGCAGCGGTGGGCTGGAGCTGCGCGGCAGCGTGATCAGCCCGTCCGGCAGCGGCGCGACGTCCCCGGCCCAGGGCACGGGCGGGCAGGCGGGTCAGAGCGGCAACGGCACGGGCGGGCGGGCCGGGGTCGTGCTCGTGCATGGCGCGGGGACGGGCACGCCCCGCGAGAAGCTGCTGGGCGAGGCCGTCGCCTTCGCCCGGCAGGGCCTGTCGGTGCTGGTCTACGACAAGCGCTCGGAGGGGTACTCGCTGTTCCAGCGGTCGTACGCGCAGCTCGCCGAGGACGCGCTCGGCGCGGTCGCGACCCTGCGGAAGGAGCCGGGGGTCGATCCCGGCAAGGTCGGCATCTGGGGGCTCAGCGAAGGCGGGTGGGTCGCGCCGCTGGCCGCCTCGAAGTCCAAGGAGATCGCGTTCGTGGTGGTGGTCGGGGCCAACGCGCTACAGCCGTTGCGGCAGCAGACGTGGGCTGTGGCGGCCGGGTTGCGCAAGGCGGGGGTCGCCGGGTCGCTCGTCGATCAGGCCGAGCCGAAGCTGTACCGGGCGATCGCGGACGGCGGCATGTTCCCGGAGCCCTACTACGACTCCGAGGCGGTCCTGGCCCGGCTGCGGCAGCCGGTGCTGGCGATCTGGGGGGTGCACGACCTGCTGACCCCGCCCCGGGAGACGCCGCCCGTGTTCCGCGCGGCGTTGGAGAAGGGGGGCAACAGGCGGTACACGTTCCGGTTCTTCGAGGGGGCCGATCACGCGGCGCACCTGACCCCGGACGGCGGCGTCACGCGGTCGCCCGAGCTCGCTCCCGGCTACGCCGAGCTGGTGGGGAGCTGGGTGGCGAAGGCGGTCTCGGGGCGGGCTCCGGTCGCGGAGGTGTCGGGGCCGGAGCCCGTCCAGGCGAGCGACTCCGTCGGGGTGCCGCCTCCCGCGTGGTGGGAGTCGGCTTTCACGCAGTCGGTGGCGCTGGCGCTGTTCCTCGTGGGGTTCGCCGGGTATCCGCTGGTCGCCGTGGTCCGCAGGATCCGGAGGCGCGGCGGCGACCCGGCGCACGGCACACCTGGGCAGAGACGCGGCGTGGGGTACGGCGCACCTGGGAGGGGTCTGGGGGCGGCTCGGGTGGTCAGTGCCGGTGGGCCGGCGGTGGCGCTCGGCGGGTTCGCGTACCTGTTCTACCTGATCTCGACCGGCGGGAAACTGGCCGCGCCGGGGCCGATGATCCTCGGCAGGCCGCTCCTCTGGCTGGTGCTCCAGGCCCTGGCGGTGGCCACCGTCGTGGCGACGGCGCTCGCCGCGCGCAGGTGGCGGCAGGAGCGCGCGACCGGCGAGCGGGTACGCCTGGGCCTGCTCGTCGCGGCGGGCGTGGCCTTCGTTCCGTGGGCGTTCTATTGGGGTTTGCTGCTTCCGTAGGGGTTCATGACACAAGAGCGTTCTATGCTGATCCCTGCGATACGGGAGAGGTGAGATGCAGACCCGGAAGGACCTCTACCAGGCTCATCGGCTGATGCAGCAGCGCCTGGGCATGGCGTTGCTGCAGGCTGAGCCCGA
Source organism: Nonomuraea sp. NPDC051191 (assembly GCF_044455665.1). Lineage (NCBI taxonomy): Bacteria > Bacillati > Actinomycetota > Actinomycetes > Streptosporangiales > Streptosporangiaceae > Nonomuraea > Nonomuraea sp. NPDC051191. The sequence continues at coordinate 187,833 of NZ_JBITEZ010000008.1, read as the reverse complement.
TGTGCCGGAGACGCCCATGCGGCGGCACAACGTGGCGATGTTCTGCGGCGTGCTCGTCGGCGTGCTCATCGCGGCGGTGTTCGGGATCTGGGGGCTGCTCAAGCCGGGCGGGGCGACGAACCTGACCGAGGCGGGGCAGCTCCTGGTCGAGGAGGAGACAGGCGCCACCTACGTCTACAGCCAGGAGCAGGCGCGGCTGCTGCCGACCGCCAACTACGTCTCGGCGCTGCTGCTGCTCGACGCGACCGACTTCAAGGTGCGCAACGTCTCCGCCGCCTCGCTGGCGACGCTGCCACGCGGGCCGCTGGTGGGCATCGCGGGGGCGCCGGACAGCCTTCCGGCCCGCGAGAAGCTGATCAAGGGCCCGTGGTCGGCCTGCGTGACCGAGCCGACCCAGGCGGGGGTGCGGGGACCGTACGTCACGCTGGTGGGCGGCCAGGACGTCGGCGGCACACCCGTGGGCGGCGACGCGCTGGTCGTCACGGACGGCCAGCAGGGCTGGGTGATCTGGAACGACCACCGTATGAAGGTGTCCGACACCGGCGTGCGCGCGCTCAACGCGCATCCCAGAAAAGTGCCCTCGACCTGGATCAACGCCATTCCCCCCGGCCCCGACCTCATGCCGCCGGGGATCACCGGCCTGGGCCGGCGCGCCGTCGCCCCCGCAGGCGGGAAGGGCGCGGTCGGTCAGGTCTACACCGTGAAGGGCATGGGCGGGGCCCCCGACCGCTGGTACGTGCTGCTCGCCGACGGGCTCGCCCCCGTCAACCTCACCCAGGCCACGCTGCTGCTCGCCGACCCCAGGACCAAGACCGCGTACGGCAGGCGCGCCGCCGTCCCGATCGAGATCGACGCGGCCACCGCTAACGGCAGGACCTCCCGCCAGAACCTCACGGTCGGCGGCCTGCCGACGAGCCTGCCGAAGACGGTCACCTCCGCCGCGGCGCTGTGCGCGGTGTACGCCGACACCCAGAACGGCTCGGCGCAGGCGAAGATCACGGTCGGCGCGACGATGGCCATCCCCGTGCCCACCGCCCGGGGCGACCAGGAGCACTTCGACCAGGTGCTGCTGCCCGCCGGAGGGGCCGCGCTGGGCGGCCTGCTGCCGGGTGACGGCCAGAAGGCGTTCGTGCAGACCTACTTCCTGCTCACCGACCAGGGCAGGAAGTTCCCGCTGCAGTCCGGGGACCAGATCAACAAGCTGGGGTACGGCGCCGAGGACGTCGCGCCGGTCCCCTACAACCTCGTCCACCTGATCCCGGAGGGCCCGGCGCTCGACCCGACGGCGGCGCGCTCGCCGGTACAGGTGACGGCCCAGTAAGCACAGCCCGGCCCGGCGGCGCGCACAGGCGGCCGGGCACCCCGGCCGGGCGCCCGGCGGCGCATGGGCCGCCGGGCGGGATGAGCAGGGGCTAGATGAGGCCGCCGCCCAGGTTCATGCTCGGCATTCCGCCGTTCTTCCGCTGAAGAGTGCCGACACTGTCGCTCCCCCTGTCGACGTACTCCAGGTCGCTGGGGGCGAAGTCGGCCTTGGGACGGCCCTTGTCGATGGACTGGGTCATCATGGCGCACATGCCGTTCACGGTGGCCAGGATGCCGGCGAGCATCGCGGCGGACTTGACGTTCTTGCCGACGACGCCTCTGAGGATCTGGCCGAGCGCGATCAGCATGCCGTTGATCTGCCCCCGCAGCACCACCGCGGCGAAGACGGGGACGATGAAGGTCATCCATTTCGCCACGGCGAGGGCCGTCGTGATGGTGGCCGCCAGGCAGGCGACGTAGACGGCGTAGTGGTAGAGCGTGCCGATCGTGTCCATGCCGCCGGAGACGCTCTTGAAGTAGGTCGACGACGCCTCCACCTGCTTGGCGAAGGCGTGCGCGGAGTCCTTGAACACCTCCCAGGCCGGCCCCGTCCAGTACTCCTTGGTGGCGATCTCCTCGGAGAGCTTCGCGACGTCCCTGGCCACGGCCTCGAAGTCCATCGAGGCCCAGTCCTTGGCCGCCTTCATCAGGGTTTCGGGGTGCGAGACGAGGGAGATGACCAACATCGCGACGTTCCTGGCCACCGGATACTCGAAGAGCACCGCCGCGTTCGCGCTCGTCACACCGGCCGCGGCGAGGATGAGATAACGATCCGCTTCGTATGCCATGTCGTTCCCCTTCTCACTCGCCGAGGACCGGCGGTGCGATGTCCATGTCGTCGAGCCAGTCGTTCTCGTCGCCGCGTACGTACTCCGCCTTGTCCCGATCGCGGTTCTGCTCGTTGCCGGCCGCGCCGCCCGACATGGGCATGAAGGGCATGCCCGACATGCCGCCCGCGCCGGCGCCGCGCAGGCCGCCCGCGCCGGCGCCTGCCCCCGCCGTGGTCCCGCCGCCCGCGGAGCCGCTTCCGTAGCCGCCGGACGTGGGGTAGTCGGTCGGGATACCGGTCATGTTGCCGGTGCTGGGGATGGCGGAGTTCAAACCGGTGGGGTCGAACCCGGACAGCTTGGTCGCCGAGGGGTCCGGGACGGTGTTCTTGAGGTCCGGGACGCCGGTGTTGTGGTTGAGCTGGTCCTCGATGGACGGCGTCTTGGGGAGGTTCGCGTTCACCGCGTTGGGGTCGGGCAGGTTGGAGTTGGGCAGGTTGGAGTTCGGGAGGTTCTGGTCGGGCAGCTTGTTGTCCGGCAGCTTCTGGTCAGGGAGCTTCTGGTCGGGGAACTTGTCGTCCGGCAGCTTCTGGTCGGGGAACTTCTGGTCGGGCAGCTTGTTGTCCGGCAACTTGTCGTCCGGAAGCTTGTTGTCCGGCATTTCCATCTTCGGCATACCGCCACCGCCACCCAGATTGGTGTCGATGGGGCCGGGACCGCCCGGACCGCCGGGGCCGCCGGGACCGTCGTCGCCGATCTCGTTGATCAGGCCGTCGTTGTCCTTGTCGGCCTTCTCGTAGTTCTTCTCGAGCTTCTCCAGCGCGGTCTTGTAGTCCTTCAGGACGGTCCTCGCCATGGCGACCGTGCCGCTCGCGCCATCCTTGATCTGCTCGTGGGCGTACGAGAGGCCGAGACCGACAATGCCGAACCCGGGGGATTCGATGGTGATCCCCTTCGTGTTCGTCTCGATCTTGCCCATGTTGGGTTCCTGGTCGGCGATGTCGCTGCCCAGCTTGCTGATCTTCTTGTCGGTGAACCGGATCGTGACGCCGCCGCCGAGGGCACTCGCCGAGGATTGCCCCAGGTTAGGGGCGGAGTTCTCCCCTGCGCCCATCTGACCCTCCCTGTCCGAAAACTGCGTTTTGCACAGTCCTGGCTACGATATCGACAAATATCGACTTTTAGCGTGAACACTTTGCGAATGATCTAGACTCGCCGTCGATCAGGATGGCAGCCTTTCCCATATGCGGATCAAGACCCTGATTGTGGGCGTGTGCGGCATCGCCGCGCTGCCCTTCGCCGGCACGAGCGCCGCCAACGCCAGCGCTGCCGTCGTCCACCAGCTTCCTTTCCCGTGCGGTGAGACCTGGACCGGCGACAGCAACGACAGCAGCGCGCACACCGCCGGCTACGAGATCGACTTCAACGGCAGGTACAACGACGGAAACGCCGACCTCGGCCGTACCGTGGTGGCCTCGGCGGCCGGCAAGGTGATCATGTCGGAGTACCGGACCACCGACGGCTTCGGCAACGTGGTCAAGATCCGGCACGCCGACGGCAGCGTCTCGTTGTACGCCCACATGAAGTCGCGGGCGGTCTCCGCGGGCGCGAACGTCGCCCAGGGGCAGCAGATCGGCCAGGTCGGCAACACCTCGGCCAAGTACAAGGGCATCATCGCCCACCTGCATTACGAGCAGCGCACGTCGTCCGGCTCGATCGTGGCGGCCAAGTTCAACGGCTCCACCTTCGGCTACAGCCACCAGACGCTGACGTCGAAGAACTGCGGCGGCGGCGGCACGCCCGCCCCCGGCAACCCGGGCAAGCCCACCGGCGGCGGCAGCGGCAACCCGTACTCGGCCGAGCAGGTCTGCGGCGCCGGCTTCAAGCAGATCGGCTCCGCGCCGCTCGGCAGCCAGGGGCGCGTCGTGCTGCTGTACTCGGCCTCCACTGGCCAGAACTGCGTCACCACGCTGCGCAACAGCGGCTCCGGCAAGGCGGCCGTGCGGGCCTACCTGGAGGTCAAGGGCAAGGCCCGGACCACCGACGCGGGCAGCTACCAGTACTACGCCGGTCCGGTCCGGGCCAAGGCGTCGCGTACCTGCGTCAAGTGGGGCGGCGCGGTCGGTTCGGCCGCGTACGACAGCCCCTTCGAGCACTGCGGCTGACGCGACCGCACGTCCGTGATCGGGGTGGCGCCTCCGGGCGCCACCCCGATCAGCGCGGGCGGCCCGGTCACGAGGGCTGAGCCGGAAACGTGGTGCGGTGGCTCCGGGGGCCGGAGCCGGGTGAGGGGGCAGGGTGGGCCTCAGGCGAGGGTGCTCGGCGTGGTGCCTTCCGGGCCGCCCCACACGTCGTCGTCCTCGGCGAGCCAGGTGGTGTTCTCGTCGGTGTGCTTCTCGCCGCCCTCGCCGCCGCGGGCGGGCGCGCCGCCCATCATGCCCGGGGCGACGAAGCCCGAGCCGCCGTTCACACCGCGCATGGCGGCGGCGTTGACCGCGACGCCCCCCTGCCCCGTCCCCATGCCGCCCGCGCCGGACCCCGTTCCCGAGCCGTAGGGCGAGCCGCCGGTCGTGGACGTGGACGTGGGGTAGCCGCTGTTGTTCATGCCGGACAACGACGGGTCGTACCCGGCCAGCTTGGTGGTCCCGTCGTTCGACCCCGGGGGCAGGGAGGTGGACAGGTTGGGCGACGTCCCGTTGGGCGCGGAGCCCAGCGAGGAGCCGTTCAGGGCCGAGGAGTCGGCGCCCCCGTACGGGTTGTCCCCGCCGTCGTAGCCCGGGACGCCGCCGACGTTCGCGCCGGAGCCGCTGGTGCCGTCGGGGTACTGAACCGTCGGGTAGGTCCCCGTTCCGCCGTCGCCGGGCAGCTTGCCGTCGACGTACCCGGGCCCGCCGGGCACCGCGTTCGGGCCGAACGAGGCCGTGGGGTACTTGTCCGGGAGGCCGTCGCCGTTCAGGTCCGGACCGGGCACGCCACCGCCGCCGTTGTTGAAGTCCGGCAGCTCGGGGACGCTCGGGTCGGGCAGCGCGGTCTGGATCTCGGCGGGCAGCTGCTTGTAGTGCTCGACGATGCGCTCGTTGACCTTCTTGAGGTGCTCGACGGCCCGCTTGTCCCCCCGGTAGAGCCGGTAGAACGGCACCCGTCCGGCCCAGTCCACGTCGCGGTCCGTGCGCGAGTCGTGGTCCATCGACTCGACCACGTTGGCCTGCGCCCAGTGCAGCGTCTCGCCGTACCCCTGGAGGGGCCGGCCCATCTCGCCGAGCTTCCTGGCCAGCTCGCGCACGCTGGCGTGCAGCGTCTGGAGCTGCTTCTGCGTCTCGACGGCGGCCGGGCCCGTGTAGTTCTTGGCCAGCTCGGCCGCCTTGGTCTTCAGATCGCCGGCGAACCCGTTCAGCAACGCCTCGGCGTGCGAGTAGTAGAGACCGGCCAGCTTCACCGAACCCGGGTCGGTGGCGTCGATCCAGTCCCTGACCTTCGAGAGCGTGTCCGTGAACATGCTGCCCATGAACGACACGTCCGGGGTGGAGGTGTCGACGGGGCCGGTGTTGTAGACGAGCTTGAACGTCTGCTTCTTGGGCTCGGCCATGGCTGTCTCAGACCTCCCGCCGCGCGGCGGCTTCCTCGGTCGCCTGCTCGGCGCCGTCCGACGCCTTGGAGATGTCGAGCAGCGCCTCGACCGTGCTACCGGCCTGCTCGACCATGGAGGCGTACAGGCCGCTGGCGGAACCCTGCTCGCCGATCAGCTGGGAATAGGCCGAGTTGACCGCCAGCGCGAAGTGCATGGCGGCGGGCCACTCGCCCATCTGGTTCTGGCTGAGCGCGCAGTACCGCTGGAGGTCGGGCAGCGCGCCGGCCCCCTCGGGCAACTGCGGCTCGGGGGCCTTGGCCCCAGGCGCGGTGAGGAACTCCGTGACCGGTGGACGCGTGGGCGTCTTGAGCTTCTTGAGCAGCTCGTTCACCTCGCCGGCGATGCGCTTGATCTCCGTGCGGTTGGTCAAGTTGTCCTTGTCCCCGTCGAGCCCGGGCCAGTTGGGGTCCAGTTCGAGCGCCATGGCCGCCTCCCTAACCGATCACCGGTGAGATGGAGCCCTCGTGGTGGCTCCACACGTCGTTGTCCTCCTTCAGGAGGGTCGAGGTCTCGACCTGTCCCTGCTCGGCGCCCTGCCCGCCGCCGCCGGTGAAGGGCATGAACGGCATGCCGCCGCCCGCCGCGCCCGCCCGTGCCGCCGCCGCCGCGGGTGCGCTCCCCTGGGTGTACGACCCGGGGCCGCCGATCACCGCGGGCGTCCCCGAGGCCGGTGAGGGGTAGGTCGGCTGGGTCACGAACGACTGGTTCGGGGGCGTGGGGTTGGTGGGCGTGATGGTCGGGTGGTAGCCGGCCGTCTCGGTGGCGCGCGGGTCGCGGGCGTCCACGTCCTGCGGCTGGGTGGCGCGGTCGCCGGTGGTGTTGTTGTCGAGCACGGGGGGCGTGGTGCCGTCGCCGGTCGAGGACGAGCCGCCGGTGCCGGATCCGGTGCCCTGACCGCCCGAGGGGTCGGTGCCCGGGGTGTCCGTCCCGGGGGTGTCCGGGCGGTCCGTGCCGGGGGTGTCGCTGCCGGGGGTCTGGTCCCCGGGGCGGGGGTCGGTGCCGCCGTTACCGCCGTTGCCGCCGTTGCCGCCGTCCTGGCCGCCGTTACCGCCGCTGCCCGATCCGCCCGATCCGCCTGACCCACCGGAACCGCCGGTTCCGCCGTGGGCGCCGCCGCCGCTCCCGGAGCCGTTCGAGCCGCCGCCGGAGTCGCCGGAACCGCCGCCGTTCCAGTACGTGCCCTTCGTGTACGGCGTGTGCTGGTCGAGCGGCATGTCCCGTTCGGGGGCCGGCGTCTCGGCCGGCTTCACCTCGGGCAGCTCGACGACGACGCTGGCCGGGATGCGGAAGTCGTACAGGTCGACGATGTGGTTGTTGAGCTTCTCCAGCGCCCGCCGGGCCACGTCGGCCTGCATCTCGGTGGGCGACTTGGTGAGGCCGGGCTTGGGCTCCGGGTAGTTGTGCGACGTCTGGGGCCCGAGCACCGGCGGCGTGTACGACGGCGACGGCGTCGAGGTCGGAGCCTTCGGCGGCGGGCCCGCCGAGGGCTTCGGGGTGGCCGTCTGCGCGTTCTTGGCGGCCTCGACCTCCTCGATGGCCGTCGGCAGGTAGTCACGCCCGTACAGGATCAGCGCCTCGGACATCTTGTCCATGGCCTCGGCGATCTCCTGGCCGGAGGCGTTGAGCAGCTGCAGCGCCCGCTGCGCCTGCGCGGACGTGTCCGACCGCCACGCGCCGGACAGATCCTTGCCGATCTGGGGCAGCGCCTCGGCCACCCCGCGGATGATCTTGGCTACCTGCTTGTAGGACAGCCCCCGGTCGTGCACCTCCATGGCGGAGGTGGCCTTGAGCCATCCTTCGATCTGTTCCCGCGACGCGGTGACGGGCCCGGTCGTCGGACGCCGGGACTCGTCACGGATGTCGACCTTGCGCTCAGCCAACGCTGCTGCTCACTCTCGGCCCGGGTTGGTCTTGGCGTAGCTGTCGGCGCTGTCCCTGATCGCCTTGACCAGTTTCTGGCAGCACTCGACGTAGTCCTGGTACAGGCCGGCCAGCAACGCGCCGCGGCCCTCCAGCGACACCTGGCCGCCGGGGTCCGCGCCGGTGCTGCCCACGCTGTGCGCGAGGGCGCTGGCCGCCGGCCACCGCCCTATGTGCTCCTCGCCCAGCGTGAAGTACCTGGTGAGGGTCTCCACAGAGCCGGTGACGCCGTCCCTGTTGCCGCCGGCGCCCTGGGTGAGCGCGAGAGCGATCTCCAGGTCCTCGGCTATGGCGCGCATCCTGCCCACGTCGTAGTAGAGCTCGGCGTCGGTGTCGTCGAGCCCAGGCCACGGTTCGGGTTCGAGCCCGGCCATGATCCTCCCCTCACAAGGCTCGGCCACCGCAGGGGTGGCCGACCCGAAAACGTCAGCCGTCGTACCAGATGGACTTGTTGCGGTTCTCGGCCGCGCGGTAGTTCTCGTTGGCGATCTGGACGGCCTTCTGCAGCTCGTCCAGCTGCCCGCGCATCTGGGTGGCCGCGCCCTGCCACTTCTTCTCGCGCTCCCGGAACCACGTCTCGGCGCCGTCCGGGCCCTCCCAATGACCTTTCAGGTCGGTCTGCAACCGGGTCATCAGGTCCTGGGTGGCCTTCTCGAAGGAACCGAGGATCTTGATGAAGTCCTCCTGGGCGAGCTCCATGTGCCCAAAGTTGACTTTGGTGAAGTCGAGCTCAGCTGACACCGCGTTCCCCCTCCTACTTGATGTCGACGTTGATCAGGGACTCGACGCGGCCCATACCGGCCTGGACGTCCTCGTCGGCCGCGGAGTAGACGACCGCGTTGACGCCCATATTGTCGGCGATGAGCTCCAGGTCGGTCCGTACGGCCCGCATGGATTCGTCCCAGCTGGTCATGGCCTTCTGGAACCTGGCCGCCGCCGGGCCGAGCCAGCCGGTCGTGAGAAGGCCATTGGCGGTCGTCTCCACCGCCGTCCTCAGACCCTCGATGTACTGGGCGGTGTCCACCACGTGGCCAGAGGCCACCTTGATCTGGCTCGGGCTTGCCCCAAAGAAGTCAACCACTCGCCACCTCCGTAACGATCATTTCGGTCGCTAACCCATATAAGCACCAAAGGTCCCATGAGTAACAGCGGACTCAGTGGCCTAGATGTAACAACTTCTCGACATGCCAGCAAACGCCCTGGTCAATCACAGGTCCAGTTCGCGGCGGATTCTGTCGAACTCTTGCATGGTGCTCTCGAAGGCCCGTTCGTAGCTGGCCTCCGCCTTGCGGATCTGACGCAGCGCCTGGTCGGGGTTCTCCAGCATCCGCATCGGGTTACCGCTCTCGCCGAACATCTGGGTCAGGAGCGCGTCGGCCTGCCGCTGGAGGTCGACGGTCGCCAGATCGACGGCCACCTTGATCCGCTCCGACAGCTCGACCGCGCTCAGCCGCATCGCCTTCGGCTGGATGTCCAGCGTGCGCAGGCCCTCCTGGCCGTACTCGACGAGGATCAGGTGTCCGTCGTCCTCGCCCCGGCCCACCAGGGCGGACATGGCCTTCTGCAGCTCCTCGGACTTGCTGAGCTGCTCGTCCATGTTGTTCAGGAGCCGGTCCATGTCGATGTCACCGAGGTCCCCGAAATCCGCCATCGACTCCATCCCTCCCCTAGGGCATATCCCGGCGATCTAACCACAATCACGGCTTAGTGGTACTCACCTCAGGGACGACCCAGTCGAAGCCCTGGTACCCGGCGGGCAACTGCCCGGGCGCGGCGGGCTCCTGGAAGGAGGGCAGGTTCTTGGCGTCGATCGTGGCCCGGCCGAAGTCGACGGCGGCCGCGCCCCCCGGCAGCACGAAGCCGAACTGGTGCTGCTTCCTGATCAGCGTCCCGAGCACCTGCATGCCGCCTCTGAGCAGCTGCGCCAGCATCCCGGTCATGATCGCGGCGGCGCTGATCAGCGCCGAGCCGACGAGGTGCTCCAGGATCATCCCGGCCGCCGCGACCTGCGGGACCGGCGCCAGTTTCATCCGCACGGCCGTGAGCAGCAGCGTGATCCCGGTCACGACCGTCGAGCCGATCTGCATCCAGTAGTTGCGCACCCCGGCGGCCACCTCGTCCAGCACGCCGCCGATCTCGCCGAACGAGTTGCGCAGCGCGCCGATCTCCTGGTGGAACAGCGCCTGCACGCGGCCGAACTCCGTCTGGTCGGCGGCGATCCAGCCGGTCCTGGACGTGGCCAGGATCTGCGGCATGAGGTTCTTCACGCCGTCGTCGAGGCGGGCGCTGATGCCGTACTTCCAGACGTTGGCCGCCTCGGCCATGGCGAACTCGTCGGCCGCGCCCACCGCCACGATGGCGGTCACGGCCACCAGGTACGGCGAGAACCGGCCCGCGCGCTTCAGCAGGTTCAGCACCCGCGTGCTGAGCGACTCCGCCGAGCCGGCGCCCACCGGGCCGAGCTTGCCGGTGGCGGGGTTGAGCGGGATCGACGGCGAGCGCGGCGGGCCGACCGAGCCGCCCTTGTTGACCGCCTTCAGCAGGGACGAACCGCCGCCGCCGCGCGAGGCGCCCCTGCCCTTGTTGATGGCGTCGAGATAGGGGTCGCTCATGCGCGGTACTGGATGATGCTGGCGTCCTCTGCCGCCCGCCAGTTGCGCTCGCACACGGTCAGCGCGCCGGACCAGCCGTCCAGGGCGCCCTCGGCCTCCCCCATCAGGCCGTCGGCACGGTCCATGACGGCCTCGTACGTGCTGCCGATGATCATGTTGCCCAGGATGCCGAAGCCCAGGCCGTCCACGGCCGTGAGCGGGATCAGGCCTTTGACGAAACCGACGATCCCCGTCTTCAGCTCGGACTCCACCCGTTGGCGCGTCTTGCCGATGGTCGTCGAGGTGATATGGATTTCCCGATTCGTTGCCACGACGTCCGATTGTTGCGGCGGTTTGCCCCTATTTCAGTACCCATAGCGCGGTTTTCGTGATCACTTCAGGGGACGGAAAACCACCGCTCCCCGTTCGTTAACCTACGGGCGGTGGCGTGCAGGCCATGGACCCCATCGACTTCAACCCCGACGACCTCGACCGCGTGATCAGCGAGAGCGAACGCTCGGTCCGCAACCTGGCCGGCATGCTGGACGAGCTCAGCCTGGTCACCGGCCAGGGCGAGAGCCGCAGCGGCGCGGTCACCGCGCGCGTGGACGCCGACGGCCGCCTGGAGGACCTGAGGCTGGCGCCCAGGGCGAGCCGCCTGGAGCTGGACGAGCTGACCGAGGAGATCGTCCAGGCCGTCCGCGCCGCCCAGGACGACCAGTCGCGCAGGCTCAGGGACGTGATCCCGCCCGCGTCGTTCGGCGGCCTGTCGGCCGAGGCGGTCACCCGGCAGTTCCAGGACCTCCAGGACGGCCTCTCGCGGGAGCTGAACGACCGCTTCGAGGCCCTGGAGGCCATCCGCCGCCGCGTCCTGTCGGACGACTGAGCCCCGCCCCCCTCCCAGGCCGGTACGGCTAACCGGCCAGGCCGCGCACCCAGGCGTAGACCTCCAGCACCCCGAGCGCCAGCGGCACCAGCGCGACGATCAGCGCCCACTCCGTGATGTCGGCGGCCCTCCCCCAGAACGGCGAGGGCCTGCCGCCGGGCAGCCACACGCCCATGCCGACGACCACCATGGCGGCCCACAGCAGCCCGAGCACCACGGCCACCGAGGCCACGCCGCCCATGCCGATCCCGACGGACACGGCCACCGCGCCGAGCGCGGTCAGCCCGACCAGCAGCAGCCACAACCGCTGCCCGACGCCCTGGAACACCCGGGCCCGCATGATCTGCGTGAACGCCAGCACCAGGGACATGGCCACCGAGACCCACCGGCCGTCCGCGACGAACAGCGCGTGCGCCCCGGCCCCGACCAGCGCGACGCCCACGATCATGCCGGTCGCGTACCGCCGCGCCGCGCCCGTGCGCTCCAGCACCGAGGCGCTGTCGAGCCGCTGGTTGTCGCCGCGCAGTTCCTCGGCGTTGGTGGGCATGGACGGCAGCGGCACGCGGGCCAGCCGGAACGACAGCACGGGCACCAGCGGGCTGAACGCCATCACGACGGCCGCGCCGACGGCCGCCACACCCGCGGGCGACGCCCCGGTCACCATGATCACGGCTGCGCAGATCGCGCCGGCCATCGAGGCGATGGCCGTGCCGAGGAAGCCCGGCACGCCGTCGGCGATCGCGGTGCCGCCGAGCGTGGCCACCAGCGCGGTGCAGGCCAGCGCCCCGAGGAGCTGCGGCGCGCCGACGGTGGCCAATCCGCCGCCGGCGGCGGGGGCGAGCAGCCCGGCCAGGAACGCGTACGGCAGCGCGGCGTACCCGATCAGCGCGCCCGAGCCCGAGTCGCCGACCGCCCGCGAGATCGCCATCCCCACGCCGATGATCAGCAGCGCGAGCGCCCCGGCCACGATCGCGGTCACCATGGGGGTGAGCCCGCCGAACGCCAGCGCCACCGCGCCGGCGACGAGCAGCCCGCAGGCCGCGCCGCCGCCCATCCCGCGGGTCAGGTCGGCCGACCACTTGCCCTTGCCCTCGCGCACGCCGGTGGCGACCACGTCGGCCACGTCGTCGAACCTGGCCGGCGGCAGTGCGACCGCGCGCGGGCGCAGGTAGAGGATCTCGCCGTCCAGCACGCCCAGCGCGCCGAGGCTCTGACCCAGGTCGAAGGGGGGACCGCCGAGGCGCTGGAGCGTCCAGCCGGGCGCGGTCGCGATGTCGCCGCCCAGCTCGCCCATCGCCCTGAGCAGCCCGGGAAGCACGTGCGGCAGCGGGATGTCGGCGGGCAGCGCCAGGTCGGCCTTCCTGCGCGGCCCTACAACCGTCACGTGGCACAGCGGCGGGAGCGGAGCGGGCACCTGGTGCAACGCGCCCTGCTGTGGAGGCGGGATCTCGGCCAACGATGTCACAAACACAACATAGCGAGACAGTGTTAACTCAGACCTCAACTCGGACGTAAGGCACATCTGGTAAGAAGGTTCTTCCGAGCACCAGAAGGGCCTGTCACTAGGGTGAGCATCGTCGTAGTACGGCGCCCGGAGCGCCGCCCCAGCCCGAAGGCTCCGCGCGGGGAGATCCTGCTGGAGTCTCCACCGGAGATCCCCGAGGTCCAGTCACAAGGCATGATGGCGGTGCTGACGTACCTGCCGATGGTGGCGGGCGCGGCGGCGATGGGTCTGATGTTCACCGCCGGCGGCACCAACGCCAACCCCATCATGTACGTGGCCAGCGGCCTGTTCGCGTTCTCCATGGTCGGCATGACGGTCGGTCAGATGGGCCGCCAGGCGGGCGAGCGCAAACAGCGGCTCAACGGCGCCCGGCGCGACTACTTCCGCTACCTGGCGCAGATCCGCAAGAAGGTGCGCAAGGCCGCCATCCAGCAGCGCGAGGCCCTGGAGTGGAGCGGCCCGTCCCCCGACACGCTCTGGTGGACCGCGATGGGCCCGCGCCTGTGGGAGCGCCGCCCCCGCGACGAGGACTTCAGCACGGTACGGCTCGGCACCGGCATCCAGAAGCTGGCCGTCCAGCTCATCCCCCCGGACTCCAAGCCGGTCGAGGACCTGGACGCCCTGTCGGCCGGCGCGCTGCGCCGCTTCATCCGCACCCACTCGACCGTCGAACGCCTCCCGGTCGCCGTCGCGCTGCACTCCTTCGCCCGCATCAAGCTGGACGGCGACCCCGCCCTGGTCCGCGACCTGGTCCGGGCCATGATCGCGCAGATGGCCGTCTTCCACTCCCCCGACGACATGCGGATCATGGTGTGCGCGAGCAAGGAGTGGATGAGCCACTGGGAATGGGTCAAGTGGCTGCCGCACGCGCTGCACCCCGAGGAGACCGACGGCGCCGGCCAGGTCAGGCTCATGGCCGAGAACCTGGCCCAGCTCGACCGCCTGGTGGGCGGCGAGCTGAAGGAACGGGCCCGGTTCAAGCCGGGCGCCTCGCCGGACGCGCTGCCGTACCACGTGCTCATCCTGGACGGCGGCCACGTGCCGCAGGACTCGCAGCTCGGCGCGGACGCCATCGACGGCGTGACCGTGATCGACCTGACGAACTCGGCCGGCACCGTCGAGGAACGCAGCACGCTGCGGCTGCGCATCGACGCCGCCGGCTTCCACATGGTCAAGCTGGACCACGCGGGCCGCGAGAACACCAACCGGCTCGGCGACCCCGACTCGCTGGACTACCTGCGCGCCGAGGGGCTGGCCCGCCAGCTCGCGCCGCTGCGCGCGTCCTCGGCCAAGGGCGGCGACGCCCAGGACGTGCTGGCGGTGAACACGACCCTGACCGAGCTGCTCGGCGTCGGCGACCCGACCCGGCTGGAGCCGTCGGTGACCTGGCGTCCGCGCGCGGGCCGCAACCGGCTGCGGGTGCCGATCGGGCTCGGCGCCGACGGCCGGCTGGTCGAGCTGGACATCAAGGAGTCGGCGCAGGGCGGCATGGGCCCGCACGGCCTGGTCATCGGCGCGACCGGCTCGGGCAAGAGCGAGCTGCTGCGCACGCTGGTGCTCGGGCTCGCGGTCACGCACTCCTCGGAGATCCTCAACTTCGTGCTCGTCGACTTCAAGGGCGGCGCGACCTTCCTCGGCCTGGACGGCCTCTCGCACGTCTCCGCGGTCATCACGAACCTGGAGGACGAGCTGCCGCTCGTGGACCGCATGCACGACGCCCTGCACGGCGAGATGGTGCGCCGCCAGGAGCTGCTGCGCGCGGCCGGCAACTACGCCTCCCTGCGCGACTACGAGAAGGCCCGCGAGCAGGGCGCCAACCTGCGCCCGCTGCCCACGCTGTTCGTCATCCTGGACGAGTTCAGCGAGCTGCTGACGGCCAAGCCCGAGTTCATCGACCTGTTCGTGATGATCGGCCGGCTCGGGCGTTCGCTCGGCGTGCACCTGCTGCTGGCCTCACAGCGGCTGGAGGAGGGACGGCTGCGCGGCCTCGACACGCACCTTTCGTACCGGATCGGCCTGCGGACGTTCTCGGCCATGGAGAGCCGGGTCGTGCTGGGCGTGGCCGACGCGTACGAGCTGCCGTCCGCGCCGGGCAACGGGTACCTGAAGTTCGACACCACCGGCATGACCCGCTTCAAGGCCGCGTACGTGTCGGGCCCCCACCATGTCGACCTGCGGCACGTCGCCACCCACGACGGCTCGGTGACGGTCAGGGAGATCGTCGAGTACGGCCCCGACTTCGTGCCCGTCCCGATGGTCGACGAGCAGCCCGAGGACCCCGCGGCGCAGGAGGAGAGCAACAAGGCGCAGCAGAGCCTCCTGGACATCGTGGTCGGCCGCCTGGTGGGCCAGGGGCCGGCCGCGCACCGCATCTGGCTGCCGCCGCTGGCCGAGCCGCCCACGCTGGCGCACCTGCTGCCGCCGCTGTCGGTCACGCCCGAGCTGGGGCTGTCCACCGCCGGCTGGCCGGGACGCGGCCGGCTGCAGGCCGTCGTGGGGCTCATCGACCGGCCGTTCGAGCAGCGGCGGGACCCGTACTGGCTGGACCTGTCCGGCGCGGCCGGGCACGTGGGCGTGGCGGGCGGCCCGCAGAGCGGCAAGAGCACGATCCTGCGCACACTGATCACCAGCATGGCGCTCACGCACACGCCCGCCGAGGTGCAGTTCTACTGCCTGGACTTCGGCGGCGGCGCGCTGTCCTCACTGGAGGGGCTGCCGCACGTCGGCGGCGTGGCCTCCAGGCTCGACGCCGACCGGGTGCGCCGCACGGTCGCCGAGATCGCCTTGATCCTGCGCGACCGGGAACGCGAGTTCACCGAGAACGGCGTCGACTCCATGGGCACCTACCGCAAGCGGGTGGCCGACGGCTCCCTCCAGGGCGACGGCTGGGGCGACATCTTCCTCGTCGTGGACGGCTGGCTGACGATCCGGCAGGACTTCGAGACCCTGGAACCGGTGATCACCGACCTGGCGGCGCGCGGCCTCGGCTACGGCATCCACGTGGTGGCGGCCACCGGCAAGTGGTCGGAGTTCCGGCCGGGCATCCGTGACCTGTTCGGCACGCGGGTGGAGCTCAAGCTCGGCGACGCCTACGAGTCCGAGATCAACAGGAAGAAGTCCCTGGCCGTGCCGGAAGGCGTGCCCGGACGCGGCCTGACCAAGGACGGCCTGCACTTCCTCGGCGCCCTGCCCAGGATCGACGGCGTGCAGGACTCCGACGACCTGGCCACCGGGCTCCAGGGCCTGGTGCAGGCGATCGGCGACTCCTGGCAGGGGCCGCCCGCCAAGCAGGTCAGGCTGCTGCCGTCGGTGCTGCCCGCCGCGTCGCTGCCGGGCGTGGAGGAGACCGGCAAGGAGCGGATCGCGATCGGCGTGGACGAGGCCGCGCTCGCGCCCGTGCTGATCGACTTCGACGCCGACCCGCACTTCATCGTGGTCGGCGACACCGAGAGCGGCAAGTCCAACATGCTCAAGGTGATCGCCGAGAACGTCGTCGCCCGGCACACGCCGCGCGAGGCCATGATGATCGTGATCGACTACCGCCGGTCGCTGCTGGACACGGCGGTCAGCGAGAACCGCATCGGCTACGCCGCCTCCAGCGCCGCCGCGCTCGAACTGGTCAACGACGCCCGCAACGCCCTGCTCAAGCGCCTGCCGCCGGCGAACCTCACGCCCGAGCAGCTGCGCGCCCGCGACTGGTGGAAGGGCTCCGACCTGTACATCGTGGTCGACGACTACGACCTGGTGGCCACGTCCAACAACCCGCTGCTGCCGCTGGTCGAGCTGCTGCCGCAGGCCCGGGACATCGGACTGCACCTGATCATGTCGCGGGCCATGGGCGGCCTGGGCCGGGCCATGTTCGACCCGGTGATCCAGCGCATCAAGGACATGGCCAGCCCCGCGGTGATCCTGTCCGGCAGCAGGGACGAGGGCTTCCTGTTCGGCAACGTACGCGCCCAGCCGCAGCCTCCGGGACGCGGCTTCGTGGTGGACAGAAGGTTCGGCTCGCGGCTGGCGCAGACGGCGTTCTGGCCGCCCCCGGAGGAGGAGTGATGGCAGGACTCGACATCCACTTCGACGCCCTGGACGACTGCCGCATCGCGGCCCATGCCGTGGCGAACAAGTTCGGCGACCTGGCCGACGGCTTCCCCGCCACGGCCGTCGACTCCTCGATCTTCGGCAAGCTGGCCGACTCCTCGGCCCTCGCGACCGCCGTGGGCCGGGTGGAGGGCGTCGCCGACAGCGAGTGCGGCAAGGCCAAGAGCCTCGTCCAGAGCGTCGAGCGGGCCCTGGACCTGGTGGAGAGCAACGTGCGGAAGGCGAACGACCCGTCATGAGCGCACCGGAGGCGATCAACAGCCTGCCCGGCGGTCCCACTCTGGCCGCGCTGGCCGAGCAGGTGACCGGCAACCCGAGCTCGATCCGGGGCATCGCCGCGCGCTGGCGTACGGCCGCGGGCGAGGTGCTCGCCGGAGCGGGCGAGCTCGGCAGCGCCGTCACCACCGTGGACCTGGCCTGGGAGGGCGCCTCGGCGGACGCGTTCGTCCGTTACATGTGGGACTACGGCAGGGCCGGCCAGGGCCTGCACGACGCGTTCGACGCCTGCGCGGACGCGCTCGACGCCGCCGCCGACGCGCTGGAGAGCTCACAGCGCCAGGTGGACGGCATCTGCGACCGCCTGCTCACCCGCGTGCAGACCTACAAGGACGCCAACCCCGACGCCAAGCCGGAGGACCTGAACGCCGAGATCGGCCGCCTGGTGCGCGAGGAGACCGAGAACGCCGGGCAGCCGGTCAAGGACGCCAAGACCGCCGTCTCCGACGCCAAGAAGGCCATCGACACCGCGCTGGCCGAGCGCAAGATGACCTTCGCCAAGATCAAGGCGGCGGGCGAGCAGGAGGGCGAGCACAGGTTCGTGCCGGACGCCGATCATCGGCTGGACTGGCGGCGTACCCAGAGCTACACCTCGCCCTATTCGGGCAGCGGCGGCAGCCCCATCATCGGCGGCTACGGCTCCAGCGGCCCGCCGCCCGCCGCGGGCGGCGGGCCGGCGCCCTCGGGCAAGGTGAAGGAGTGGATCGAGGAGGCCGTCGCCATCCTCAAGGCGAACGGCTACCCGGCCGACAAGATGAACGTCAACGACATCTGGATGATCATCCAGCACGAGTCCGGCGGGAACCCGCACGCGATCAACCTGTGGGACTCCAACGCCGCGGCCGGGCACCCCTCCAAGGGGCTCATGCAGACGATCGACCCGACCTTCAACGCCCACGCTATGGACGGCCACCGGAACATCTACAACCCGGTGGACAACATCATCGCCGGCGTGCGCTACTCGATCGATCGCTACGGCAGTGTGTCCGCGGTGCCGGGGGTCGTCGGGACGAAGACCGGATCCGGCTACCGCGGATACTGAGCCCTAGCCGCAGTTGGCCCAGTCGGCGCCGCCCTTGACGGAGCCCGCGCTGCCCGAGTACCGCACGCACTTGCCCTTGGCCGGAAGCTTGACCGGGCCCGCGTAGTACTCGTAGTTGCCGCTGTCGGTGCTGCTCGGGCCGCCCTGAACCTCCAGGGTCGCGCTGACGGGGCTCGCCTTGCCGACGTCGGCGCCGGACTTGAGGGTGACCACGCAGTTCTGGCCCGTGCTGCTGTTGTAGAGCTGGTACGTCGTGCCGCCGCTGAACGGGGTCGACCGCTGGACCACGAAACCGGACCCGCACACCTGCGTCGCCGTGTAGGGGTTCGGCTTGGCCGGGGGCTCGGAGGTCTTGGTGGGCTCCGGCGCCTGGGTGGGCTTCTGGGTGGTGGGCTCAGGAGCCTGGGTGGGCTTCTCGGTCGGCTTCTGCGTCTCGGTCGGCTTCTGCGTCGGCGTCGGCGTCGGCGTCGGAGTCGAGGTCGGCGTGGGCGTCGGGGTGGGCGACTCCGTCGGCTTCTGCGTCGGCTTCTCCGTGGGCTTCGGGGTCGGCTCCTCGGTGGGCTTCTCCGTCGGCTTCTGGGTGGGCGTCTCGGACGGGGTCGGCGTGACCGTCCTGGTGACCGTGGCCGTCGGCTCGGGCTCCTTGTCGGTCTTCTTCGCCTGCGCGGTCGGCTGGGCCGTCGGCTGCTGGACCGTCGGGACCACCATCTGCTGGGTCACCGTCGGCGTCGGCACCGAGGTCAGCACCGGCACCTGGCGGGTGTCCGTGGAGTCGTCGTCGTCCGGCAGCACCAGCGGGCCCACGCCGTCGTCGTCCGGGGACGGCGTGGTCGCCCAGGGGGCGGTGACCTCGGGCTGGGGCTGCGTGGGCGCGGCGGTCATGGCCTGCTGGGCGGCTGCCGCGCCCGAGCTGGCCGAGGCGGAGGCCGCCGCGGCGGCGGGCTCGAAGGTGACGTTGGAGGAGTAGCGGCTCGCGCCCCACAGGCCGAGGGCCGACAGCAGCACGACCGCCATCACGCCGGCCGCCAGGCCGATCGGGAACGGCTTGCGTGCCGGGGCGGCGCCGGCGGCGCCCGCCGCGACGGGCCGGCCCGGCTCCACGGGCGGGTTCTGCGGTCCGGGCGGCGGTCCCCACGCGGCCTGCACGGGCACCGGCGGGTACTGCACCGGCACCCCCTGCACCGGCTCCTCGTGCGCGGGAAGGTGCTGCATCGGACCAGCCTGCATCGAACCGGCCTGCATCGGACCGGCCTGCATCGGGTCCTGCCCCATCGGGACGGGAGGCAGTGCGCCGGGCGGGATCGGGCCCTGCTGCATCGGGTCGTGCGGGAACGCGCCCGGCGGGATCGCGCCCTCCGGCAGGAATCCCGGGGGTGCGGGCTGCGGGGGCACCGGGCCGTACGGGGCCGGCGCGCCCTCGATGGCCAGGGGCAGCACCGGAGGCCGGCCCGGCACGGGCGGCTGCCCCGGCACCGGAGACTGACCCGGCACCGGAGGCTGACCCGGCATCGGGTACTGGCCGTCGATCAGGGTGACCAGGGCCGCCGGGTCGGACGGCAGCTGGACGGGCACGCCGTCGATCGGCGCGGCCGGCATGGGGGCCTTGTCGTCCCCCAGCAGCCGCAGCAGCGCCGTGTACGTCGTGGGCCGTCCGGACACGTCCTTGGACAGCGCCGCGAGCACGGTCTGCCGCAGCGGGTCCGGCAGCCCGTCCACCACGGGCTCGTCCGTGAGGACGGCGTGCGCGTCCTGGCCGAACGGCGCGGAGCCGGTGGCCGCGAACACCACGGTCGCCGCCCAGGCGAAGACGTCGGCGTAGGGCCCGTACTGGAGGCCGTTGAGCTGTTCGGGGGCGCGGTAGCCGATCTCGCCGGCCGGGTCGCCGATCTCGATGTCGGTGACGCGCAGACCCTCGCCGGTGAGGATCACGTTGTTCGGGGTGAGCCCGCGGTGCGCGAACCCGGCCAGGTGCACCGCGGTGAGCGCGGTGAGCATGCCGACCGCCACGCGTTCGAGCGCGTCACCGGTCAGCGGGCCGTCCTCGGCGACGGTCTCGGCCAGCGAACGTCCTTCGACGTGCTCACGTACGACGTAGAGCCGGCCGTCCTGGACGCCGGCGTCGAGCGTGCGGGCCACGTACGAGCTGGACACGCGGGCGACGTCCTTGAGCCGGGTCACGAAGTCCGGGTCGGTCGCCGGGTCGACGGTCAGCGTCTTGATCGCGACCGGATCGGCGTCCTCGGACTCCTTGCCCAGATGAACGGCGCCACGCGGGCCCTGCCCCAACTGGCTCACAATGTCGTGGTCGCCGAAGCGCTCCGGTACAGGCGCCTGGGGGGAGTCCTTCTCCACCATGACCGTCCTTTCAGGAGTCTGTCATGATCGAGAGACATTTAACCAAATAAGCCCCATAAGCATCAGCAGTTTCGGTCGCTCGTTCTTACAGTTAACCGTCAATTCGCCCAAGATCCGGCGGCGAGCCGGGCCGCCAGCGCCGCCTGCGTCCCATGGGCACGACCACCCAGGCCGCCATCACGACCCCGGCCAGCGACAATCCGCCCACCGCGACCACCGTCGCGACCTCCATCGACCGCTGGTCCGGCGGCACGGCCTTGCGCACCACGGTCGCGGGCAGCGGCGGCGGCACCGGCGGCGCCACGGCCACCTGCTCCGACGGCAGGACCGCCGTCACCGCGAGCAGCGGGTTCACCATGCCGGCGCCGGTGCCCGTCCCCGACGCGCCGTCGGCGGTCATCGTGATGCGCCTGCGCACCTGGAGCTGCGTCAGCCCGGGATGGCGGGACCGGACGAGCGCGACCACGCCCGCCACGTAGGGAGCGGCGTAGCTGGTGCCCTTCAGGGCGGACTGGTAGCCCTTGAGCGGCCAGGTCGAGCTGATCCCCTCCCCCGGGCCGAGCACGGCGACCGCGTTGGGGTTGGAGAACGTCGAACGCCCCCCGTCCGGGGTCGCCGAGCCCACCGACAGCACCCCGTCGTAGGCGGCGGGATAGGAGGGGGCCGACGTGCCGTCCTCCTTGGTCAGGTTGCCGGCGGCGGCGACGATCACCACGTCCCGCTCCAGCGCGTAGGCGACGGCCGCCCTCAGGTCGGCCGTGTCGGGGGCGTCGATCGAGAGGTTGATGACGGTGGCGCGCTCGTCCACGGCCGTCTTGATGGCCTTGGCCAGCAGGCCCACGTCGCCTCTGTCGCCGTTGACCTGCTTGATCGACAGCAGCCTGACCCCGGGGGCGACGCCGTGGAAGGGCACGTCCTTGCGCGGCTGGCCGGCGATGATCCCGGCGACCGCCGTGCCGTGGCCGACGCAGTCGCGAAAGCCCGTGTTGGTGAGGTCGGCCTTGCCGCTCAGGCGGATCTGCGGGTGCGTCTCGTCCACGCCGCTGTCGATGACGGCGACCGTGACGCCCCGGCCCGTGGTCAGCGGCCACACCCGCTGCACGTTGAGCCGCCGCTGCGCCCAGCTCTCGGCGATCGCCATGGTGGCCTTCTTGGGCGTGCACCGCTCGGGCGCGGCCTGCGCCGGCGCCGCCGCGAACTGCAGGGCGAGCACGCTCGCCGCCAAGGCGCGACCAATCATGAAGAAAGAGCGTAGCCTGCCCGATCCGGGAGGAACGCTCCCCTCAGGACGGAAGAAGCCCCGGCGCCCGGCCAGGGCCCCCGTCCGTGCTCATTGCGTGGCGGACTCGATGTTCTGCCGATACGTGTTGATCACCCGCGAAGCCTCCTGCAACTCAGCGGTCATGCGCTGGAAAGCCGTGCGGTACTGCTGCCAGGCCTCGCCGAACCGCTTGGCCCCGTCGCCCGTCCACGCGGTGCCCACCTTGGCCGCCTCGCGGTCGAGCGCCGCCGACACGTTCTGGAGCGCCTCGGCCTGCTGGGTGAACTGGCTCGCCATCTGCTGCATTTCAATGGGGTTGCCGCCGAGCATACTCTGGCTCATGCATACCTCCTGGGACTGTTGAAAGCGCCCTCACCTTAAAGCGGGCCACCGCCCATCGCCCCCGTTATGCCGAGCGGCTATGGTCGTCCAGAGGATTATTCGGATCAAAGGAGTGATTCATTCATGCGCGAGGTCGTGGTGACGGGTGGCGGCACCGGGATCGGCTATGCCGTCGCCGAGGCGTTCGTCTCCCTCGGCGACCATGTCACGATCACCGGCCGGCGCGAGCAGGTGCTGAAGGCGGCGGCCGGGCGGCTGGGGGCGGCGTACGTGCCGTTCGACGCCGCGAGCCCCGCCGCCGTGCAGGGCGCGCTCGACAGCCTGCCCGCGCACGTCGACGTCCTGGTGAACAACGCCGGGGGCAACACCGATCTGGACCGCGGGCAGTCCGGCGACCTGGCGGACGTCGCCGAGGCGTGGTGGGCCAACCTCAACGCCAACCTGCTGTCCGCCGTCCTGGTCACGACCGCGCTCGCGCCGCGCATGGGCGAGGGCGGCCGGATCATCTCCATCGGCTCGATCGCCGCGCGCGGCACCGGGTCCGGCTCGTACGGGGCCGCGAAGGCCGCCGTCGAGTCCTGGACCGCCGACCTGGCCGCCGAGCTGGGCACCCGGGGCGTCACCGCCAACGTGGTGGCTCCCGGGCTGGTGATGGAGACCGAGTTCTTCCGCGGCAGGCTCACGGAGGAGGGCGTCAAGGCCCGCGTGCAGAAAACGCGCAACGGGCGCCCTGGCACCCCCTCTGACGTGGCCGATACCGTTCTCTTTCTGGCATCCGCGGGAGCCGGGCACATGACGGGGCAGGTGCTGCATCTCAACGGCGGCGCGTACCTCGGCCGCTGAGCACTCACGAGGAAGGGACGAAGGTCGGTGCGGAAGGTTCTGATCGCCAATCGCGGCGAGATCGCCGTACGGGTGGCCCGCGCGTGCACGGACGCGGGGATCGGCAGCGTGGCCGTCTACGCCGACCAAGACATCGACGCCCTGCACGTCAGGGCGGCTGACGAGGCGTACGCGCTGGGCGGGCAGTCCCCCGCCGAGACCTACCTCGACATCGCCAAGCTGCTCGACGTCGCCGCGCGCTCCGGCGCCGACGCCGTGCATCCCGGCTACGGCTTCCTGGCCGAGAACGCCGCCTTCGCCCAGGCCGTCATCGACGCCGGCCTGATCTGGATCGGCCCGCCCCCGGCCGCCATCGCCGCGCTGGGCGACAAGGTGCAGGCCAGGCACATCGCGCAGAAGGTCGGCGCGCCGCTGGTGGCCGGCACCAAGGACCCGGTCTCCGGCGCGGAGGAGGTCGTGGCGTTCGCCGAGCAGCACGGCCTGCCGATCGCGATCAAGGCCGCGTACGGCGGCGGCGGGCGCGGCATCAAGGTCGCGCGCAGGCTGGAAGAGGTCGCCGAGCTGTACGAGTCCGCCGTCCGCGAGGCGGTGGCCGCCTTCGGCCGGGGCGAGTGCTTCGTCGAGCGCTACCTCGACCGCCCCCGGCACGTCGAGACCCAGTGCCTGGCCGACCGCGAGGGCAACGTGGTCGTGGTCAGCACCCGCGACTGCTCGCTCCAGCGCCGCCACCAGAAGCTCGTCGAGGAGGCCCCCGCGCCGTTCCTGTCGCCGGAGCAGATCGACCTCCTCTACACCAGCTCCAAGGCCATCCTGAAGGAGGCCGGCTACGTCGGCGCCGGCACCTGCGAGTTCCTCGTCGGCCAGGACGGCACGATCTCCTTCCTGGAGGTCAACACCCGCCTCCAGGTCGAGCACCCGGTGAGCGAGGAGGTCGCGGGCGTCGACCTGGTGCGCGAGATGTTCAGGATCGCCGACGGCGAGCTCCTGGGCTACGACGACCCGGCCCTGCGCGGCCACTCGATCGAGTTCCGCATCAACGCCGAGGACGCCGGGCGCAACTTCCTGCCCGCCCCCGGCACGCTGACCGCCATGCGCACCCCGTCCGGGCCCGGCGTGCGCCTCGACTCGGGCTACGAGGCCGGGATGACGGTGCCGCAGACGTTCGACTCGCTGGTGGCCAAGCTGATCGTGACCGGCCGCACCCGCCGCGAGGCCCTCGACCGGGCCCGGCGGGCGCTGGCCGAGTTCGAGATCGACGGCATGCCGACCGTGCTGCCCTTCCACCGGGCGGTCGTGACCGATCCGGCGTTCACGTCCGAGCCGTTCGCCGTGCACACCCGGTGGATCGAGACCGAGTGGGACAACCCGGTCGAGCCGTACGCGGGCGAGGTCGCCGCGGCTCCGTCCGCCCCGGCGGTGCGCGAGACGGTGACGGTCGAGGTCGGCGGCAAGCGCCTTGAGGTGGTGCTCCCGGCCGGGCTCGGCATGGCGGGCCCCGCGCCCGCCGCGGGCAAGGCGCCGCGTCGCGCCGGCGGCCCGCGGAAGCACGCCTCCGCGGGCGGCGACGCGCTGGTCAGCCCGATGCAGGGCACGATCGTCAAGGTCGTGGCGAACGACGGCGACGTGGTCGGCGAGGGCGACACGGTCGTGGTGCTGGAGGCCATGAAGATGGAGCAGCCGCTGACCGCCCACAAGTCGGGCACGGTCACGGGCCTGTCGGCCGCCGTCGGCCAGACCGTCACCTCGGGCGCCACGATCTGCGAGATCAAGGACGCCTGAGCCCGCTCCCCCGTGCTTCCGCGCCGTCGCGGGCAGGTAACGTGCCCAGTGAGGAACTTTGCCGACCGCCCGTTCGTCCTCATGGGCGAAGGAGGCTTGCTGCCAATGACCCATTCGCTGCGCCGAGCAGGGGCCGCGATCGCGGCTCTGATCGCCGGGCTGTTCGTCGTTCTTGCGCTGTCCCCTGCCGCCAACGCGGCGGCGCCACCTGACGCACAGACTGTGGTGCAAAACTGGAAGAAGGCCCCGCTCTACGTGGTGTCGGGCTCCCCCTTGAGCTCCAGCCAGCAGAGTGACATCAACGACGCGCTGAAGGACGCCGACAGCAAGATCTACGCTGTCGCGCTGCCCGACGGCACCTTTGACAACTCCACCGTCGGGCCGTACCTGTCGTCGCTGGGCAAGGCGCTGGTGGAAGCCGGTCGTCCCAAGGTGACGGTGGTGGTGTTCGACGGCGAGACGATGTTCGCCGGGTCCAACGCCCTGCGGAACAACCTCGCCGGCCAGCTGGTCAAGCTCTCGGTGAACGCCAACTCGGGCGACATCGTCGCGGGCGTGAAGGACTTCACGAACCGGGTCGACGCGGCGGGCAAGAACGACCGCAGCGGCGCCCTGAGCACCAGCAGCCAGGCCAACCCCGGCGCCGGGGGCCAGTTCGCGCTGGTGGCCCTGCTCGGCCTGCTGGTGGTCGGCGGTGGCGGCTACTTCCTGTACTCCAAGAACAAGAAGAAGAAGCGCGCCATCCAGGAGGCCAAGGACCTCGCCGCGGTCAAGCAGACCGTGGAGGAGGACGTCACCAAGCTGGGCGAGGAGATCACCGAGCTCGACACCGACGTCACCCTCGCCGGCCAGGGCGGCGGCCACATCACCGAGTGGCAGCAGGCGCTCGACTCCTACGAGAAGGCCAAGACGCAGCTCAACGCGGTCCAGCGGGCCGACCAGGTCCGCGAGGTCACCCAGACCCTTGAGGACGGCCGTTACGCGCTGGCCGTGGTGAAGGCCAAGGTCAACAACCGGCCGATCCCCGAGCGGCGCGCCCCCTGCTTCTTCAACCCGCAGCACGGCCCGTCGGCCCGTGACGTGCGCTGGGCCCCGCCCGGCGGCGCGGTGCGCGACGTGCCGGCCTGCGCGATGGACGCCGAGGCCGTCGAGCGCGGCTTCGACCCGCAGATGCGCGAGGTCATGGTCGACGGTCACCGTCGCCCCTACTACGACGCGGGCCCGGCCTACCAGCCGTACGCCTACGGCTACTACGGCGGCTTCGGCGACATCATGACCGGCATGTTCATCGGCACGATGATGGGCAGCATGTTCCACGGCGGCTGGGGCGGCGGCGGCTACGGCGCCGGTTACGCCGAGGGCTACCAGGACGGCGGCGGCGGGGGCGACCTCAGCGGCGGCGACTTCGGCGGCGGAGGGGACTTCGGCGGCGGTGGCGGCGGCTGGGGCGACTTCGGCGGCGGCGGCGGAGACTTCGGCGGCGGCGACTTCGGCGGCGGCGACTGGTAACCCCTGCGCCGACCCTGACGGGCGCGCCCTCCCATTCCGGGGGGCGCGCCCTTTTCGTGTTCCGGGGTAAACCTTCCCGGCCCACTTCCGCGTTGAGGCCGTGTGAGTGAATCCGACGACGCCTCCTACGCCGCCTTCGTGGCGGCGGCCTGGGACAGGCACATGGCCGTCGCCATCCTGCTCGCCGGCGACCGGCACCGGGGCGAGGAACTGCTGCAGGACTGCCTGGTGCGGCTGTACGTCCATTGGCGGCGCGTGCGGTCCGCCGACCCGCACGCCTACCTGCGGCGCATGCTGGCCAACGGCAACGTCAGCCGGTGGCGGCGGCGACGGCGGGAGGTGCCCACCGCCAGTCCGCCCGAGCACACCGATCCCCGTCAGCAGCTTCACGAGCCGCACGAGGACCTGCGTCGCGCCCTGCTCGCCCTGTCACCCAGGCAACGGGCGGTGGTCGTGCTGCGGCACTACGAGGACCTGACGGAGAAGGCGGTCGCGGCCGTACTCGGTTGCTCGGTCGGCGCCGTCAAGAGCCAGCACTCCAGAGCGATGGCGCGCCTGCGTACGGCTCTGCGCGAAGATCAGGAGGCAGCACGATGAAGGACGACCAGGAACTCCTGGCGCGGGCACTGCGTGTTCTCGCCCGGCGCGAGGGGCCCGCGCTCGCGCCCCCGCCGGTGCCTGCGCTGCTGCGACGAGGGCGCCGGGCCAGGCGGATCCGCACCGCGACGCGGGCCGCCGCGGGCGCGCTGCTCGCCTCGGCGGCCGCCTTCGTGATCCTCGGCGGCACCGGGCTCGGCGCTGGGATCGGCCCCGGGATCGGCCCCGGGATCGGCACTGCGGGCGCGCCGCCGAGCGCCGTGCCGGCCGGTACGCCGACGTCCTCGGAAGGAGCGCGCCAGGCTCTGGACGCGCGGTCCGTGCTGCTGGCCGCGGCCGAGTCCGCCGTCGGGCACGGGCCCGCCGCCGCCGGCCGGTACTGGCACGTCCGCGCGCGCACCACCCAGCCGGTGAGCCACCCGCAGGCGAAGAACCCGCCGTTCTCGGCCAGGGTGACGAACACCCAGGACACCTGGTACGCGGCCCGCCGGGGCGCGCCCAGCCGGACCATGACCCGCCAGGACCCGAAGGTCACCTTCGCCTCCCCCGAGGACGAGGCTCGATGGAGGCGGCTCGGCTCCCCCGACCTGAGCGGGGGAAAGCCGTCGAGCAATGACTACGCCATGCAACTCCGCTTCCTGATCGGCAGCCACAGCTACACGCTCCGCCAGCTGCTGGCCCTCCCGGCCGATAAGGAGAAGCTGGCGAGCCTGCTGCGGCGGCTGTTCGACGAGGAGGAGCCCGGCGACTGGTGGCCCGGCAAGCCGACGTTCACCTCCTATGTGTGGGCGACGGCGCAGGACCTGCTCGCCGGTCCCATCAGCCCGGGAACCCGTTCCTCCCTGTATCGGCTGCTCGCGGAGCAGCCCGCGATCAGGTCGCTGGGCGAGGTCACCGACCCGCTGGGCCGCACCGGCGTCGCCCTGACGCTGACCACGCCGGGCACTGGTGAGGGTGCGGGCGAGTCGCGCCTGGTCGTGGACGTCGCGACGGCGCGGTTGCTCGCCTACGAGCTCCGCCCGCCCGGGCGGTCCGAGCCGCTGATCCAGACCACGTACGAGGAGACGGGCTGGGTCGACCGCCTGGGCGAGCGTCCGTAGCGTGGCCTGCGGCTCGAACGGTCTTCCGGTCGCGCGGCCTGCGAGCGGCCCGCCCGCTCGCGGGCCGCTCCGGGGTCGGTCAGGGGATCTGGCCTGGTTCGTCCACTACGCCCGTCGCCAGGTCGGCGCTCGCGTAGAACGTGCCCCTGCGGGCCGTCACCTCACCGCCGATGACCTCGTCCTGGAGGGTGTCCACGCGCCTGCCGAGGAAGCGGTAGGTCGCGGCGTCCAGCACCAGGTACGACCGCGAGACGATCCGGCCCTGCGCGTCCCGCACCGACCCCCCGGGGACGGAACCGGCGGGCTCGTAGGCGATGCCGATCCCCGCCCGGCCCGCTGCGTCCCGTACGCCGAGGTCCACCCGCACCCCGGGGAGCTCCGCGAGCGCGCGGAAGATGGCGGCCTCGACCTGCGGCGGCATGGGGACACCCGCGTCGAGGTAGACCGACAACACGCGGAACGCCCGCGCGTCCGGCTGCTCGGCCTCCGCCCCCTTCGGCAGGGTCGACCAGTGCCGGTCGCCCCTGACGTGGTCCAGCAGCGCGGCGGGATCGGTGGGCAGGTCGGCGAACTTGGCCGCGTACTGCCGGGGTGTCAGGTCGTCGTCGTCCGGGTCGGGGGTGATGTCCAGGGATTCCATGGAGCCGCCGTTCTGGCGGTACGCGTACCGGGTGCCGTCGTACCGGGTCCAGGATTCCCCGACCGTGCCTCGCTCCTCGGAGGGCTGCTTGACCAGATCCTTCCGGTACAACCACTGGTCGGGGCGCGGCTCGTGGTGCTTGCGGCGTCCCTCGGCCACCAGGGCGGCTTGGCGCAGCACCGTCTCGGCCCGTACCGGCATGGTGGTCACGGCGCCCGGCGGAGCGGGGGCCGGGGTGTGGGAACCGTTCACCGCCACGACGACGACGGCGGCGGCTGTCGCGGCGGCCAGCAGCGACGGCACCGCCCAGAACCGGCGCCGCTTCCGGGCCGGGGCCGGGGCGAGGACCGGCGGCGACGCCGGGGCCAGGGCTCGGGCGCGCACGGCGCGCAGGCGGGCGGCGTCGGGCTCGGGGGCGTCCGCGCGCAGCTCGCGCAGGAGCGTGAGGTCATCGTCCACGGCCGGGCTCCTCCTCGTCGGTGTCGTGGATGGCTGACGGCGCGGCGTCGTGGGTGGTTGAGGGGGCGGTGTCGTGGATGGCTGACGGGTCGATGCCGCCCAGGGCCGCCCGGGTCTTTCTCCTGGCGCGGTGCAGGCGCGAACGCACGGTCCCGATCGGGACGCCGAGCGCGCGGGCGACCTCCTCGTAACTGAGGTCGGCCCAGGCAATCATCAGCAGCACCTCGCGGTCCTGCGGCGACAACATCGCGAGCGCCCCCGCCAGCTCGCGGTGCGCCGCCCCGGCCGACACGCGGGCCTCCACCCGGTCGGCGTAGCTCTCGGCCACCGCGTCGAGGCCCGTCCTGGCCAGGGCGCGGTAGGCCCTGATCTCGGTACGGCGGTGCTTGCCGATCAGGTTGGCGGCGATGCCGTACAACCAGGGGCGGGCGTCGCGGTGGGTGGTGTCGTAGCGGGCCAGGCGGCGGAAGGCGTCCAGGAACGTCTCGGCCACGATGTCGTCGGCCAGCGAATCGCCCAGGCGGCGGGTGACGTATCTGTGGAGCGCGGGGGCGTGCCGGTCGTACAACGCCGAGAAGGCGGCGGGGTCGCTGCGGGCACGTCTGATCACCTCCGCGTCGTCCACCTCGGTGTCCTGCGTCAAACTCTCGGCTCCGTTCTTCGGGCTGAACACCCCCTTTCACCCGATAGGACGGATCCGGTTCTCGCGTGGGCCATGAAGGGCTTCGCCGATGGGCGCGGTGAGCTCAGGCTGTGTCGGGGAAAGCCCCCACACCCCCGGCGGGGACCTGCCGGTCCCCGCGCCCCTCGGACGAACCCGACTCCGAAGCGACAGACGTCTGCCTCAGATGGCGAACTCGCCCCGATTGGCGCCATGCAGGAACGCCTTCCACTCCTCAGGAGTGAAGATCAGCGCTGGGCCCTGCGGGTTTTTGCTGTCACGGACGGCGATGATCCCCGGGAGGTTGGTCGCGACCTCGACACACTGCCCTGTGTCGGCGCTGGCGCTGGACTTGCGCCATTGCGCATCATCAAGGTTCAGCTGGTCCATTTGGCTATCGCACCCTCTATCGCCTGTCGAGTGACATTCTTCGGCTGTGCGTGCGCTCTGATGCTGTCATACCTCTGCTTCAAACGCGCGACTGCGTCGTGGTCGCCTGACACCTGTCCGGACAGAAGCGAGTCCGCCGAAACCACCTCGGATCCGTCGCGCAGCCGCGCCAGCGCGAACGCGCTCACCATGCCGGCTATGCAACCAGCCGTGTGCGGAAGCATCTGAACAGTGATCTGGGGATGCTCGGTGAGCTCCAGCAGAAAACGCAGTTGCCCGACCAGGACACCGGCCCCGCCGAAGGGCCGATGGAGGACTCCCTCCTCAATGACTGCGAGAAGGGATGGCGGCTTGGATGCCTCGAAGACGCCGATGCGCCGGATCCGCGCCTGGACCTGCTCTTCCACCTGATCGGACGAGCCTGTACCCGCGAAGACGGCACGGGCGTAGTCCACGGTCTGGAGCATGCCGGGGATCACGAGCGGATCCCACGAGTACATGATGACGGCTTGCGGTTCGATCTCCTCGACCCACCGTGCGAACCAGCCCAGAGCGGGTGACTGAGAGATGCGCTCGTGGAGGCCGGTGAAATGGCCGTCGGTGCCGAACGCCCTGTCCACTTCGCGAGCGAATACCAGCGTGGGGACCCGTCGGCCTTTTTCGACATGACTGACGAGTGATTCGTGACAGAGAATGCGTAGAGCAAGTGCGGATTGTGTCATTCGAGCCGCTTTACGTCGTTCTGCGAGGTCACGAGCGAAACGCGCCCTGGGTGACAAATGATCGCTGACATCGGGAGTCATGGCGTCTCCGCAGGTCAAGAGCAGGGGGATTGCCTTCCGGAAGGCTACTGCGACGTCCTTCCGACAATCAATACATGCCAGGCGTCATTCCTTGTCGGCCAGGTTTCGCGAGGTGTGAGTGCTATGCCATCGCGCGCCCCTTCATGCTGGATCCCGGGCGACAGCGCTTTTGTCGCAAGAAACGTCAGGATTCGCTTTGGAGGGAATTCATGTCACTTCTCCAGACCGTCTCCAGCTGGAAAGGCATGACGCTGAGGCCCGGGGACCGAGCCCCCGGAGAAAGCCGGCAGACGATTCGGCGCTGGCTGGACGAGGTCGATCCACTGCTTAGGGACGATGCGCTGACGGTCGTCTCAGAGCTGGTCACCAACGCGGTCAGGCATGTGCCGCCGGGGCCCGAGCGTGACTGGGTCACGGTGCTGCTCGGGGTCGGGGACGGGTTCGTACGCCTCGAAGTGGTCGACCCCGGGACGGCGGAGCGAGAGCCGCGCTTCGCCCCCCTGGACGCCGGGTCCCTGCGGGAGTCAGGTCGCGGCCTCGGTCTGGTGGCCGCACTGTCCGTCAGGAGCGGCACGCACGTCGCCGAACCGTACGGCCACCGTGTCGTATGGGCCGACCTGGAAAGGAACGTCCCTAGCGGACCACCCGGTACGTGAGATGTGTGACCAGGTCGGTGCCCGTGGGCGGGGCCGCCGGGGTGAGGGTGATGTCGCCCGCGTCGGCGAGGAGGCGTTCGCCGCGACCGAGGATCACGGGCGCGACATGCAGGCGCAGTTCGTCGATGTGACCGGCGGCCAGGTACTGGTTGACCGTGGCGGCGCCGCCGGCGATGGAGATGTCGCGGTCCCCCGCGGCCTCGCGGGCCCGGGTCATGGCGGCTTCGATCCCGTCCGTGACGAAGAAGAACGTCGTGCCGCCCTTCATGGGCAGCGGCTCGCGCGGGTGGTGGGTGAGGACGAACACCGGCGCGTGGTACGGCGGCTCCTCGCCCCACCAGCCGGTCCAGTCCGGGTCCCAGTCGCCGCGGCCGGGGTCGAACATGTTGCGGCCCATGATGAACGCCCCGGCCGCCGTGATGGCCTCGATCACCTCGGCGTGCCGCTCCGGCTCCTCGAACATCCACTGGTGCAGCCGGTCGCCCACACCGTCGCCGAACGGGTTCTCCAGGCTCTGGTTGAGCCCCGCCACGTAGCCGTCGAGGGACGTTCCCATGTCGCAGGTGACCTTGCCCATCTCGGTTCGCCTCCTGTCTCGTGGCGCCCTGGCGGCGCCATCACCAGGGAGTCGGAGCCGGGGACGGGTTCTCTACACGGCGCGGGGAAACTTTTCGCGAACGGGGGCGGGAGGAGTCGGGCGGGCGGCGGTCGGGTAGGTTCGCCGGTTAGGAAAGTTTCCTAATTCAAGGAGTGCACATGAAACTCGCCGTGATCGGGGGCGGTTCGACCTACACCCCCGAGCTCATCGACGGCTTCGCCCGGCTGCGCGACGAGCTGCCGCTCACCGAGATCGCCCTGGTCGATCCGGACGCCACCCGGCTCGACCTGGTGGCGGGCGTGTCCCGCAGGATGTTGCGCAGGGCCGGGCACCCGGCCGAGGTGGTCGCCACCGCCGACGTGGCCACGGGGGTGGCGGGCGCGGACGCCGTGCTCTTCCAGCTCAGGGTGGGCGGCCAGGCCGCGCGGAACGTCGACGAGACGCTGCCGCTGCAATGTGGCTGCGTCGGGCAGGAGACGACCGGGGCGGGCGGGCTGGCCAAGGCGCTGCGCACGGTCCCGGTCGTGCTCGAACTGGCCGAGCAGGTACGCGCCCACGCGCCCGACGCCTGGATCGTCGACTTCACCAACCCCGTCGGCATCGTCACCAGGGCGCTGCTGGACGCCGGGCACCGCGCGATCGGCCTGTGCAACGTGGCCATCGGGTTCCAGCGCCGCTTCGCCCGGCACCTGGGCGTGGCGCCGGAGAGCGTCACGCTCGGTCATGTCGGGCTCAACCACCTGACGTGGGAGCGGTCGGTCCTGGTCGACGGCGTGGACGTGCTGCCGCGACTGCTCGCCGAGCACGGGCAGGAGCTGGCCGACGACCTGGGCCTGCCGCTCGGGCTGCTGCGCAGGCTCCAGGTGGTGCCGTCCTACTACCTGCGCTACTTCTACGCCCACGATCTGGTGGTGTCCGAGCAGCGGGCCAAGCCGTCGCGGGCGGCGGAGGTCGCGGCGATGGAGGAACAGCTCCTGAAGCTGTACGCCGACCCGGCCGTGGACACCAAGCCGGACCTGCTGGACAAGCGCGGCGGCGCCTACTACTCGGAGGCGGCGGTCGCGCTGATCGCCTCGCTGCTCGGCGACCGGGGCGACGTGCAGGTGGTCAACACCCGCAACGACGGGACGCTGCCGTTCCTGCGTGACGAGGCGGTCATCGAGGTCCCGGCCAGGATCTCGGCGTCGGGGGCGGCGCCGCTGCCGGTCGATCCGGTGGAGCCGCTGTACGCGGGCCTGATCGCGAACGTCTCCGCGTACGAGGAGCTGGCGCTCGACGCGGCGCTGCGCGGCGGCGCGGACCGGGTGCGGAACGCCCTGCTCGCCCACCCGCTGATCGGCCAGGAGGCCGTCGCGGACGAGCTGACCGGCCTGCTGCTGGCGGCGAACGAGCGGTACCTGTCATGGTGATCATCGCCGTGGACGCGGGCAACAGCAAGACCCACGTCGTCGTGCTCTCGGACGACGGCACGGTCCTGGCCCAGGGCGACGGCGGGCCGTTCGAGCCGCAGACCGTCGGCGTGCCGGCGGCGGTGGACGTCGTGGAGGAGGCCGTGCGGCGGGCGCTCGGACCGGCGGCCGCTCCCCCGTACGCCGACCAGCTCTACGCCTACCTGGCCGGGGCCGACCTGCCGGTGGAGGAGGAGGCCCTCGCGGCCGAGTTCCGCGCGCGCGGGATGGCGGCCGAGGTCGTCGTGGGCAACGACAGCTTCGCGCTGCTGCGTTCGGGGGCGTCCGGGCCGAGCGGCGTCGCCGTGGTGTGCGGCGCGGGCATCAACGCGGTCGGCGTCTCGCCCACCGGTCAGGTGGCCCGCTTCCCCGCGCTCGGGAAGATCAGCGGCGACTGGGGCGGGGGCGGCGGCCTGTCCGAGGAGGCGTTGTGGCACGCCGTCCGCGCCGAGGACGGCCGGGGCGCGCCGACCGCGCTCGCCGACCTGGTCAAGGCGCACTTCGGCACGCGGACGGTCGAGGAGGTGGTGCTCGGCGTGCATTTCGGGCAGATCGAGCGGCATCACCTGACCGCGCTGGCCCCCGGGGTGTTCGAGGCCGCCGCGTCGGCTGACGCGGTCGCGTTGGCGCTGGTCAGCCGGCTGGCCGACGAGATCGTCGTGATGGCCGAGGTGTGCCTGCGCCGGCTGGACCTGCTGGAGACGCCGACGGAGGTCGTGCTCGGCGGGGGCGTGCTGCACGCGCGCATCCCGCTGCTGGTCGCGATGCTGGAGGAGCGGTTCGCCGCGCGGGCCCCGCTGGCCAAGCAGGTCATCCCCGACCAGCCGCCGATCGTGGGCGCCGCGCTGAACGGTCTGGACCGCGTCGGGGCCTCCGAGGAGGCCAAGGCTCGACTCCGAGCGCAGTTCTAACGGTTCCGAGCGCAGTTCTAGAAGGTATTGACGCACGTGGGGCGGTAAGTCTAGAGTCAGCCGCCAACCGTCTGGAAGGTATCCGGACGGTTGGCGGTTCAAGGAGGCCACCCATGTCCACCAACCCCAGCCGACGTGAGGTTCTTCGACGTATCGGGCTCACCGCCCTCGCGACGGGCCCGGGCGCCGGGCTGCTCGCCGCGTGCGCCACCGGCCGATCCGCCGCCCCCGTCGCCTCCACTTCGGCCGCCCCCACCTCGGCCGCCAACCCCCTCGGCGTGGACGCCGCCCGGCAACTGGAAGTCGTGATCTTCAGCGGCGGCAACGGCGACGGCTACGCGACCGACCTGCACGAGGCCCTGTACAGCAAGGCGTACAAGACCGCCAAGATCAAGCACGTACCGACGCAGAAGGTGGGCACGCAACTCCGCCCCCGCTTCATCAGCGGCGACGCGCCCGACGTGGTCAACAACTCCGGCCCCGACGCCCTCGACCTGCAGTCGCTCGTCGCCGAGGGGCACCTCGCCGACCTGACGCCGCTGTTCGACGCCCCCTCCCTGGTGGACCCGGCCAAGAAGGTGCGCGACACGCTGGTCGGTGGCGTCTACGACAACTCCCTGATCGACGGCGTGCCGCGGGTGCTGCAGTACACGGTCGCCCACCGCGCCCTGTGGTACAACGCCAAGCTGTTCGAGAAGCGCGGCTGGCAGGTGCCGAAGACGTGGGCGGAGTTCAACGCGCTCGGCGAGGAGGCCAGGAAGGCGGGCATCGCGCTGTTCGCCTACCCCGGCCAGGTCGGGCCCTTCTACCAGCTCTGGAACCTCGTCTACAGCGCCGCCAAGGTCGGCGGCAACAAGGTGATCGTCGACATCGACAACCTCGCCGACGGCGCCTGGCAGGCCGAGCCCGTACGGCAGGCCGTCGCGGCGTGGGCGCAGGTGCAGCGCGACTTCGGCGACAAGGCGTACTTCGGGCTCGACCACACCCAGACGCAGGTCAAGCACCTGCAGGACAAGGTGCTGTTCTACCCCTGCGGCGCCTGGCTGGAGAACGAGATGGCCAAGGACCGGCCGGCCTCCTTCGAGTACGCGATCGCCCCGGTGCCCAGCATCACCGCCGCCGACGCGATGCCGTACGAGGCGATCATGATCGGGGTGAGTGAAGCGTTCTTCGTGGCGGCCAAGGGCAAGAACCCGCAGGGCGGCCTGGAGTACCTGCGCCTGATGTTGTCGCGGGAGGGCGCGCGCGGCTACACCGAGATGACCAAGAACCTCACCGTCGTCAACGGCGTGGTCGACGGCCTGGACCTGACCTCGGCCGTGCGCAGCGCGGCCAAGGCCCAGGAGGCCGCCGGGACGAACATCATCACCGACGCCCGCTTCGAGGGCTGGTACAAGGAGCTGTTCGACCACGGTCAGGTCCAGACGAACTCGGTGATGTCCGGACGGATCACTCCGGAGCAGTTCTGCGCGAACATGCAGAAGAAGGCGGACGAGCTCAAGGCCGATTCGTCGATCGCCAAGCAGACCCGGAGCGTCTGACCGATGAGGCGGCACGGCTTCGTCGCGGGCTTCCTCGCCCTGCCCGTGATCCTCTACGCGGTCTTCGTGATCAGCCCGTACGTCCAGGCGTTCCAGATCGCGCTGACCGACTGGCGCGGGGTCTCGGCGAACCTGAACTTCGTCGGCCTGGACAACTTCCGGCGGATGCTCGGCAACGACACGTTCTGGCAGGCGGTCCGCAACCACGCGGTCCTGCTGGTCACGGTGCCGTTGGTGACCATCGCCCTCGCGCTGGTCTTCGCGTACCTGCTGGGGGACTCGGCGGGCACGCCGGGCGCCAAGGTCCACCGGGTGATCTTCTTCCTGCCGCAGGTGCTGGCGGTCGCGGTGGTCGGGGTGCTGTTCAAGGCCGTCTACCGGCCGGACGCGAGCGGCGTGCTGAACGGCGCGCTGACGAAGCTGGGCGTCGAGCCGGTCGGCTGGCTGACGGACCAGAACCTGGCGCTGTGGTCGATCATCGCGGTGATGGTGTGGCAGGCGGTCGGCTTCTACGTCGTGCTGTTCTCGGCCGGTATGGCGGCCATCCCGAAGGACGTCTTCGAGGCGGCCGCCCTCGACGGCGCCGGACGGCTGCGCATGTTCTTCTCCATCACGCTGCCCCTGGTCTGGGACACCGTCCAGGTGGCCTGGGTCTATCTGGGGATCGCCGCGTTCGACGGGTTCGCGCTGGTCAACGTGCTGTCGGTGGAGCAGGGCGGGCCGGACGGCGCGACCACCGTGCTGGCCACGGAGATCTACAAGAACGCCTTCTCCTACTCCCGTTTCGGCTACGCCTCGGCCATGGGCGTGGCGCTGTTCTTCCTGACCCTCACCTTCGCCGCGCTGACGCTGCGCGTGACCCGTCGCCAGAAGGTCGTCTACTGAAATGTTCCGAAAAATCAGCATCCAGGCCGTTCTTGGCCTCTGGGCGCTGCTCATCATCGCCCCGCTGCTGTGGACCCTGCTGGCCTCGTTCAAGAGCAACGCCGAGATCTTCGGCGACGCCCTGCAACTGCCCGGCGAGCTGCGCTGGGACAACTGGGCGCGGGCCTGGGAGCGGGCCAACATCGGCCGCTACATGCTCAACACGGTCATCGTGGTCTTCTTCGGCGTCGCCGGGACGATGCTGCTCAGCTCGATGGCCGCGTACGTGCTGGCCCGCTACCGCTTCCGGGGCAACCGGCTGGTCTACTTCCTGTTCGTCTCCGGCATGGCCTTCCCCGTCTTCCTGGCGCTCGTGCCGCTGTTCTTCGTGGTGGACGGGCTCGGGCTGCTCAACAGCCACGTCGGCCTGGTGCTGGTGTACATCGCCTACTCGCTGCCGTTCACGGTGTTCTTCCTGACGTCCTTCTTCAGGGCCCTGCCGGACGCGGTCGCCGAGGCGGCGATGATCGACGGCGCCTCGCACACCCGCACGTTCTTCCAGGTCATGCTGCCCATGGCCCGGCCCGCGCTGGTCAGCCTGACCATCTTCAACGTGCTGGGCCAGTGGAACCAGTACCTGATCCCGCTGGTCCTGCTGCCCGGTGACAAGAGCCTGTGGGTGATCACCCAGGGCGTGGCCGACATCTCCACCATCGCCGGGTACGAGGCCGACTGGCCCGGACTGTTCGCCGCTCTCAGCATGACAGTGCTTCCCGTCGTGCTGATCTATATCGTCTTCCAGCGACATATCCAGTCCGGGCTGACATCAGGAGCGCTGAAGTAGGCATGTCTTCGGGAAACCCCACCGTCTTCCGCACGCTCAACGAGCGCGCCGCGCTGACCCTGCTCCTGGAGCACGGCGGCCTCACCCGTGCCGAGCTGGAACTGCACACGGGCCTGTCCAAGGCGTCGGCGGCCGAGGTGCTGCGCAGGCTGGAGGGCAGCGGGCTCGCCAGGAAGGCCGGCCTCAAGCCCGGCAACGCCGGGCCGGCCGCGCAGATGTGGCAGCTCGACGGCGCGGCGGCGCGCGTCGCGGGGGTCGATCTCACCACCAGCTCGATCGAGGTGTCGGTCGCCGACCTGACCGGCCGGGTGCTCGGCAGCCACCGGACCGAGGCCACCGGCGACGCCCGGCGGCTGCTGGCCGAGACGCTCGGCGCGGCCGGCTTCGACCTGGACGAGCTCGACCAGGTCGTGGTGGGCGTGCCCGGCGTGGTGGAGGCCGACGGGCGGCGGCTGCGGCAGGCCGTGCAGCTTTCCGGCTGGTCCGGCCTGGACGAGCTGCCGGGCAACGTCCGCCTGGAGAACGACGTCAACCTGGTCGCCATCCGGGAGCTCCAGGAGCACGAGGACAGTAGTTTCGTCCTGCTCTGGGTGGGCGGCGGGGTCGGCGCGGGAGTCGTGCTGAACGGCGGGCTCTGGCGTGGCGTCACCGGGCGCGGCGGCGAGGTCGGCTCGGTCATCGTGCCCGACCCGGTCACCACCGGCCGCCGCTACGGACAGGACGGCGGGCCGCTCGGCGCGCTGCTCGGCGCCGAGCCGCTGGCCGCGCTGGCCGAGGCGCACGGCCTGGCCGGCGAACCCACGCTGACCGCCGTGAGCCGGACGCTGGCGGGCGCCGACCCGGGCTTCCTCGACGACGCCGCCGCACGGGTGGCGCTCGGCGTGACGGCCGCGATCGGCGTGCTGGACCCGGGCCTGGTCGTGCTGGCCGGGCCGTTGTGCGTCGCGGGAGGCGAGCCGCTCAGGGCGCGGGTCGCCGACCGCCTGGCCTCGACACCCCTGGTGCCGGTGACCGTCGCCCTCAGCGCCGCGCGCGGCAACGCCGTGCTCGACGGCGCCCTCTGCTACGCCCTGGACCTGACCCGCGAGCGGGTCTTCCAAGCCGGTACGGCCGGCCGTACCGGCGAATCCAACCCCTAAGGACGCACATGTTGAGAACCCTCGTGATCGCCGCTCATCCCGACGAGCCCGAGATCTACGCGGGCGGCACGGCCGCGCTGCTGGCCCAGGCCGGCCACGCGGTGAAGTTCCTGACGCTCACCAACGGCGACGCCGGGCACCACGTGCTGGAACGCGGTCCGCTGGCCCGCCGCCGCGCCCAGGAGGCCTGGCGCGCGGCCGACGCCCTGGGCGTGGTGGACTACGAGATCTTCGACGTGCACGACGGCATGCTGGAGCCCACCGTCGAGCTGCGGTTGCGGGTGCTGGCGGAGATCCGCGCCTGGCGTCCCGACCTGGTGATCGCCCTGCACGCCGACGGTGGCGGCCATCCCGACAACCGCGCCGCCGGGCAGCTGGCCGCGCACGCGGTCGAGTTCGCGATGACGCGCAACCTGGAGGTGGGCAAGCCGGCCCTGGAGCGCATGCCGGTGTGCCTGCTCATGACGGACTACGCCTCCGCCCCCGTGCACCGCCCCGACGTGGTGGTGGACGTGTCCCCCGTGCTGACGGCCAAGCTGGACGCCTGCCTGGCCCACGCCTCCCAGTTCCTGGAGTTCGCGCCGTGGCAGCGGGGCTTCCTGGACCAGGCGCCCGAGCCCGGCGACGTCGCGGCCGGACGGGCGTTCGTGCTCGAACACTGGGCGGACTTCGCGAAGGAGGAGACCTTCCAGCTCGCCGGCTACGGCAGGAGCACCGACGTCGAGGAGGTCAGGCGCCTGCTCGCCGGGAACCGCGAACCGGCCGCGTAGCCGCCCGCCTCAGCCGGTGTAGTTCTTGCCGGGGGCCTTGCCGGGGATCGGCTTGGCGACGACGGCGACGGGGATGAAGAAGCAGATCTGGCTGATCGCCAGGATGAGCGTCCACATGGCCTTGTCGTCGTAGTGGGCCGCCGCCCTGGCGTACAGCTCGTCCGGGACGCGTTCCCCGGACGGGTTCGCGGTGAGGACGGCCTCCACCAGCTCCAGCGCCACCCGTTCGGCGCCGGAGAAGTAGGGGGCGTCCCGCCAGGACGCCACGGCGGCCAGGCGCTCGTCCGGCTCCCCCGCCCTGCGCAGCAGGTCGGCCTGCCGGACCGTGTGGTACGTGCTGCCGACGATCTGCCCGGCGCGCAGTTGCACCAGGCCGACGGTGCTCCCCGGGATCGCGCCGTTGCGCGTGGCCTTGGTCATGGCGACGGCGATCTCTCCCAGTTCGGGGAAGAACCGGGAGGGATCGGGCAGACGCGACTGGAGGTTCTCCTGCTCGGTCGTCGTGGACATCGGCTTCCCTTCTTCTGCGATCGTCTCTCGGCGGTCCGACGACGCAGCGTCCGGGAATGTGAGGGTCAGGCCGCCGTCCAGGGGTGGAGCTTGTCGGGATTGCGTACCGCCCACAGGCGCTTGATCCGGTCGCCGGCCACGTCGAAGGCCACGACCATCACGGTGACGCCGTCCCGCTGGGCCACCAGGCCGGGCCGGCCGTTGACCGTGCGCTCCAGCAACGTCATGGACGGCGCCCGGACGCCGATCTCGATGGCGAAGCGGGCGAGCCGGTCCGCGCCCTCGACCGGCCGGAGCACCGCGCTGACCACGCCGCCGCCGTCGGCGACGCCGACCGCGTCGGGGTCGAGGAGGGCGATGAGGGCCTCGATGTCCTTGGCCTCCCACGCCTGCTTGAACTCGCGGACGATGCCGGCCTGCCGGGCCGCCGGCGTCACCGAGGTCCGCGCGGCGTCGATGCGGTGGCGGGCGGAGGAGGCCAGCTTGCGGCAGGCGGCCGGGGTGCGGCCGACGATCTCCGCCACCTCGGCGAAGGGGTAGCGGAAGACATCGTGCAGGACGAACGCGACCCGCTCGGCCGGCGTCATCGACTCCAGCACGACGAGGAAGGCCATGTTGACCGACTCGTCCAGGGTGACCCGGTCGGCCGGGTCGTCACCGGCCCATTCCGTACGGCCGGGCAGCGGTTCGGGGATCCACTCGCCCACGTACCGTTCGCGGCGGGCACGGGCCGAGCCGAGCAGGTCCAGGCAGACACGGCCGGCGACCCTGGTCAGCCACGCGCCCGGCGACTCGATGGCCTCCTGCTGCCGCCGCGACATGGCGTACCAGCGGGTGTAGGTCTCCTGGACGACGTCCTCGGCGTCGGCCAGCGAGCCCAGCAGCCGGTAGGCCAGGTTGATGAGCTGCCTGCGCTCGCTCATGATCGCGTCCAGGCTCGGGTCGGATGCGGTGGTCATGGTGGACGACTCCCTTAGTCGCTTTTGCCCTATCGTGTCCGACGAGACAGCGCCTCTGATCGTGAGGTCACCGCGCCGACCTCACATTTCCGGCGGTCACGTCGTCGGACTCTTGAAGGCAAGCCCCAGAAGCGGGCCGCCACCACCCGGCGGCCGAGGAGTTCCCCATGTTGCTGCGTGTCGCGATCACCCTGCAGACCCTGGCCCTGTTCGCCGCGCCGGTCACCGCCGGACTGCTGCTGTCGGTGCCCAACGGGCAGCCGTTGCACAGTGCCGCCGCGTACACGGTGTTCGGCGTGGCGGTGCTGCACCTGGTCGCCGCGATCCTGGCGTGGCGGCCGGGCGGCGGCTCCCCGAAGCCCATCATGCACGCGGCGGGGTTCCTGGTGCTGGTCAGCGCCCAGGTCGCGCTGGGCATCGCGCACGTGACGACCGTGCACGTGCCGCTGGGCGTGCTGCTGTTCGCCGGCAGCGTGCTTCAGCTCAGCCGGGTCTGGACGGCGCGGTCCAGCGACCGGGTCAGCCGCACGCCCTCCTCGGTGTAGCCGAGAGCCGCGTAGAAGCGGCGGGCGGTCGCGTTGTCCGCGCCCGTCTCCAGGGTGACGTGCCGCAGCCCCTGGCCACGGGCCCAGTCCTCGGCCGCCGCCATAAGCCGGCGGCCCAGACCGGCACGGACGGCCTCGGGGGCCACGGCCAGCTCGCCCACGTAGGCGTCCTCGTCGCCGGTGAAGTGCCGCTGCCGGTCCACCGAGACGACGCCGACGACCCGGGTCCCCCGTACGGCGACGAAGACGGCTCCCCGTCGTTCCCCCGCCGAGGCGACGGACCCGGTGAGCCACCGTTCCGCCGCCCGTGCGGCGGCTTCGGCGTCCCGCCAGGACGCCACCCCCTCCGCCAGCCGTGGAGCCAGCGCCAGCACCCCCGGACGGTCCTCCTCGCGGAAGGGCCGCACACGGACGTGCGCCTGATCCGGATCCTCCATGCCGAGCAGCATGACAGGCCGGACCATCAGGAAAAAAGCCTCGGGTACGCGGGTCAGGCCCGCTGCTGGATCCGGACCATGTTCCCCGACGGGTCGCGGTAGAAGGCGAGCGACTCGTCCAGGTCGTCGACGGTGATGTGGCAGTACTGGAGTGCGATGGTCATGCCGCCCAAGCCAGGCGTCGCCCGCCTCCGGCCGCTTCTCCGTTCCTGACCGCTCTGCCGCGGCCCGGCGCGGGTGCTTCAGCGCAGGTCGCCGGTGATGATCCAGAGGTGGCCGTAGGGGTCACGGAGGCGGCCCGAACGTTTGCCGTAGGGCCGGTTCTCGATCGGCACGACCGTCTCCGCCCCCTGGGCGGTCATGCGTTCGCCGACGGCGTCGGGGTCGCCGACCTCGACCTCCAGGAGCACCGGGGAGCCGCCCAGGTCGTCCGGCGAGAGCCAGCCCCACGCGGCGACGGCCGGTGAGACCCGGAAGGCGGCGCGCCCGAGGCGGTGCTCGATGACGGCGGGCCGCCCGTCCTCGCCCTGGTCGGCGCGGAACACCTGCTCGGCGCCCAGGGTGTCCTGGTAGAAGGCGGAGGCCCGGTCGGGGTCGGGCACGATGAGACGGGGAATGAGGTTCAGGTCCATACGGCCATCGTGGCTTCGCGCGGCGACGGCGGTCTTGAACATCTGGGAACGCCCCGCGACGGGCCACCGGCGCCCGTGGGCGCCGGTGGGGCGGCGCGACGGGCGTCAGCGCGGGGGTGGTTGGGGGGTTGGGCC
Organism: Nonomuraea sp. NPDC051191; assembly: GCF_044455665.1. Classification (NCBI taxonomy): domain Bacteria; kingdom Bacillati; phylum Actinomycetota; class Actinomycetes; order Streptosporangiales; family Streptosporangiaceae; genus Nonomuraea; species Nonomuraea sp. NPDC051191. The sequence continues at coordinate 145,031 of NZ_JBITEZ010000008.1, read as the reverse complement.
TTCGGTGCGCAGCCATTCCGTGGGGGTGCAGCCGGCCATCGCGCGCCACTCACGGGTGAGGTGGGCCTGGTCGGCGAAGCCCGACGCGGCGGCCACGTCCGCCAACCCGGCCGCGCCGGACCGCGCGGCGGCCACGAGCCGGGCCCGGGCGGCCTCGAACCGGACGAGCCGCTGGTACTCCTTCGGCGTCACCCCCAGCTCGGCGCGCACCGCGCCGCTCAGGTGGCGCCGCGAGCACCCGAGGAGCCGGGCGGCCTCCTCGACCCGGCCGGTCCCTGACAGGGCCGCCAGCGCCGCGCGGGGTGTACGGCGGGCGGCGCGGTCGCCGTGGCGGGCCAGGCCGGCGAGCAGGCGGCGTTCGACGAGGGCGCGGCGCTGGGCCCAGGACCGGCAGGCCGCCAGGCGCTCGGGCAGGTCGGCCAGCGCCGGGACGACGTCCGCGAGCTCGGCCACCTCCCCCGCCAGCGCCGACGCGGGGACCCCGAGCAGCGCGGCGGCGCCCGGCGGGGTGAGCGTCAGCCACAGCCCGCGCGTGCATCCCCGCTGCCGCAGCTCGGCCGCGTCCAGGTGCAGCCCGGCCACGGCGGCCCGCAGCCGCCGCCCCGGGTCCGGCCGCCCGACCCATGCGATGTCGACCGGGTCCGCCTCCGGGATCGTGATCGACAACGTGGACGACGGCAGCCCGCGATGAACCCCGCCAGAACCGGGCCCGAGGTCGTAGGCGGCCAGCGTCGTCACGTACGGCGACAGCGCGGCGGGCATCCCATCAGCGCTCACCCGGCCACAGTACGTGCCGCCACCGGTTCACGTGCGGGTGAGGGGCGGGCAGGGCGGGGTAGCGGCCAGGGCATGCACACACTCGTCAAGGGACTGATCGCGGGAGCGGCAGGCACCACGGCGCTCAACACCGTCTCCTACCTGGACATGCTCGTCCGGGCGCGGGCCGCGAGCAGCACGCCGCGCCAGGCCGTGGAGAAGCTGTCCGGCCTGACCCACACCGACCTCGGCGACGGCGACCGGGGCGCCAACCGCGTGGAGGCGCTGGGCTCGCTCATGGGGTACGCGACCGGGATCGCCTCGGCCATCGCCTACGGGGTCCTGTCGGGGCGGCGCAGGTCGTGGCCGGTCGGGGTGCTGGCGCTCACCGCTCTGGCCATGTCCGGCTCGAACGTGCCGCTGACGCTGCTCGACGTCACCGATCCGCGCGAGTGGCCGGCGGGCGCGTGGGTCTCCGACGTGATCCCGCACCTGGCGTACGGGGTCACGGCGTACGCGGCGTACGAGCTGATGCGCTGACCTCGGCCCGGCGGATTCTGTCGGTCGCGCGGTGCATGATCGAGCCGTTCGACCGCGACCGCGAAGGAGCTCGGGATGTCCCCCACACATCCGCAGGTGACCGGCCACCCCTTTCTCAAGGCCATGTACGACGACGGCTACTACCCCGATCACGTCGTCGACAAGGGCCGGGCCGTCCTGCTGCGGCTGTGCGAGCGCATCGAGACCGAGCAGCCCGCCGACCTGGCGGCCCTCTACGCGCTCACGCATGCCGCGACGGAGGAGTTCAACGAGCTCGACGAGGAGTTCCACGAGGCCGGCAGCGAGATCGAGACCGTCGCGCGCGACGCGATCGGCGAGGAGTTCTGGTTCGTGGCCTCGACCTACGGCTTCCCCGAGGCGGACGTGGAGGAGCTGATCGCCCCCCGCGAGTGGTGATCCGCCCGCAGGCGTCAGGCCCGGGGGTTGAGGCGGGCGTAGGCCGCGGGCGGCATGCCGACGGCGGCCGTGAAGTCGCGGGTCAGGTGGGCCTGGTCGGTGTAGCCGAGCTCGGCGGCGAGCGTGGCGAGGTCGAGGCCCTGCTGCACGCGTTCCGCGGCCTCGTGCAGCCGGAAGCGGCGGATCACCCATTTTGGGCCGATGCCGACATAGTCCCGGAACAGTCGTTGCAGCGAGCGCACCGACCGGCCCGCTCTGGCAGCCAGTTCGTCGACCCTGGTCACGGTCACGTCGTCCTCCACCATCCCCACCAGCGCCGCGGCCTCCTCGGCCAGCGGGTCCGGCTCGGGCCCGAGCTCCAGCAGGAACGCCTCCACCAAGGCGATGGCGGCGCCCGGGTCCTGCTCGGCCAGCACGCCTTCGACCAGGGCCGGGCCGGAGGCCGCGAACATCTCGCCGATCTCCACGAACCGGCCGGTGAGCTCCGACACCGGGGCGCCGAGCAGTGTCCGGAAGCCGCCGGGGCGGAAGCGGGTGCCGAGCGCCCGGCCGCTGCCCCGCATCGTGTACGAGAACCCACCGTCGATCACGCCCGCGACCTGGTGGAAGTCCTGGACGATCGTCATGTTCACGGTCGGGTGCGACAGGATGCGCTGCTCGTACGGCTCGGCGAGGTCGGTCCAGGTGACGACCCAGAAGTGGTCCACGTACGCGGCCAGCTCCGGCGACGGCGCCTGCCGCGCGAAATCGAAGGCGGCGAGCCCCGCGTACGGGTTGACCCAGCCGCGCTGTCGCGTTTCTACAAGCCGTGCCTCGGGCAGGCGGGACATCATGTCTGCCATGGAAGACATGATGCCGCTGATGGCGCGGGCCACCGACCGGACCGCGGGTCTGGTGACCGGGGTGCGGCCCGAGCAGTTCGATTCCCCGACGCCCTGCGCGGAGTTCGACGTCAAGGCGCTGGTCAGCCACCTGGAATGGGTGGCGGAGATGTTCGAGTCGCTGGCGCGCGGCGGGGAGCGCACCGAGCAGGGCCCGTACGCGGGCGACTTCCCCGAGCGGGCCGGGCGCATGCTGGACGCCTGGTCGCGGCCGGAGGCGTGGGAGGGCACCTGCGACGCGCTGGGCGGCCTGCCGATGCCCGTGGTGGCCCACCTGTGGCTGGTCGACATGGTCGTCCATGGCTGGGACCTGGCCAGGGCCACCGACCAGGCGTACGAACCGGACGCGGAGGCGGTGTCCCGGGGGCTGCGGTTCACCGAGGAGACGGTGGAGATGGGCCGGCGGCAGGGGGCGTTCGGGCCGCCGGTGGCGGTGCCGGACGACGCCCCGCCGTTCGACCGCCTGCTCGGCCTGATCGGCCGCGACCCGGCCTGGAGGCCCTGAGAGGGTGCGCTGCGGCAGCTCCACATGCGCGCAGCGCCCCCGCGGGGCCCGTCAGCAGGCCCCTGGTTGGGTCAGGCAACGAATCAACGCCCGGCAGTGACGGGCTCCGCGCCCTCCCGGGCAGGGACGGCACGCCGCCCGACGGCGACGAGCGCCGCGGCGATGTACAGGACCTGCTCCGGAACGCGCTGCCACAAGGGCGACGCCTCCCCGCCCGCGAACGGCACGTCGGAGACCGCCGCGTAGATGTTCGCCGGGAGCAGGAGGACGAACAGCAGAGCCAGGCAGAGCCCGGCGGCCCGGCGCGTGCCCGGCAGCACCAGCCCGAGCGCCCCGGCCAGCTCGAACACGCCGGTCAGGTAGACCATCGCGGCCGGGAACGGCACGAAAGGTGGCACCATGCGCACCAGGTCGCCATGGTTCGGCATGAAGGTCACACCCTCGGGGACGAAGTGCGCGCTTCCCGTCATGACCAGCATCACCGCCAGCCCGTGCGCCACGGACACCTGCCACGTGCCGAACCGCCGCACCCCGAGCACGCCCAGCAACCGGAAGCCCACCGTCGCCACCAAGAGAACGATCACAGTCACCGGGAACACCTCATTGGATAGTAGAGTTATCCGAACATTGGATAATGCTACTATCCAATGAGTGTCATGGCAAACGGGCCGGCGAGACGTCCCCGAGCCGCAGGTCGTCCTTGAAGACCAGGTCCGGGTGCTCCGGGACGACGAGGAAACCGCGCAGGTCGGTCCGTCGACGACGGGGACGGCTTCAGCGGTAGCCGGTCAGGCCGTCCGCCAGTTCTTCCTCGTCACCGTCCCGGTGCGCGGACAGGGCCTGTTGCAGGGCGAAGGTCGCCCGGATGACGGCGATGCGGCCGGCCGTCCCGCTGTCCGACCAGCCGCCCAGCGCGAGCACCCGATCCAGGAACCGCGTGCCGTAGCCGGCTCCGACGGCCGCGAGGTCCTCGGCGGGATCGCCGATCGTGACCTCGTCCCAATCGATCACCCCGCCCAGCACGGGCAGTCCGTCCGCGCACTCCCACAGGACGTTCTCGGGGCCGAGATCGCCGTGCACCACCGCGTCGGCGACGTGCGGAAGGCCGTCGAGCGCCGCGAGCTCCCGCTCGGCCCGCCGGCGCCCGCCGTCGGACATGAGCCCGAACAGCTCGGCGCGGACGTCCGCCGCGAACTCCCGCCATCGATCGCGCGGCGCCGGCAGGGCCGCTCGCACGCTCTCCTCGGCGCCGATCCTGGCCAGTTCGGTGAGCAGCGTGACGTACTGAGCCGCCGCGGCCTCGGCCACCCGGGCATCTTCGAGCGCCTCGGCCTCCAGCGGGGCTCCGGGAACGCGGCTGAGCACCAGGAACCGCGGCTGGTCCGCGCCGTGGCCGCCGCCCTCCGACAGCGGCCGGGGCGTACGGAACCCGAGCTCGAACCCGGCGAGCAGGCGCAGGACGGCGGCCCGCTGCGGCAGCCGGGTGGCGGCGGCCTCGGTGCGAGGCAGGCACACGACCTGGTCCGCGCCGATCACCACCTGGTGGAACTGCCCCTGACGGACGGTGAGGTCCTCCAGGTCGACGCCCGGCAGCAGCCGGCTCAGCAGAGCACGATTCACCCGCGACATCTCCTCAGGGCGTCATCGGCCACGGCGCTAGATGCCGATGGCGGCCTCGGGCTGCATGAGACGGCGGGCCGCCTCGGTGATCGAGCCCGACAGCGACGGGTAGACCGCGAACGTGTGGGCGACCTGGTCGACCGTCAGCCGCTGCTGCACGGCCAGCGACACCGCGAGGATCAGCTCCGAGGCGCGCGGGGCCACGATCACGCCGCCGAGCACGATGCCGGTGTGGGGGCGGCAGAACAGCTTGACGAAGCCGTCGTTGAAGCCCTGCATCTTGGCCCGCGCGTTGGTGGCCAGCGGCAGCTTGACCACGTTCGCGTCGATCTCGCCCGCCTCGATCGAGCGCTGCGCCACGCCGACCGCCGCGATCTCTGGGTCGGTGAAGATGTTGGAGGCCACCGTGGCCAGCCGCAGCGGCTGGACGGCCTCGCCCAGCGCGTGCCACACGGCGATGCGGCCCTGCATGGCGGCGACCGAGGCCAGCATGAGCACGCCGGTGCAGTCGCCGGCCGCGTAGACGCCGGGCGCGGAGGTGCGGGAGACCTTGTCGACCTTGACGAAGCCGTTGCGGTCGAGCTGGACGCCGGCCTCCTCAAGGCCCATGCCGCCGGTGTTGGGGACCATGCCGACCGTCATCAGCGCGTGGGAGCCCTCGGCCGTGCGGCCGTCCTCCAGGGTCACCACCACGCCGTCGGCCGTGCGCTTGACGGAGGCCGCGCGCGAGCGGCCCATGACGTTCATGCCGCGCCGCCGGTAGACCTCTTCGAGCACCTCGGCGCCGTCGGCGTCCTCGTTGGGCATCATCCGGTCGCGGCTGGAGACCAGGGTGACCTCCGCGCCGAGCGAGCGGTAGGCGCCGGCGAACTCGGCGCCGGTCACGCCGGAGCCGATCACGATCAGGTGCTCGGGCAGCTCCTCCAGGTCGTAGAGCTGCCGCCAGGTGAGGATGCGCTCGCCGTCGGGCTCGGCCCCCGGCAGCACGCGCGGCGTCGCGCCGGTGGCCACCAGCACCACGTCGGCCCTGATCGTACGGTCGCCCGCGCGGACGACCTGCGGATCGACCAGCCGCCCCCGCGCCTTGATGATCTCGACGCCCTCGGCCTCGACCCGGGTCGCGATGTCGGCCGACTGGGCCTGGGCCAGCTCCTTGACCCGCTTGTTGACCAGCGGCAGGTCGACGCCGACCACGCCCGCGTCGCCGTCGGGGCCGCCCGAGAACGACACGCCGAGCGAGGGCGCGTCGAGAAGTGCCTGCTTGCGGACGGAGGTCGCGATCAGCGTCTTGGACGGCACGCAGTCGGTGAGCACGCAGGCTCCGCCCGGGCCGTCCTGCTCGACCATCGTGACTTGCGCGCCTAGCTGGGCGGCCACCAGCGCCGCTTCGTAGCCGCCTGGTCCGCCACCAATGATCACGATCCTCGTCACGTGTCCCATTCTCCCGCACGTGCCCCCGGAAGCCGCAACCGGGCCATGGCGGGATGACGCTCCCGTGGACATGGGGGACACATGGGCCTTCCGTGCCCGGCTTGATGGACCGACACGCCGGGTCAGCGTGGCAGGATGGCGCGGTAGCTGGATGACGAGCGGCACCCGGCGAGAGGGGTGGATCGTGGCGTGGCTTTCGGATCAATCAGGGAAGCCGAATGATCTACGGCTGTATGCCTCCTACGGGATGAACATGGACCCCGAGCAGATGGCCATGCGCGCCCCGCACTCCCCGATCTGGGGGGTCGGCTGGCTGACCGGCTGGCGGCTGACCTTCGGCCGCACCGACAGCAAGTGGGAGAGCTCGCTCGCCACCATCGTGGAGGATCCCGACGAGCACGTCTTCGTCGTGCTCTACGACGTGCCCGAATGGGAGGAGACCTCGCTCGACCAGTGGGAGGGCGCGGTCCGCGGGGCGTACCACAAGGTGCGGCTGCGGGTGCAGACCCTCGACGGCGAGGCCGTGGCCTGGTTCTACGTGCTCGACGGCTACGAGGGCGGCCTGCCCTCGGCCCGCTACCTGTGCAACCTGGCCGACGCGGCCGAGCGTGCGGGCGCCCCCGACGACTACGTCAAGGAGCTGCGGGAGCGCCCCTGCACCTCGGCGCCCTAGCGCAGCGGCTCGTCCTTGGTCTCACGCAGCACGAAGACGTAGACCAGCGTGGAGATCAGGGCCAGAGCGGACATGTACCACGGGAACATCCCAGGGTTGCCCGCCTTCTGGAGCGCGGTGCCGATCAGCGGCGCGGTGCCACCGAAGATCGCCACGGTCAGCGAGTACGGGAACCCGGCCCCCGCCGCCCGCACCCGGGTCGGGAACAGCTCGGAGTTCACCGCGGCCGAGACCGAGGTGAAGCAGCCCAGGAACACCATGCCGATCATCTGCACGACGAGCAGGCTCGCGAAGGAGTCGGTGAGCAGCCCGAGCAGTGGCACCGGCAGGATCAGGAAGCCGAGCCCGAACGCGATCAGCATCGGCTTGCGCCCGATCTTGTCCGACAGCAGGCCGAGCAGCGGCTGCAAGAACATGAAGAACACCAGCGAGATCGTGCCGACCTGCAGCGACTCGGCCTTGTCGAACGAGACCGTGATCTGCGCGTAGGTGGGCAGGAAGCTGGTCCAGGTGTAGTACGCGACGGTGCCGGCGATCGTGATGCCGACGATGGTGAGCGCGGACTTCGGGTGGAGCCTGAGGAACTCGAACATGCCCGGCCGCTTGACCTCACCCCGCTGGATCTCCTCCGCGACCGCCGAGGTCTCGTCGGCGCCCTTGCGGATCCACAGGCCGACGAGGCTGAGCAGTGCGCCCACCAGGAACGGGATGCGCCAGCCGTAGGAGCTCATGTCCTCCTTGACCAGCGTCGCGGTGAGCACCGCGGCCAGTCCGGAGGCGATGAGCTGGCCGATGGTGGTGCTGACGTACTGGAAGGAGGAGAACAGGCCGCGACGGCGCGGCGGGGCCGACTCGACGAGGAACGTGGTGGCGGCGGCGAACTCACCGCCCACGGACAGGCCCTGGACGAGCCGGGCCAGCGTCAGGATGACCGGTGACAGCAGCCCCGCGGCCTCGTAGGTGGGGGTCAGGCCGAGCAGCAGCGAGCCGCCGCCCATCAGGACGATGGTGAAGGTCATGGCGGACTTGCGGCCGTACCGGTCGGCGAAGGCGCCCACCAGCAGGCCGCCGAGGGGCCGCATGAAGAAGCCCACCGCGAAGACCGCGAACGAGCTCAGCAGCGGCACCAGGCTGTTGCCCGAGCTGTCGGGGAAGATCTGCGCCGAGAAGACCGTGGCCAGGAAGGTGTAGGCGTACCAGTCGTACCACTCGACCACGTTGCCGATGCTGGCCGCCATGAGCTGACGGACCCTGCTCTTGGGTATGCCGAGCGGCGATTGCGCGACGGGGGAGGTCGACACGGCATGTCTCCTTTTGCTGACACGTGGGGTGATGGCTTACTGTGCATTCGGAAGACCGAAACAGTCAAATGTCTGGGCAATTATTAACAAACCCGACACGGAAGCGGTTGCAGGTGGACGTTCTCGACCGACGGCTCGTCGCCGCGCTCCAGGTCAGCCCGCGCGCCACGTGGGGCGAGATCGGCCGGGCGGTGGGCGAGCACGAACGCACGGTCGCCCGCCGGCTCCAGCGGCTCATCGCCGACGGCGTCGTCCGTGTCACCGCGATCTACGACGACCTGCGCACCGGCCACGGCCGCCCCGCGCACCTGCACGTCCAGGTGCGGCCCGGCACGGCGGCCCAGGTGGCCAGGTCGCTCACCGACCGGCGCGACACGCGGTCGGTCTACGCGCTGACCGGGGCCGCCGACCTGGCCTGCGAGCTGGTGCCGCCGTCCCGGCAGGACCTGCACACCATCCTGTCCCACGACATCAGCGACATCGACGGCGTGCTCCAGACGCAGACCCAGGTCGTGCTGCACACGTTCACGACCGTGGCCGAGTGGCACGCGCCCTTCCTGACCGAGCGGGAGGTCGCCGAGCTGCGCCCCGCGCCGCCGCCGCCCGACCTGCCCGACGAGGACGGCCTGTCGCCGCTGGAGAAGGAGATCGCCGAACTGCTGGCGGCCGACGGCCGGGCCGCCTTCACCACGATCGCCGAACGGCTCGACCTCTCCGTGCCGACCGCCCGGCGGCGGGTCGGCTCGCTCATCGACCGGCGGTTACTGCTGCCGCGCGCCGAGGTCGAGCCCGCGCTGCTCGGGCTGGAGGTCGAGGCCATGCTGTGGCTGAAGGTGCGGCCGTACGGGCTCGGCGAGACCGGCCGGCGCCTGGCCGCGCACCCCAACGTGCGTTACTGCGCCGCCACGTCGGGCACCCACTCCCTCATCGTGCAGGTGGCGGTGGCCCATGAGGCGGACCTCTATCGTTTCATGACCGACGTGCTCGGCCGGCTCGACGAGATCACCGACAGCGACCTGACCCTCATCACCCGCGCGTACAAACGCGGCCACCTCCACAAGTCCGGACTGCTCACCCTGGAGAAGACGCCATGACACCTGCCGAGAAGGAAGTCGCCGACCTGTGCGTGGAGCTGATCCGCGTCGACAGCAGCAACTACGGGGACGGCAGCGGCCCCGGTGAGCGGGCCGCGGCCGAGGTCGTCATGGCCCGGCTGGACGAGGTCGGCATCGAGGCGACGTACGTCGAGAGCGAGCCGGGCCGTGGCAACGTGGTCACCCGCGTCGAGGGCACCGACCCGTCGCTGCCGGCGCTGCTCGTCCACGGCCACCTCGACGTGGTGCCCGCCAACGCCGCCGACTGGTCGGTCGACCCCTTCGCCGGCGAGGTCAGGGACGGTTACATCTGGGGCCGCGGCGCCGTGGACATGAAGGACATGGACGCGATGATGCTGGCCGTGCTGCGCCAGCTGAAGCGCGAGGGACGCCGCCCGCGCCGCGACATCGTCTTCGCCTGGGTCGCCGACGAGGAGGCCGGCGGCGTGTACGGCGCCAAGTACCTCACGGCCCACCACCCCGAGCTGTTCGAGGGCGTGACCGAGTCCATCAGCGAGGTCGGCGGCTACTCGCTGGAGGTCGACCCGTCGCTGCGGCTGTACCTGATCGAGACGGCCCAGAAGGGCCTGGCCTGGATGAAGCTGGTCGCCGACGGCACCGCCGGGCACGGCTCGATGCTCAACTCCGACAACGCGGTCACCGAGGTCGCCAAGGCCGTGGCCCGGCTCGGCGGGCACGAGTGGCCGCTGACCTACACGCCGACCGTGCGCCAGTTCCTCACCGAGGTCGCCGACGCCTTCGGCCTGCCGTTCGACGAGGACGACCCGGCCCCGCTGCTGGACAAGCTCGGCCCGCTGGTGCGGTTCGTCGGCGCGACGCTCCGCCACACCACCAACCCGACCCAGCTCGACGCCGGCTACAAGTCCAACGTCATCCCCGGCCAGGCCACGGCCGTCGTGGACGGGCGCTTCCTGCCCGGCTTCGAGGACGACTTCTTCAAGACCGTCGACTCGCTCATCGGGCCGAACGTGCGCCGCGAGTTCGTGCACCACGACATCGCGCTGGAGACGACGTTCGACGGCGCGCTGGTCGAGTCGATGATCGCGGCGCTGAAGGCCGAGGACCCGACAGCGCGGGCGGTGCCGTACTGCATGTCGGGCGGCACCGACAACAAGACCTTCTTCGCCGACCTCGGGGTGCGCGGCTTCGGGTTCGTGCCGCTGCGGCTGCCCGGCGACATGGACTTCGCCTCGATGTTCCACGGCGTGGACGAGCGGGTGCCGGTGGACGCGCTGCAGTTCGGGGTGCGGGTCCTAGACAGGCTGCTCCTAAACTACTGAGATGTGAGCAACGACGCATACACCCTGGCCGTAGAGGCCGCCGCCGCCCTGACCGGCGCGGCCGGCCTCGACACCTTCGACGTGGCCCTCGTCATGGGGTCGGGGTGGGTTCCCGCCGCTGACGCGATCGGGCAGACCGTGGCCGAGATCCCGTTCACCGATCTGCCCGGCTTCCGCGCCCCGGCCGTGGCCGGGCACGGTGGCAAGATCCGCGTCGTCCGCACCCCGTCCGGGCGGCACGCGCTGGTCTTCCTCGGCCGCACCCACCTGTACGAGGGCCTGGGCGTCGACGCGGTCGTCCACGGCGTGCGCACGGCGGCCGCGGCGGGCGTGCGCACGATCGTCCTGACCAACGCGGCGGGCGGTCTGCGGCCGGAGACCCAGAACGTCGGCGACCCGGTCCTGATCAGCGACCACGTCAACCTGACCGGCGCCAACCCGATCACCGGCACCACCTTCATCGACCTCACCGAGGTCTACTCGCGCCGCCTGCGCGCCCTGGTCCGCGAGATCGACCCGACCCTGGCCGACGGCGTCTACGTGGCCTTCCGCGGCCCGACGTACGAGACGCCGGCCGAGATCCGGATGCTGCGCACGCTCGGCGGCGACCTGGTGGGCATGTCCACCGTGCTGGAGGCCATCGCCGCCCGCGAGGCGAACCTGGAGGTGCTCGGCGTCTCCCTGGTCACCAACCCGGGGGCGGGCCTGTCCGGCGAGCCGCTCAACCACGAGGAGGTCCTGGAGGTGGGCCGCGCCACGGCCGCCCGCATGGGCGTGCTGCTGGCCAAGGTGGTGGACCGCCTGTGACCCCCGGCCTCCCGCCCGAGTCCGGCGGTGACGTGCCGCTGCCGCCCGTCGACGCCGACCTGCTGCGCCGCGCCCGTCAGTGGCTGGCCCAGGACCCCGACCCGGACACCCGGGCCGAGCTGTCCGGCCTCCTGGAGGACGACGACCTGCCCGCCCTGCGCGAGCGGTTCCAGGCCAAGCTGGAGTTCGGCACCGCCGGCCTGCGCGGCGAGCTGGGCGCGGGCCCCAACCGGATGAACCGGGTCACCGTCATGCGCGCCGCCGCCGGTCTGGCCGGTGTGCTCGGCCCCGGCAAGCACGTCGTGATCGGCTACGACGCCCGGCACAAGTCCGACGTGTTCGCCAGGGACACCGCCGCCGTCCTGACCGGCGCGGGACTGCACGTCTCGCTGCTGCCGCGCCCGCTGCCCACGCCGGTGCTGGCCTTCGCCGTGCGCCAGCTCGGGGCCGACGCGGGCGTGACGGTCACGGCCAGCCACAACCCGCCCAGGGACAACGGCTACAAGGTCTACTGGGGCGACGGCTCGCAGATCGTGCCGCCGGTCGACCGGGAGATCTCGGCCGCCATCGACGCCGCGGGCCGGGTCGACCAGCTCCCCCTCGACGGCCCCGGCACGCTCACCGAGCTGGGCGAGGACATCGTCGACGACTACATCGACGCGGTGACCGCCCTGCCGCTGGGCGAGGCGCGCGACCTGCGGGTGGCGTACACGCCGCTGCACGGGGTGGGCTCCGGGACGCTGACGGGCGCCTTCCTCGCGGCCGGCTTCGAGACGCCGATGGCCGTGGAGGAGCAGCGCAACCCCGACCCCGACTTCCCGACGGTGGCCTTCCCCAACCCGGAGGAGCCCGGGGCGATGGACCTGGCCGTCGCGCTGGCCGCCAAGCTCGGCTCCGACCTGATCCTGGCCAACGACCCCGACGCCGACCGGTGCGCGGTCGGCGTGCCGCTGCCCGACGGCACGTGCCGCATGCTGACCGGCGACGAGGTCGGCGGTCTGCTGGCCGAGCACGTGATCACGCACACCACGGGCGACCGCCTGGTGGCCACCACGATCGTCTCCTCGACGCTGCTGAGCAAGATCGCCCAGGCCCACGGCGTGCGCTACGGCGAGACGCTGACCGGGTTCAAGTGGATCATGAAGGCGGGCGAGGGCCTGGTCTTCGGCTACGAGGAGGCCATCGGCTACAGCGTCGGCTCCGACGCCGGCCTGCCGGTCCACGACAAGGACGGCATCGGCGCGGCCCTGACCGTGGCGGCCGTCGCCGCCGCCGCCAAGCGCGACGGGCGCACCCTGCTCGACCTGCTCGACGACCAGGCCGTCCGGTACGGCCTGCACGCGACGTCCCAGCTCAGCTTCCGGGTCGCCGACCTGTCGCTGATCTCCGGGGCGATGGACCGCCTGCGCGCCGCCCCGCCGTCCCGGCTCGGCGACCACGCGGTGGAGGCCGTCGACGACCTGAGCCGCGGCGACGGCGGCCTGCCGCCGACCGAGGGCCTGCGCTTCCGCCTGTCGGACGGCGGCCGCGTCGTGGTCCGCCCGTCGGGCACCGAGCCGAAGCTGAAGTGCTACCTGGAGGTGGTGGTGCCGGTGGCGGGCGAGGTGTCGCAGGCCCGCGCGTCCGCCGCCCGCGACCTCGACGCCCTGAAGGCCGACCTCACCACCGCCCTGGAACTCTGAGCGCCTCCGGTCCCGCTCGGGCCAGGGGTTTCCGGGGGGCCGGGCCCGCGTCGCGTCGCGGGCCCGGGGTCTCGGGGTCACATGTCGGCGCCGGCCGAGAACATGATCGGCCGGACCTCGACGGCCAGGCCCTCGATCCGGCTGTCCGGGATCATCCCGGCCAGCTCGATCGCGCGTTCGCGGCTCTCGCAGTCGACGATGTAGTAGCCGCCCATGTACTCCTTGGCCTCCAGGTAGGGGCCGTCGGTCACGGCGGGCAGCCCGTTGCGGGTGCGGACGACGGCGCTGGTCGACGGGTCGCCGAGCGCCTGCGTGCCGATCATCTCGCCCGACTCCTGGATCGTCTTCATGAACGCGCCGTGGCCGTTCATGATCAGCTCGCGCTGCTCCTCGGTCAGGGTGTCCATGACCTGCTGGTTCACCTGCATGATCAGCAGAAACTTCATCGTCTCTCCTCGTGGTCGTGCGAGTTCCGTCGTGCTGGAGTCGGAGCCGGCGCGGCCCTCTCGACATCCCCGCGGAACTTCTCCGGAAAGCATGTCGAGCGCGCGCCCCCCGCTCCGACCTCCTGGCGGAACCGATGACACCAGGAGGGTGCCGACATGCCGAATCTCACCGAGACCGCCGCCGAGCCCCGGGCCGGGCGGCGCGAATGGGCCGGGCTGGCGGTGCTCGCCCTGCCGACCCTGCTCGTCGCGGTCGACATCAACGCGCTGTTCCTGGCGCTGCCCCGGCTGAGCGTGGACCTGGGGGCCGGCGCCGTCCAGCAGTTGTGGATCATCGACATCTACGGGTTCATGGTCGCCGGGCTGGTGATCACCATGGGCGGCCTCGGCGACCGGATCGGCCGCCGCCGGCTGCTGCTGACCGGCGCGGCGGCCTTCGGCGTCGCCTCCGTCGTGGCGGCGTACGCGACCGGCCCCGCCATGCTGATCGCCGCCCGTACCGTGCTGGGCGTGGCCGGGGCCACGCTCATGCCCTCCACGCTCGCGCTCATCACCAACATGTTCCGCGACGCCCGGCAGCGCGGCACGGCCATCGCCGTCTGGGCCACCTGCCAGTTCGCCGGGGCCGCGCTCGGGCCGGTCGTCGGCGGGCTGCTCCTGGAGCACTTCTGGTGGGGGTCGGTGTTCCTGCTGGCCGTGCCGGTGATCGTGGTGCTGCTCGTGGCCGGCGTCCTGCTGCTGCCGGAGTTCCGCGACCCGGACGGCGGGCGCATGGACCTGGTCAGCGTGGCGCTGTCGATGCTGGCGATCCTGCCGGTGGTCTGGGGCGTCAAGGAGCTGGCCGCCTCGTCGGTGTCGGCCGGGCCCGGCGTGCCGCTCGCGGTGATCGCGGTCGGTCTCGCGTTCGGGGCGGCGTTCGTACGGCGGCAGCTCACGCTCGACGCTCCCCTGCTCAACCTGCGCCTGTTCGCCCAGCGGCCGCTCACCCTGATCCTGACCGCGCTCGTGCTCGCCGGGATCGCGATGGCGGGCACCGGTCTCCTGGTCACCCAGCTCCTGCAGTCGGTGCTGGGGTACACCCCGGCGCAGTCGGCGTTGTGGTTCGCGCCCATGGGGCTCGGCGTCGCGCTGGGCACCACGCTGACCCCGGGGCTCACCCGCCGCCTGGCCCCCCGGACGGCCGTCGTGGGCGGCCTGACGCTGTCGGCCGCCGGGGCGGCGCTGCTCACGCAGGCCGGGTCCGGGCTGCCGGTGGTGATCACCGCCATCACCGTGCTGGCGCTGGGCACCGGCCCGCTGTTCGCCCTGGGCACGGGGATCGTGGTCGGTTCCGTGCCGCCGGAGAAGGCCGGGTCGGCGGCCTCGCTGGCCGAGTCCGGCAACTTCCTCGGCGGCACGCTCGGCCTGGCCCTGCTCGGCACGGTCGGCGCGGCCGTCTACCACCACGCCCTGCCCGCGGACGTGCCCGAGGCCGCCAGGGAGACCGTGGCGGGCGCGGCGGCCGTGGCCGCGCGGCTCGCCCCGGCACAGGCCGCCGAGCTGCTGCGGGCCAGTCACGCCGCGTTCGTCAGCGGGCTCGTGACGATCGGCCTGGCGGGCGCGGCCCTGTTCGTGCTGGCCGCGCTGCTGACCTCACGGCTGCCCCGCACCGAAGCGGCGTGACGGGCCCGATGACTGGCCCGGTGAGGGGCCGGATGACAGGCCCGGTTTCTGGCCGGATGAGGGGCCGGATGACGGGCCGCGTCATCCGGCCGAGTGTCAGGCCAGGCGGAACTGCAGGTCGATGTCCCACTTGTTCAGGTCGGGCTCGACCCGCGGGTCCGTCCGGTACAGCTCCAGCCGGCAGCCCCAGTGCTCGGTCCCGCCCTTCTCGGTCATGTCCCAGGTCAGGCCCTGTTCGGCGGCCCACGTCAGCACCGACTCGATGACGCCGGAGAGCTGGTCGGGGTGGCCGTGGTGGGTCTCGGTGACGAAACGGCCCGCGGGCAGCGTGCCCGCGTGGAACTCGCCCTCCCCCGCCACGGGCGCGGTGACGGGCACGCCCGCCTCCACCACCAGCCGGTCCTGCGGCAGGTCGATGCTGTCGTACCGGAAGAACGGGGCTCCGGCGAGCGTGTGCCCGCGCTCGGCGAGCCAGCCGATCATCTCCGCGATCCGGTCCCCGACGAGGCCGAAGCTGGTCATCGTGATGGTCTTCCGGATCCCGATGTAAGGACGCTCGGGAAATTCGACGATCTGTGGCATGTGTCTGTCCTCCTTCACCTGTCAGTACGGAGCGCGCCCCCGAAACTCATCGGCAGGCCGAAGGACGACACGAGCCCGGGATCGAGAAAGGTGGTCATGCCGGTGACGACTCCGCCGCCGATCTCCAGGACTACCAGGGCGAACGCCTTCCCGTCCCGGTACTGGGCGAAGGCGGGCGCGCCGTTCGCCCTGGCCGGCAGCAGGCGGGTGCCGTCGCAGGGCGCCGCGGCGGCCACCAGGACCGCCCTGATCGCCTCCCGGCCGCGCAACCACCACGCGAACGGCGGCATCGACATCGTCGCGTCCTCGCGCAGCAGCGAGACCAGCGCGTCCACGTCGTACCGCTCGAAGGCCGAGACGTAGCGGTCGAGCAGCCTCTCGTCCACCTCGGCGTCCTCCGGGGTGACGGCGGGCAGGCGGGCGCGGGCGCGCTGCAACGCGCTGTTCACGGACGCGACGCTCATCTCCAGCAGGCCCGCCACCTCGGCGGCCTGCCACTTCAGCACGTCACGCAGGATCAGCACGGCCCGCTGCCGCGCCGGCAGCCGCTGCAACGCGGCCACGAACGCCAGCCGCACGCTCTCCCTGGCCACCGCCAGCTCCGCCGGGTCGGCCGGGAGCACGCGGTCGTCGGGGACGGGCCACACCCAGGCGTCCCCGGGCAGCGGCTCGCCGAGCGGGTCACCCGGACGCGCCGCCGGCCCGAGGTCCATCGCCCGCGCCCGCCGCTGCGGCCCGCGCAGCATGTCGAGGCAGACGGACGTGGCGAGCCGGAACAACCACGGGCGCAACGGCCCCCGCCCGGCCTGGTACGTGCGCCAGGCCCGGACGAACGTCTCCTGCACCGCGTCCTCGGCCTCGAAGCCCGAGCCGAGCATGCGGTAGCAGTAACCGGTCAGCTCGACCCGGTGGTGTTCCAGCTCGGTCGCCTCCACTAGATC
Organism: Nonomuraea sp. NPDC051191; assembly: GCF_044455665.1. NCBI lineage: Bacteria > Bacillati > Actinomycetota > Actinomycetes > Streptosporangiales > Streptosporangiaceae > Nonomuraea > Nonomuraea sp. NPDC051191. The sequence goes on along the minus strand of NZ_JBITEZ010000008.1, from coordinate 128,392 downwards.
GGGGCCACCTCGATCTGCAGCTCGTGCACCCATTCCGCGCGGTCGTCCGGGCAGTGCAGCGACACCTCGCGCGCCAGGTCGAGCGAACGGTAGCCGTTCTCCTCGATCCAGTGGGCCAGGGCCTGGAAGGTCGGCCCGACGGCCTCCATCGGGCCGTGGTGGATGATCGTGGCCGCCGTGCCGATGGCGGGCAGGTCTCTGATCTCGAAGTCGTGGCGGGGGTCGGGGTCGGCGTTGACCGGCAGGCAGGCGTGGACCATGACCGAGCCGTCGTCCTCCTGGCGGTAGTGGGCCAGGCCGGGGCCGACCACCTTGAGGCCGGCCTGCTCCACGCGGGCGCAGATCTCGGCGAACAGCGGCTGGATCACCGGGCCGACGTCCTCGCCCTCGTAGCTGGCGGCTCTGGCGCTGAGCTGGGCGACCCGTACCGGGCTGACCTTCTTCAGCATGACTTCCGCGGTTCTCATCTGACCCTCCGTCTCGATGCTGCGGAGTCTCGCCTCGACGCCGCGCAGCCTGGCCAGGTCGGCGCTGATCTGCGCCTCAAGCTGGGCGCGGCGCAGCCGTACCATGCCGTGGAGCTCCTCGGTGCTGACCTTCTCGTCCAGGATCGCCCGGACCTGGTCCAGCGTGAAGCCGAGGTCCTTGATGGCGACGATGCGGTTGAGCCTGGCCAGTTGCGCGGCCTGGTAGGACCGGTAACCGGTGAGCGGGTCCACCTGCGCGGGACGCAGCAGACCGATGGCGTCGTAGTGGCGGAGCATGCGTACGGACACGAGCCCCAGCCTGGCGAATTCTCCGATGCTGAACATGTCCGCTCCAGGAGTAGGGGCTCACACGGTGTCAGAGTCAACCTATGGCGGTTTCTACAGACATGGGGTAATTTCCAGCGTAACAAGCAACCGAACGTTCGGTAGGTGGCCGTGGACGTGGACGCACTGCTCCGGATCAGGACGGCGGCCGTGCGGCTCTTCGCCCGGCAGGGCTTCGCCGCCACCGGCATCAGGGACCTGGCCAGGGCGGCGAACCTGACCAACGCCGGCATCTACCACCACGTCCCCAGCAAGGAAGCCCTGCTCGCCGACCTCATGCGGACCGGCCTCCAGGGCCTGATCGACTCGACCGCCCGCGTCCTGGACGGGGCCACGCGTCCCGCCGACCGCCTCGCCCTGCTGATCACCTCGCTCACCGCCCTGCACGCGCGCAGCCCCCTGACCAGCCGCGTCATGGACGGCGAGCTCCGCTCCCTCACCCCCGGCTCCCCCGCCCACACCGAGGTCATCGCCCTGCGCGACGCCTACGAGAGCCACTGGAGGAGCGCCCTGGCCGACGGCGTCGCCGAGGGCGTCTTCCACCTCGCCGACCAGAGGCTGACCCGCCTCGCGCTCATGTCCATGTGCACCGGCACCAGCGAGTGGTACCGCCCCGACGGGGACTCGACGCTGGAGCAGGTGTGCGCGGAGTTCGTCACGATCGGCCTGGCCGCCGTGCGCGCCGCCGTCCCGGTCGTGGCGCCCCTCGATCCACGCCTGCTGCCCGACTTCCCGTGGGAGCCGCCGGATGCACACCACGATCCCCGACCTGCTGAGGACCGCCGCTAGCACGTACGGCGAACGCGAGTTCCTCCGCTTCCCCGCCCCCTCACCGACCGTCCCCGCGACCTCGCTGAGCTTCGCCGAGGCCGACGCCGAGTCCGACCGCCTGGCCCGCGCGCTGGCCGCCCGAGGGGTACGCCCCGGCGACCGGGTGGCCGTCATGCTGGACAACGAGCCGTGGTGGCCGTTGAGCTGGTTCGCCGTCCTGAAGGCGGGGGCGGTCACCGTCCCCGTGAACGTCCGCTACCAGGCCGCCGACCTGGAGCACGTCCTGCGCGATTCCGGCGCGGTCGCCACCCTGGCCGGACGGGCCCACGCGGCGCGCGTGCCCGGCGTGGTGCACCTCGTGGACACGCTGACAGATGGCCCACCTCTCGACATATCCCCCAGCGCGGACAATGTCGCTAATTTCCAGTACACGTCGGGGACGACGGGCTTCCCCAAAGCCTGCCTGCTCACCCACGACTACTGGATCAGGACCGCGCGGGTCGTCGCCGACCTCGTACACCTGCGCGACGATGACGTCCTGCTGATCGCCCAGGCGTACTCCTACATGGACCCGCAATGGACCACCCTGCTCTGCCTGGCCGGCGGCATCCCGCTGGTGGTCCTCCCGCGCTTCTCCGCCTCCGGCTTCTGGCCCGCCGTCCGCGAGCACGGCGCGACCCTCACGTACGTGCTGGGCACCATGCCCCTGCTGATGCACAAGCAGCCGCCGAGCCCCCTCGACCGCGACAACCGGATGCGGCTCGTGCTCTGCTCCGGCATCGTCCCGGGCCTGCACCGCACGTTCGAGGAGCGCTGGGGCGCACCCTGGCGCGAGCTGTACGGCTCCACCGAGAGCGGCTGCGACCTGATGGCCGCCCCGGACGCGGACGACACGGTCGGCACCGGTGCGATGGGCACGCCGCCGCCCGGCAAGGAGGTCCGGCTCGACGACGAGACCGGCGAGATCCTGGTCCGCGGCGCACCCATGATGAACGGCTACTGGAACCATCCCGAGGCCACCGCGCACGCCTTCCGCGGCGGCTGGTACCACACCGGCGACCTGGGCGTACGCGACGAGCTAGGGCGTATCCGACATGCCGGGCGGCTGACGGACATGGTCCGCAGGGGCGGTGAGAACATCTCGTGCGCCGAGGTCGAGAGCGTGCTCGCCGGGCATCCCGCGGTCCTGTCCGCGGCCCTGGTCCCCATCCCCGACGACCTCTTCGGCGAGCTGCCCAAGGCGTTCATCCAGCTCCGCCCCGGACACGCCGCCGACGCGGGCACGGCCGCCGCCGTCATCGCCCATGCCAGGGAACGCCTGGCCCGCTTCAAGATCCCGGCGTACGTGGAGTTCGTGGAGTCGTTCACGCTCACCCCGTCCGCCCGCATCGAGAAGCGCCACCTGCTCCGCCCCGGCCGCGACCAGCGCGCTGCCCCCGCCATCCCCACGGAGGACCCGGCATGATCGACGTGACCGTACGCGACGAGGTGGCCCTGATCACCCTCACGCGCCCCGAGAAACTGAACGCCCTCACCGCCGGCATGCGCAGGGACCTGGCCGCGGCCGTCCGCGCGCACGGCCGTACGGCGAGGGGCATCGTGGTGACCGGCGCCGGCCGGGCCTTCTCGGCGGGCGAGGACATCGCCGAGGCGGCGGGCAAGCCGCTGGAGGCGGAGGTGGAGCTGTTCCACGACATGACCAGGGCCGTGCTGGAGACCGAGGTGCCGGTGGTCGCCGCGGTCAACGGCCTGGCCGTCGGCGGCGCCGCCGAGTGGACGCTCTGCTTCGACACGCGCCTCGGCGCCCCGGCCGCCGAGTACTTCTTCCCCGAGAACCACCTCGGCCTGTCGATCTCGAACGCCGCCGGTCACCTGCTGCCCCGGCTGGCGGGCGGCCGGGCGCTGCGACTGGTGCTCGACTCGGCCCGCCTGGACGCCGCCGGCGCGCTGGAGACCGGGCTGCTGGACGAGCTCGTGCCTGCCGAGAAGCTGGTGGAGACGGCGATCGCGCGGGTGCGCCACTGGACGCGGCCGGGCACGGCCACCGCCACGCACCTCCGGCTGCTGCGCCCGGCGCTCGCCGACGTCGAGCGCGCCTTCGAGGCCGAGACCGAGGCGGCCCGGCAGGTCGAGCGGGCGGGCCTGGCCCAGGCAGGCATGACCCGCTTCCTCACCCGCCGGACCTCCTGACATCGCGCCGCCCGCCCGCCCGGGCCGGCGGACGGTCAGGCGATGACGACGGCGGCGACGATCAGGGCGACCGCGGCCACGAGGACCGCGATCGAGTCGTAGGACCAGGTGACCCTGGCCGGGGTCGCCGGCTCCTCGCGGCGGCGGGCGGCCTCGGCGCGGTCGCGGATCTGGTCGCCCACGAAGTCGGCGTGCGTCTTGCCGGTGAACGCCTCGGCGGCGGCCTGCTCGGCCTTGCTCACCGTGGTCTCGACCCGGAACCGGCCGCCGCGCTCGGGCTTGGGCACACCGCGCCGCTGCGCCTTGGACCGCTCGCGGGCGCTGCTCATCGGCGTCCACAACCGCAGCACCTGCTCGTCGGCGCCCTCGCCGCCGTGGCGGACCGCGATGGAGTGGGTGACCGTCACCTCGCCGACGGACGCCCACGGCAGGAACGTCGTGCGCAGCGGGTTGCGGGCCAGCAGGCCCTCCTCGCCGACCACGGTGGCGGGCCTGATCGCGATCGCGTAGACGAGCGCCGACATCGCCCCGAGCACGGCCAGCGCCACCATGGACGGCTTGCCGTTGTAGTGGGCCGTCAGGTCCCACACGTTGAACGCCACGAAGACCAGCCACGCGCAGCCCAGCACGAAGGCGGTCTTGGACCGGTAGGTGTGCTTCACGGCTGCCACTTGATCTGCGCGAACCCCGGCTTGATCACGCCGTTGATCAGCGCCAGCCGCTCGTCGAACGGGAGGAAGGCCGACTTCATCGCGTTGACCGTGAACCACTGGAGGTCGTCCCAGTCGTAGCCGAACGCCTCGACCAGCTTGGCGAACTCCAGCGACACGCTCGTGGAGCTCATCAGCCGGTTGTCGGTGTTGACGGTGACCCGGAAGTGCAGCCTGCGCAGCAGCCCGATGGGATGCTCGGCGATCGAGGCGGCGGCCCCGGTCTGGAGGTTGGACGTGGGACACATCTCCAGCGGGATGCGCTTGTCGCGCACGTACGCCGCCAGCGGCCCCAGCTTGGCCGACCCGTCGCCGGCCACCGCGATGTCGTCGATGATCCGCACGCCGTGGCCCAGCCGGTCGGCGCCGCACCACTGGATGGCCTGCCAGATCGACGGCAGCCCGAACGCCTCGCCGGCGTGGATCGTGAAGTGCGCGTTCTCCCGCTGCAGGTACTCGAAGGCGTCGAGGTGCCGGGTGGGCGGGTAGCCGGCCTCGGCCCCGGCGATGTCGAACCCCACGACGCCGGCGTCGCGGTAGCGCACGGCCAGCTCGGCGATCTCCATCGAACGCGCCATGTGCCGCATCGCGGTCAGCAGCGTGCCGACCCGGATGCCGCGCCCCTGCGAGCCGAGCGTGAACCCTTCGAGCACCGCCTCCACCACCTGGTCGAGGCTCAGCCCCATGGTGGTGTGCTGCTCGGGGGCGAAACGCACCTCGGCGTAGACCACGCCGTCGTCGGCGAGGTCGCGGGCGCACTCGGCGGCCACCCGGACCAGGGACTCGCGGGTCTGCATGACCGCGACCGTGTGGTCGAAGGTCTCCAGGTAGCGCTCAAGCGACCCGGAGTCGGCGGCCTCCTCGAACCACAGGCGCAGGTTGTCGGGGTCGGTGGAGGGCAGCCGCCCGTAGTCGATCTCCCGTGCGAGCTCGACGATCGTCTCGGCGCGCAGCCCGCCGTCGAGGTGATCGTGCAACAACACCTTGGGAGCCAGCCGGATCTTGTCAAGCGTGGGGCTCATCTGGCCATGATATGAGCACACTCCTCCGCCGCCGCACACGTCGCGCCCGCCTGTGGACGACCCCTCCGGCACACCCGCGCGGCCTCCCGGGTCAGTCGCGGCCCGCGGCCTCCGGCGCGAAGGCGGGCAGGCACACGGCGACGTACTCGGCGCCGTCGGGGCCCGCGCTGTAGCGCACCTTCTCCCCCGGCGAGGTCACCACCGACTGGCCGGCGGCGATCTCGACCGTGCCGCCGTCGTGCTCGACGAGCACGCTGCCGCGCAGGACCACGGTGTACTCGGTGAACGACGGCGTCTGGGCGGGCTCGGCCCAGCCGGGCGGGGCGGTCATGTGGGCGATCGAGACCTGCTCGTCGCCACTGTTGACGCGCCCCACGTGCTCGTCGATGAGCTTGCCGCCGGGGACGGGGATGCGGGTCGGGCCCTCGATCTTTCTCACCACGGGGATCAGTGTGCCACGTCGAGCACCAGCCGGCTCGGCGCGGACTGCTCCTTCACCCGGAAGCCGGCCTTGTGGGCGAGCGCCAGGCCGATGCCCACGCGTCCCTCGAAGTCGCCGGTCCTGACGACGTCGGAGACGTTCTTGAGGTTGGCCGGGTAGACGGGGCCGCCCTTCCAGGTGGGATAGCCGTCGTCGTCGTGCGCGTTGGCGGGGACCAGGGTGAGCTGCAGGTACGCGCCGCCGCGGACGCCCATGGGCTCGCCGGAACCGTCCTCCAGGAACTCGTCCACCCATTTGACCTTGTATCCGGGAATGTCGCCCTTGAGGTCGATGACCACCCGGTCGTAGCCGTCGTGGGTGGCGTACCGGACGCCGGTCACCACGGCCGGGTCGAGGCCGTCGCGCTCGACGTCCACCTCGGCGGTGCTGGTGGGGACGTCGGAGGGGGTGCTGCGTGGGGTGGCGGCCGGGCTGGTCTCCGCGGGGGTGTCCAGCCGGGCGGTCTGCGTGACGGTGCCGCACGCGGTCAGCACGGCGAGGCAGGCGAGCGGCGCGACGAGGCGAAGGCGCGACGACCGGTCGCAGGTCGGGGATGACGGGCGCATGCCCGGTAGATGCCCAGCCCACGGGCCTGCAAGCGGCTCCACGGCGGATCGGTCCGGGTTTCCGGGGCACTTCCGCGCGGCCGGGACTGCCTCTACGCTGATCAACCTCCAAGGAGTCATACAAGTGAGCAAATCCCACGACTTATCGGCTTTTCTGGCGTCCTATGAGCCCTCGTTCGCGCGGACGGCGTACCTGCTGACCGGCGACGTGGACAAGGCGCGCGAGCTGACCGTCCACGCCCTGCTCGCGGCCTGCCGCCGGTGGTCCGCCATCCGCTACCACCGCCCGGCCGACGCGGTGCTGCGCGAGCTGTACGGACGGTTCCTGGGCGCGACGGGCGAGCCCTGGCCGCTGCCGGAGGGCCACCTGTTCACCGGGCTCGCCCCGACGACCCGCGCGGCCGTCGTCGTCACCTTCCACGACGGGCTGAGCCTCCCGCACGCGGCCGCGGTCACGGGCCTGTGGACCGGCGCCCTGGACGACGAGCTGCGGCGGGCCCGCGCCCGGCTCCGCGCCTCCCACCCGCACCTGTTCCCGGACGAGCCTCCCCGGACCGACACGACGCCTTCCTCCCCCTGGACGCTCGGCGCCGCCCCCGAGCCCGCCGCCCCGGCGGAGGAGGGTCAGGACGCGGATCCGGCCCTGCGCGCCGCCCTGCTCTCCCTGGCCGCCGAGCTGCCGCGCACCGACCTCGCCGGCACCGTCCTGCGCCGGCTCACGACGCGGCGCAGGGTACGGGCGTCGGTGTGGACGCTCGCCTCCGCCGGCCTGGTCGCCGCGCTGGTCGCGACGGTCGTGGCGGGCCTGTCCGCGGTGGCCGACAACGTGAACGAGGCGATGGCCCGCTCCCCCTTCGACCCCGGGGCGGCGGGCGCCGCCGAGGAGACCCGCGACCCGCTGCCCGCCGCGCTCCCCGACCCGGTCCGCTTCGCCTATCCGGGCTACTGCCGCGACGCCGAGGTGGACGCCCACGACCCCCGGCCCTGCGGCCAGTGGGTGCTCACGACCCGATCGGGCACGGAGTGGCGGCTGCCGGGCGCGCGGGCCGGCTACGACCCGGCCACCGGCGACTCCATGCCGCTCGCCCTCAGCCAGGACGGCCACCGGCTCGCCTACCAGAACCCCCAGGGCCGCTACCTGGTCCACGACCTGCCCACGGGCGCGGTCAAGCGCATCGAGGCGACGGCCGGGGACGGCGAGGCGCACATCGCGTCGTCCCCGGACGGCCGCTACTTCTCGCTGTCCTTCGGCGCGTCCGGCGACGGCGCGGTGCTCGACTTCCGGACGGGCACGACCAGCACCGTACGCGGCGAGGACGTCGAGATCCTGGCCGTGGACGACGACGGCACGCGCGTGGTCGCCGAACGCCGGGACACCACCGACGTGCCCGGCCACGCCTCCGTCAGCACGCTCAGGCTGGACGGCGCGCGCACCCGCACGAAGGGGTTCCGGATCGACCCCGCCCTCGTCGAGCACGGCGCCGCGCTCTCGCCCGACGGCCGCCTTCTGGCCCTGGTGACGGCCGACGCCCGGCTGGTCACCATGGACGCCCGCACCGGCCGCGTCGCCGGCCCCCGCACCCGCCTGGACGACGACGACCTCGAAGTGATCAGGGTGGAACGCTGGCTGGGCCCCGGCAAGGTCCTCGTGCGCCTGTGGGACCGCGAGGACGTGTACCTGATCCAGGTGGACGTCCGCACCGGCGAGGCCACCGCCTTCGACGACTCCGCGACGGAGTGGATCGACTACTCCGACCCGATCGGCGCGCTGGAGGAATGAGGAAGAGGGCCCCGCTTCGAGCGGAACCCTCTTCCCTGCCGCGCGGAGGTCAGACGGCCTCGAAGACCTTCGCGTCCTCCTGCTCGACCGCGGCGGCCTTGCCCGAGCGCAGGCCGGTGGCCGAGATCACCAGCCCGACCAGGGCCAGCACCAGCGCGACCACGATCGCCGAGCGCAGCGCGCCGATCGACAGCGTCTCGCCGCCCGAGGTGAGCACGGCGGTCACCACGGCCAGCACGATCGCGCCGCCGACCTGGCCGGAGGTGTTGAGCAGCCCGGAGGCCAGGCCCTGCTCGTCGTCGTCCACGCCGTTGGTGGCCTGGATGTTCAGCGCGGGGAAGGACAGGGCGAAGGCCACGCCCAGCAGGACCATGCCGGGGATCACCAGGCCGCCGAGGCTCGGCGTCTCGTCGATGCCCAGGAAGACCGCGTACCCGCCGGCCAGGGCCGCGGCGCCGATGACGATCAGCTTGCCGGTGCCGAACCTGTCGGCGAAGTCGCCCATCTTGGTCGAGGTGACCGCGACGAGCAGGCCCGCGGGCAGGAACGCCAGGGCCGTGCCGAGCGCCGACCAGTGCAGCAGGTTCTGGAAGTACTGCATGGCCACGAACTGGAAGGCCACGTACGAGCCCATCAGGATGAGCAGCCCGAGGTTGGCCCGCACGATGTGCCCCGAGCGCAGGATGCCGAGCCGCACCAGCGGGTGCTTCAACCGCAGCTCGGTGAAGACGAACAGGCCGAGCAGCACCGCCACGGCCACCAGCGAGCCGATCGTCCGGAACGAGGCCCAGCCGGCCTCGGGAGCCTGCACGACGGTGAAGACCAGCAGCAACATCGAGGCGGTGATCAGCACGGCGCCGATGAGGTCGTGACCGCCCTCGGCGCGCTCCTCCTGGCCCTTCGGCAGCACCTTCAACGCGGCGATCAGCGCGATGACCGCGACCGGCACCGGCATGAGGAGCGTCCACTGCCAGCCGAGCCCGGTCAGCAGGCCGGAGAGCACGAGGCCGAGCGAGTAGCCGCTGGCGGCGCAGGCGGTGAAGATGCTCAATGCCTTGTTGCGCTCCGGCCCCTCGGGAAACGTGGTGGTGATGATCGACAAGGCGGCGGGCGCGGTGAAGGCGGCGGCCACCCCCTTGACGAACCGGGCGGCGATCAGCAGGCCCCCGTCGTCCACGACACCACCCAGCAACGACGCGACGGCGAAGACGCCCAGAGCGACCAGGAAAACCCTGCGCCGCCCGAGCAGGTCGGCGGTCCTGCCCCCGAGCAACAGAAGACCGCCGTAGCCGAGCACGTAGCCGCTGACCACCCACTGCAGGGAAGAGGTGCTGAGGCCCAGGTCGTGCTGGATGGCCGGCAGGGCGACACCGACCATGGAGACGTCAAGGGCGTCAAGGAAGATCACTGCACAGAGCACGGCGAGCGCGCCCCAACGGGATGAGGAAGAGGACATGAGTCAGAACAATACATGCGCTCGCATCTAATGCAAGCGCATTTAATGCCGTTGCATGAATCTTCCCGAGATGGTAACCTCCGCGACATGGACGAGGAGTTCGTGGTCGAGACCTGGCATTACGTCCTGGCCAAACACGCCAAGGCCATGTGCGCGCTGGAGCGGGAGCTCGGCGAGCGGCACGGGCTCGGGCCCAGCGAGTTCGAGGTGCTCGACCGCATCGTCCACAACGACAGGAAGCTGCGCATCCAGGAGCTCTGCGAGGAGGTCCACCTGAGCCAGAGCGCCCTGTCCAGGGTCGTGGCCAGGCTGGAGAAGAGCGGGCTCGTCACCCGCGACACCTGCGTCTCCGACCGCCGGGGCGTGTTCGTCTGCATCACCGACGAGGGGCGCGAGCGGTACACCGAGGCGCTGCCCACGCAGCGCGCCGTGCTCGCGGACGTCTTCACCGACGTCCCCGCCGTCACCACCTAGCCGGCCCGCGAGAAAGACCGGCGGCGGCCGTCCCCGGCAGGGGTCCGGCCGCCGCGCACGAGTGTTCCCGGTGGTCAGCCGATGCGGTCGATGACCAGGGGCAGCAGCTCGCGCCCCGACTCGGCGACCTCGTAGCCGCCCGCCAGCGCCTCCAGCGCCCGCTCGAACCTGGCCGTCTCGTCCGCGTGCAGCGTCATCAGCGGCTGCCCCTCGCGGACCAGGTCGCCGGGCTTGGCGTGCAGCACGATCCCGGCCCCGAACGACACCGGGTCCTCCTTGCGCGCCCGTCCGGCGCCGAGCCGCCAGGCGGCCAGCCCCACCGCGTACGCGTCGAGGTGGGCCAGCACCCCGGACGACGGCGCCGCGACCGTCATGGTCTCGGCCGCCCTCGGCAGGACCGCGTCGGGGTTGCCGCCCTGGGCGGAGATCATCCGCCGCCACGCGTCCATGGCCGAGCCGTCGCGCAGCGCGTCGGCCGGGTCCTTGCCGGAGACCCCGGCGGCCGCCAGCATCTCGCGCGCCAGTCGTACGGTCAGCTCCACCACGTCGGACGGCCCGCCGCCGGCCAGCACCTCGATCGACTCCTCGACCTCCAGCGCGTTGCCCACGGCGCGGCCGAGCGGCCGGTCCATGGCCGTCAGCAGCGCGACCGTGCGCACGCCCGCGTCACCGCCGAGCGCGACCATGGTCTCGGCCAGCTCGCGGGCCGTCTCGGTCGTCTTCATGAACGCCCCGGAGCCGACCTTCACGTCGAGCACCAGCGAGCCGGTGCCCTCGGCGATCTTCTTCGACATGATCGAGGAGGCGATCAGCGGGATCGACTCGACCGTGCCGGTGACGTCGCGCAGCGCGTAGAGCTTCTTGTCGGCCGGGGCCAGCCCCGAGCCCGCCGCGCAGACCACCGCACCGGCCGTGCGCAGGACGTGCAGCATCTGGTCGTTGGAGAGCGAGGCCAGCCAGCCCGGGACGGACTCCAGCTTGTCCAGGGTGCCCCCGGTGTGCCCGAGGCCGCGCCCGGAGAGCTGGGGCACGTACGCCCCGCACGCCGCCACCAGCGGGGCCAGCGGCAGCGTGATCTTGTCGCCGACGCCGCCCGTGGAGTGCTTGTCGGCCGTGGGCCGGTCGAGCATCGACCAGTCCATCCGCTCGCCCGAGCGGATCATGGCCTGCGTCCAGTCGGCGATCTCGCGCCGGTTCATGCCGTTGAGCAGGATGGCCATGGCCAGGGCGGACATCTGCTCGTCGGCCACGTCACCGCGGGTGTAGGCGGCGATCACCCAGTCGATCTGGGCGGTGCCGAGCTCGCCGCCGTCGCGCTTGGCGCGGATGACCTCGATGGCGTCCATGGTCACGTACTCCTGCTGAGGTCGTCGGGGCCGAACGCGTACGGCAGGATCTGCGCCATGCGCTTGGGGCCGTCGACGGTCTCGACCAGCAGGTCCTCACCGCCGAACTCGTACAGGAGCTGACGGCAGCGCCCGCACGGCATGAGCAGCTCGCCGTGGCCGTCGACGCAGGTGAAGGCCACCAGCCGGCCGCCGCCCGACATCTGCAACGCCGACACCAGGCCGCACTCGGCGCACAGGCCGAGCCCGTAGGAGGCGTTCTCGACGTTGCAGCCGGTGACGATCCGGCCGTCGTCGACGACCGCCGCCGCCCCCACCGGGAACTTGGAGTACGGCGCGTAGGCGTTGCGCATGGCCGTGGCGGCCTCGGCGCGCAGGCCGTCCCAATCGATGTTCAATGTTGATCCCCCCGACGGAAGCGTACGCCGTCGGCCTTGGGCATCCGCAGACGCTGCGAGGCGACCAGGAGCACGAGCAGCGTGAGCACGTGTGGCGTGATGAAGACGAACTCGCCCGGCAGCGTCTCCACGGTCCGCCAGAGCCAGAACAGCACGAGCGCGCCCACCGCCGCGGCGGCGATCACGGTGTAGTCCTTGACGCCCCTGGTCACGACCTCGGCCGGCTGGCTCGGCGCGACCAGCTTGCGGATCTGGAGCGCGATGTAGATCACCAGCAGCAGCGAGCCGAACAGGAAGAACGTGGTGACCGCGTTGGCGTCGCCGGAGCTGCGCAGTTGCAGGCCGCTGGCGTAGCCGAACAGCGACGAGCCGGCCGCGAGCCCGCCGGGCCGCCAGTTGCCGAAGATCATGGCCGCCAGGCCGATGAAACCGCGTCCCTGTGTCTGGCCCTCGACGTACTTGTTGGAGACGAAGACCAGGAACACGCCGCCGAGCCCGGCGAACGCGCCGGAGACGACGACCGCGAGGTACTTGATCCGGTAGACGTTCACGCCCAGCGACTCGGCCGCCCACGGGTTCTCCCCCGCCGAACGCAGCCGCAGCCCGAACGACGTGCGCCACAGCACCAGGTACGTCACCGGCAGCAGCAGCACGGCCAGGATGATCAGCGCGTTCACGTCGTGGGTGAGGCCGCGCAGGATGCCGGCCAGGTCGGAGAGCAGGAACCAGTGGGTGTTCTCCAGCTTGCCGAGCAGGTCGGGGCCGGACGACAACACGGGCAGGCTCACCTCGGGGGCGCCCGAGCTGATCGCCGGCGAGGTGGTGATGCCGGCGCCCTTCGCGCTGGCCGAGGTGCCCTCGCCGTAGAGGACCTCGGACAGGAAGCGGGTGATGCCGGGGCCGAGCAGGTTGATGGCGACGCCGCTGATGATGTGGTCGACGCCGAACGTGACGGTCGCGATCGCGTGGATGAGCCCGCCGAGCGCGCCGCCGAGCAGCCCGGCGAGCAGCGCGGCCACGGCGCCCCACTGGTATCCGGCCCAGCCGGCGAACCAGGTGCCGAGCACCATCATGCCTTCGAGGCCGATGTTGACCACGCCGGCCCGCTCGGCCCACAGACCGCCGAGACCGGCCAGCCCGATCGGCACCGCGAGCAGCAGCGCCGCGTTGAACGTGCCGGAGGAGGTCAGGTCGTCCTGGCCGGAGATGATCCGCACCAGCGACAGCAGCAGGATGAGCGCGGCGACGCCGAGCAGCGCCAGATGGTATTTGCCGACCCTGCTCATGCTGCCACCTCAACCGGTCTGTTCGTGTCGAGCTGCCGGGCGGCCCGCTGCTCCTCAAGCCGCATGGCGATGCGGTTGGTCACCTCGTTCGCGATGACCACCAGCAGGACGATGACGCCCTGGATGATCGTGATGACCGACGACGGCACGTCCGCGATCTGCAGCGCGCCCTGCGCCCGGTCGAGGAAGGCGAACAGCAGCGCGGCGATCGCGATGCCGACGGGCTTGTTCCTGCCCAGCAGCGCCACCGCGATGCCGAGGAAGCCGAGGCCGGCGGTGAAGTTGGAGTTGAAGGCGCCCTTGTCGCCGAGGATCTCGGGCAGGCCGATGAGCCCCGCGATCGCGCCGGACAGCACCATGGCCGCGATGACCATCTTCTTCGGGTTGACGCCCGAGGCGAAGGCGGCCGGGCCGTTGAGCCCGCTGGCCTTGACGTTGAAGCCGAAGCGGGTGCGCTCCAGCACGACCCAGACCACCAGGCCGAGCACGACGGCCACGAGCAGGAAGCCCCACACGCCGCCGCCGCGGGTGGGCGGCAGCAGCCCGAACCAGTCGAAGACGAAGTTCAGGTTGGGGAACATGGCCGACTCGGGGAGCTGCGGCGTGGTCGTGGTGAGCTGACCGGCGGCCCGCTGGCCCGCGAACGGGCCGCGTACCAGGTAGGAGGCCAGCGAGATCGCGATGTAGTTGAGCATGATCGTGGAGATGACCTCGTTGACGCCGCGGGTCACCTTCATGACCGCGGGGATCAGCGCGTACGCGCCGCCCACGACCGCCGCGACGACGATGATCACCAGGATCTGGATCGGCTTCGGGGCGGTGAACGTCGAGCCGACGTAGGCCGCGCAGATGGCCGCGATCCGGTACTGGCCCTCGACGCCGATGTTGAAGAGGTTCATGCGGAAGCCGACCGCCACCGCGAGACCGGCGATGAACAGCGGCACCGCCCGGTTGAGGAACGCCGCGATGCCGTTGGACACCGAACGCGCGGTCTCGCCGAAGTCGAAGAAGGCGGCGAACGCGTCGATCGGGCTGGCGCCCGCCGCGATGATCGCCACGCTGGAGATCGCGATCGCCAGGACGATGGCGACGATGGCGCCTGCGACGGTGAGCAGCGCCCGGTTGAGCCCGGCGGGCATCACGTCTCCTCAGTACCGGCGATGGCGCCGGTCATGTAACCGCCAAGCCGCTCGGGCGTGACGTCGGACGGGTCGAGTTCGGCCACGAGCCGGCCGCGCAGGATCACGCGGATCGTGTCGGACAGGCCGATCAGCTCGTCGAGGTCGGCCGAGATCAGCAGCACGGCCAGACCGGCGGCCCGCGCGTTGCGCAGGTGGTCCCAGATGGCGGCCTGGGCGCCGACGTCCACGCCGCGGGTGGGGTGGGCGGCGATGAGGAACGACGGCTCGCCGCTCATCTCGCGTCCGACGATCAGCTTCTGCTGGTTGCCGCCGGACAGGGCCAGGGCCAGGGTGTCCACGCTGGGGGTGCGCACGTCGTACTCCTTGACGATGCGCTCGGTGTCGGCCTTCGAGGCGCGGCGGTCCACCCAGATGCCGCGGCGCGCCGGGGACCTGGTCTGGTGGCCGAGCACCCGGTTCTCCCACAGGGACGCCTCCAGCAGCAGGCCCTGCCGGTGGCGGTCCTCGGGGATGTAGCCGATGCCGGCCTCCCTGCGCTTCAGCGTGGACCAGGCGCTGACGTCCACGCCGCCGAGGGTGATCGTGCCGTGGGCGGGACGCATGCCCATGATCGCTTCGATCAGCTCGGACTGGCCGTTGCCCTCGACGCCGGCGATGCCCAGGATCTGGCCCGCGTGGATGTCGAAGGAGACGTCGTCGAGGATCAGGCGCTTGCCCTCCTCGCGGAGCTTGTCGACGTACAGGCCGACGGAGGTGCCCTTGGGCACGGGACGGAAGCCGTCGGCCTCCATCGTCAGCCGGGACACGCTCAGCGTGACGCTCTCCCGCACGGTGGACTCGCGGGTCTCCGGCGTGGGCAGCTCGCTGCCGACCATCAGCTCGGCGAGCCGGCGGGCGGTGACCTCGGCGGGGTTCACGCTGGCGACGGTGGTGCCGCGGCGGATCACGGTGATCGCGTCGGCGATGTTCAGCACCTCGTCGAGCTTGTGCGAGATGAAGATGACGGTCAGGCCCTCGGCCTTGAGCTCGCGCAGGTTCTCGAACAGCTCCTCGACCTCCTGCGGCACGAGGACCGCCGTCGGCTCGTCGAGGATGAGGATGCGGGCGCCGCGGTAGAGGACCTTGAGGATCTCCACCCGCTGGCGGTCGCCGACGCCGAGGTTCTCCACCAGCGCGTCGGGGTCGACGCGCAGGCCGTGGCTGCTGGCCAGCTCGGCGATGCGGGCCCGCGCCCTGCCGGTGTCGAGCACGCCGGCCTTGGTGGGCTCGGCACCGAGGACGATGTTCTCCAGCACGGTGAAGTTGTCGGCCAGCATGAAGTGCTGGTGGACCATGCCGATGCCGACGTCGATGGCGTCGCTGGGGGTGCGGAAGGTGACCTCGCGGCCGTTGACCCGGATCGTGCCCTCGTCCGGCTTCTGCATGCCGTAGAGGATCTTCATCAGGGTCGACTTGCCGGCGCCGTTCTCGCCGACGATCGCGTGCACCGTGCCGGGTTCGACGGTGATGCGGATGTCGTGGTTGGCGACGACGCCGGGGAAACGCTTGGTGATGCCCTCCAGCTCTACGGCGGGTTGCACCGCGGCGAGGGTGTCCGAGCTCATTTCGCCTCTCCTAGAGCATGGGGGGCGGACGGGGCGGATAGCGAGAAGGCCCGAAGTGGGGACTCCGGGCCCTCGGTCGTCCGTTCCTACCCAGATTACGGCTTGGACGGAACCGTGATTTTGCCGTCGACGATGTCCTTCTTGGCAGCGTCGAGCTTGTCCTTGATGTCGTCGATCTCGCCACCGGTGGTGGACAGACCCACGCCGTCGACCTTGAGGTCGTAGACGGTGTTGCTGCCGCCCTTGGCGCCGCCCTGGAAGGCCTTGACGAACTCGAAGACGCCGACGTCCACGCGCTTGAGCATCGAGGTCATGATGACCGACTGCAGGTCGGTCTCCTTGACCGTCTGCCGCTGGTCGGAGTCGACGCCGATGGCCTTCTTCTTGGCCGCGGCGGCCGCCTGGAACACGCCGAGGCCGGAGTCGCCGGCGGCGTGGTAGACGATGTCCGCGCCGTCCTGGTACATCTTCTCGGCCGCGACCTTGCCCTTGTCGGGGGCCTTGAAGCCGGAGAAGTCACCGTCGGGGGTGAGGTACTTGATGTCGATCTTAATGTCCGACTTGACCGACTTGGCGCCCATCACGAAGCCCGCCTGGAACTTCTTGATCAGGTCGTTCTCGACGCCGCCCACGAAGCCGACGTGGCCGGCCTCCGACTTGGTCGCCGCGGCGACGCCCGCCAGGTAGGAGCCCTGCTCCTCGGCGAACAGCAGGCCGGTCACGTTCGGGCCGTTGGAGGCCGAGTCGACGACGGCGAACTGCACGTCGGGGTACTCGGCGGCGGTCTTCTTGATGTCGTCGCCGTAGGCGAAGCCGACGCCGATGATGGGGTTGTAGCCCGCGTCCGCGAGCTGGCGCAGCAGGTCGCCGCGGTTGGAGCCGTCGGCCGCCGGGCTGAGCTCCTTGATGTCGGCGTTCAGCTCAGTCTTGGCCTTCTCCAGGCCGGCGTAGGCGGCGTCGTTGAACGACTTGTCGCCACGGCCGCCGACGTCGAACGCCAGACCGACCTTCAGCCCGCCCTTGGGGGCCTCGCTGCTCGCGCCGGAGCTCGGCTGCGTGCTCGCCGAGGTGCCTCCACCCTCGCTGCCACAGGCCGCGACTGCCATGAGCATGACGCCGGCTACCGAGCCGACGGCAATCCTGCTGAATCGCTTGCCGAGCAAGGCGACTCCCTTCCATTTCCTCGCCGTCGAACTTCATCGCAGGCGCGAAGAAACGTACGGCACCTGCACGGAAGATAGTTGCTTGACCAGGGCAGACCAAACCGGCACACAGGGTCGCAACCGCTCCGTTATCGACATCAAGCGCGTCCGTGACCTGAATCTGGGTTCAGGCACTTGGGACGGTGTCCGCAAGATTTTGCCCAAGTTTGGTAGGGAAGGGGCCCTTGCCGAGCGGTCGATCATGGCAGAGATTCCGATCAACGGTGGAAATTTCGTATCGGAGCCCCGTATGCAGCCTTGGAAGACACTGGCCGTACCGCTGGTCGCGATCCTCGCCGTGACCTTGGGCGGCCCCACCCCCGCGACGGCGGACACCCCCGCCCTGAAGATCGAGAACAACGCCACCCAGCCCGTCTTCTCCCGTGCCGACGCCGTCAAGCAGACGGTGTTCGTGGAGGTCGCCGGGACCGACAGCGACGACGACGGGAAACCCGACCGCGTCGCCATGGACATCCTGCGCCCCAAGGAGACCGACCAGGGACTCAAGGTCCCGGTGATCATGGAGGCCAGCCCGTACTACGCCCCGGGCAACGACGTCCCCAACCACCCCGTGGACGTGGACGAGAACGGCAACCCGCTGCCCACCCTGAAGTCGCCCTCGAACAAGCTCGCCAGTGAGCCGTTCGACGGCTACTACGACAACTACTTCCTGCCCCGCGGCTACGCCATCGCCCTGGTCGAGAACGTGGGCAGCGCCCGCGCGACCGGTTGCCCGACCTCCGGCGACCGCAACGAGACCGCCGGCCCCAAGGCCGCCATCGACTGGCTGAACGGCCGCGCCCGCGGCTTCGACGCCGACGGCAACGAGGTCAGTGCCACCTGGTCCACCGGCAAGGTCGGCATGATCGGCGTCTCCTACAACGGCACCCTGCCCAACGCCGTCGCCTCGACCGGCGTCGAGGGCCTGAAGACGATCGTCCCGATCGCCGCCATCTCCAGCTGGTACGACTACTACCGCGCCAACGGCGGCGTCCTGGCCCCCGGCGGCTACCAGGGCGAGGACCTGGACGTGCTGGCCAAGTTCGTGCTGACCAGGGACAAGGGCTTCGAGGTCTGCGGCGCCAAGATGGACGCCCTCGCCGCGGCCCAGGACCGGATCACCGGCGACTACGGCCCGCTCTGGGACGCCCGCAACTACCTCAACGACGTGAACAAGGTGAAGGCCAGCGTCTTCCTCGTGCACGGCCTCAACGACTGGAACGTCAAGACCAAGCAGTTCGCCCAATGGTGGAACGCCCTGGCCGAACGGCACGTGCCGCGCAAGATCTGGCTGCACCAGGGCACCCACATGAACCCCTTCAACCTGCGCACCGCCGAGTGGCTGCGCCAACTGCACGGCTGGTTCGACTACTGGTTGCAGGGCATCGACTCGGGCATCATGCGCGAGCCGCAGGCCGACGTGGAGATCGGCGTCGGCGAGTGGCAGCAGCACGCCTCCTGGCCGCTGCCCGGGGCCACGACGGTCTCGCTGCACCCGGCCGCGGGCGAACGGCTCGGCCTGCTGCCCCGGCCGCTGTCGCCCGAGGAGTCCTTCGTGGACCAGAGCGCCAGGAGCGCCGAGCAACTGGTGGAGGCGACCGGGGCCGATCCGAACCGGCTGGCGTACCGGACCGGCGAGCTGCCCGCCGACGTGCGGATCTCCGGCACGCCGACGGTGTCGGTGCGGGCCTCGTTCAAGGACGGCGCCTCGCCGTACCTGACGGCGTTGCTGGTGGACTACGGCACCGACGTGCGCCCGGACGGCAGCCTGCTCTCGACCGGCCAGAGCTACTGCTACGGCGAGGGCGTCCCGGGTGACACGGGCTGCACGACGCTGCGACGGCTCGGCACGGCGACGACCGCGTACAAGATCGTCTCCAGGGGATGGCTGGACGTGCGCAACCGCCATCGCGCCGACCGCACCGAACCGCTGCGCCCCGGCAAGGAGTACACCTTCACCTGGGACTTCCAGCCCAAGGACTACCTGTTCAAGAAGGGCCACCGGCTGGGCCTGGTGATCATCTCGACCGACCGCGACTACACCCTGCGTTACCCGGCGGGCACCCGGGTCACCGTGTCGCCGGGGCACTCGTCCCTGCGGCTGCCGGTGGTCTTCGGCAGGCTCTCCTGACACGCCGACGGCCCGCCGCGTCGCGCGGCGGGCCGTCGGACCCGGGCTCAGGCCATGGCGTTGTTGCTGATCGAGTCGAGCGGGCCGACGTCCCACAGCGCGGTCAGCGCCGTGGCGGCCATCACCCGCACGCCCATCGCGATCGCCTTCTCGTCGACGTCGAAGGTGCCCTGGTGGATGTCGTACGTGACGCCGTCGGGCGAGCGCGTGCCGAGCCGGGCGAAGGCCCCGGGGATCGACTCCAGGTACCAGGCGAAGTCCTCGCCGCCGAGCGACTGCTGGGTGGGCACCACCGCGCCGGCCCCGAGGGCCCGCTCGGCCGCCTCGGCCAGCATCTCGACGCTGACCTCGTCGTTGACGACCGGCGGCACGCCCCGCGTGTAGTCCATCACGGCCTCGACGCCGTACGCGCCGGCGACGGACTCCAGCAGGGCCTTGATCAGGTCGGGCGCGGCGTGCCAGGCGTTCTCGTCGAGGCAGCGGATCGTGCCCTCGGCGATGCCGTCGTCGGGGATGGCGTTGGCCGCCGAGCCCGCCTCGACCCGGCCCCAGACGAGGCTGAGCGACGAGCGCGGGTCGACCCGGCGGGAGAGCGCGGCGGGCAGCTCGGTGAGGATCTTGGCGAGGGCGAAGACCAGATCGGCCGTCAGGTGCGGACGGGCGGTGTGGCCGCCGGGGCCGGAGACCCTGACCACGAGCTTGTCGCAGGCCGAGGTGATGGGACCGCTCCGCAGGCCGAGCTGGCCGACGTCGACGCGCGGGTCGCAGTGGAGGCCGAAGATGCGGTCGACGCCGCTGATGCCGCCGTGGGCCATGACCTCCAGGGCGCCGCCGGGCAGCTCCTCGGCGGGCTGGAAGATCAGCCGGACCCGGCCGGGCAGCAGACCGGCCGCGGCCTGCTGGGCCAGGAAGATCGAGGTGCCGAGCAGGACCGTGGTGTGCACGTCGTGGCCGCAGGCGTGGCACGCGCCGGGGACGGTGGAGCGGTAGGGCACGTCCTTCTCGTCCTGGAGCGGGAGCGCGTCGATGTCGGCCCGCAGGGCGATGGTCGGGCCGTCGCCGCTGCCCACCTCGCAGACGAGGCCGGTGCCGCGCGGCAGCACCGACGGGGTCAGCCCCGCGGCGGTCAGCCGGTCGGCGATGCGCTGGGTCGTGCGGTATTCGGCGAAGGCCAGCTCAGGATGCATGTGAAGGTCGCGACGGAACGCCACCAGCTCCTGCTCGATCTCCGCCAGGAACGCGTCCAGCTCTCCCCGCAGCTCACGTCCCCGCATATGTCACCATCCATCCCGTCGAGGCCGCGCGTCCCACGCGGCGACGGCGGCTCATAACGCTCTCGAAAATCATCCATCCTGCGGTAGCCACCTGGTTGAGGCGGCCGCTCGGCGAATCAAAAGCCACACCCGGAGGTTTCGGTGCGCGAGATCGTCAGCACGGGCTTCGCGTTCATCGGTCGCAGCAGCCCGGGTGCACGGCGGTAAGCCGTGAGCCCGATGGCGATGCTTCTGACTTTATCGCTCCCGTGCGCCTTCGCGCCGACAGATACACCAAAAGTTGGCCGACGGCATGCCCGTAACCGCAGGTGGTCACGTTCCGCACATGTCCGCCTGATCCGGAAAATAGTCACAAGGGATCATTAGATGGTGACCCGATGTCGCCACTTCCAAACGTGCTCACCGATTTTGAATCCTGTCACCTTCTGTCATGGTCATGACACTTTGTCGCTTGCTGCATTTGTGAAGAATGCGTGTTTCACTCGCTATATGATCACTAATATCCCGTTCGGGGAGAAGTATGCCGGGTTGAGCATCTTCGAGCCGAGTGAGGGGACCCTGGTGGTCGTACCCTCGCTCTCCCTGCCGCAGGACGAGCTCCGCCGCATCACGGCAGCCCGATCGTACGAGGAGCGCCTTCTCTTCCTCCTCCTGACGCTCCGGGAACCCGGGGTCAAGGTGATCTACCTCTCCTCCGCGCCGATCGATCCCGACATCATCGACTACTACCTCAGCTTCCTCCCCGACCCGGACGACGCCGCCAAGCGCCTGGAGCTCATCAGCCTCGACGAGCCCTGGTCGCAACCCCTCACCCGGACGCTGCTGCGCCGACCCGACGTCCTCGACCGGTTACGGTCGGCGATCGACGCCGACGCCTGGCTGGTGCCGTTCGTCCTCAGCGAGACCGAGGAGGAGCTGGCCGCGTCACTCAACGTCCCCATCTACGGACCCGCCACCTCGCTGGCCTACTACGGCTCCAAGAGCGGAGCCCGCGAGGTCGGGCACGAGGCCGGCGTGCCCATGGCCCGCGGCTTCGGCGACGTGCACAGCATCATCGCGATCGACGAGGCCATCGACTCGCTGCCCGGCGAACGGGTGATCGTCAAGCTCAACGACGGCTACTCGGGCCTGGGCAACGCCATCGTCAGCAAGGCCGACCGCTCACTGACCCGATTTTCGGCGGCCGGGGAGACCTGGACCAGCTTCACGACGAAGATCAGGGAGCGCGGCGCGGTGGTGGAGGAGTTCATCGAACATCGCCCGCTCTACTACCCGAGCGCCCTGGCTCGAATCACGCCGGGCGGGCACGCGGCCGTGCTGGCCACGCACGACCAGGTGCTCGGCGGCCCCAACAACGACGTCTACCAGGGCTGCACGTTCCCCGCCGCCCCGGAGTACCGGCACGAGGTGGGCGAGTCGGCCGAGCGCATCGCCGGCATCCTGGCCGAGCGCGGCGTGGTCGGCCTGTTCGGCATGGACTTCTTCGCCCTCAAGGCCGACGCCGGGTACGCCGCGCTGCTGTGCGAGATCAACCTGCGGATCGGCGGCACCACGCACCCGTACGGCGCCGCGGTGCTGACGACCGGAGCCAGGTACGACCCGGCCACCGGCCTCCTCATGGCCGGGAACCAGCCGAAGTTCTACACCGCGACCGACAACTGCTCCTCGTCCTGCCTGCGTGGCCGCACGCCGGGCGAGGTCATGCGCACCGCCCGCCGGCTCGGGATCGGCTTCGACGCCGACCGGCGCACGGGCAACGTCTTCCACCTGCTCGGCGCACTCCCCGAGTACGGGAAGCTGGGCTTCACCACCATCGGCGACTCGCGCGAGGAGGCCGACGAGCTGCACGCGCTCACCCGGCGCCTTCTTTGCGACGCCTGATCCCGGCCTCCCGCAGACCGCGCCACCCGATCACCGCCAGCACCGCGCCGAGGATCACGTTGACCGCGATCAGGATGCCGTGCACGACGTAGAAGCCGGTGGGATGTCCGTCGGCCAAGTTAAACCCCAGGTTGATCCACTCGACGATCATGAACACGCCGAGGATGACGAGGAAACCGGCGATCTTTGGTGACATGGTCATCTCTCCAGTATCGAAGGCGGATCATCCGGGGAATGTGTCGCCACATGGGCATTCACACGGAGCTACGCTGAGACCGCCATGTGGACGAAATTTGTGCCGGTTACGGCACTTCTCGCAGCGGTCACGCTCACGAGCGGGACCGCATCCGCCACGCCGACGACGCCTGTCGGCGGTGACGCGCTGGGAAGCCGTGGGCTGGTGCAACCCCAAGGCGTCAAGGCGCCCCCCGAGAGCAAGGCTACTTCCTACGTCATCGCGGACGTGGAGACGGGTCAGGTGCTCGCCGCGAAGGACGCGCACGGTCGCTACCTGCCGGCGAGCACCCTCAAGACGCTCACGGCGCTGACGCTGCTCCCGAAGCTCGACAAGAACCGCAAGGTCCGGCCGAGCCAGAACGCCTGCAACCAGGAGGGCACGGCGGTCGGGCTGACGCCCAAGATGACGTACAAGGTCGACGACCTGTTCCGGGCGCTGATGATGTCCTCGGGCAACGACGCCGCCATGGCGCTGGCCGAGACGAACGGCAGCGTGGCCCAGACCATGCGCGACATGAACGCCGAGGCCAAGCGGTTGCAGGCGTACGACACGGTGGCCAAGACCCCGAGCGGCCTGGACAAGCCCGGCCAGAGCAGCTCGGCGTACGACTTGGCGCTCATCGCCCGCGCCGGCCTCGCAAACCCCGATTTCCGGCGATATATCAGTACAAAGGTTGCCAAGTTTCCAGCGCCCAAGGACTACTACGAGATCAGCAACCACAACAAGCTGCTCTGGCGCTACCAGGGCATGATCGGCGTCAAGAACGGCTGGACGTCGAAGGCGCAGGGCAGCTTCGTCGGCGCGGCCACGCGCGGCGGCCACACGATCCTCGTCACGATCATGCGGCACGAGGGCTACTTCTGGGACGAGGTGGCCAAGCTGCTCGACTGGGGCTTCTCGGTCAGGGGCAAGGCGGCCCCGGTCGGGCAGCTCGTCGAGCCGGTGCCCGACCGGGTGCAGGCCGCCCCGCAGGCGCCGGTCTCGAAGGTGACGCCGGCCGCCCAGCCACCGCTGCTCGACGCCGCCGCCTCGAAGCAGACCGACTCCACCCGCACGGTCGGGTCGGCCGTGATCGGCGGCGGCCTGCTGTTCGGGCTGGTGTGGCTCGGCTTCGGCATCCGCCGCAAGCGCAACAGGTCCCGCCTCTGACGACAGGGCGTGGCGGGGTCCGGACTGGGCCCCGAGGAGGGGGCCGGGTCAGGGTTCCGAGGTCGGGCGCGGGGTCGCGCCCTTGCACTCGGGGCCGGGCGCCGGGCCCTGGTCGGCCGCCGGCACCTCCGTCGGGTCCCCCAGCGACGGGATCGGCGACGGGGACGGCGGCGGGCACAACCCCGTGGTGGACGTCCAGGCGGCGGCCAGCAGCACGAGCCGGGCGGAGAAGTTCATCCACACCAGCAACCCCACGGTGGCGGCGAACGCGCCGTAGACCGGGTTGCTGAGCGTGTGGCTGAGCAGCAGGCTCGCCAGCTGCTTGAGCAGCCCGAACCCGATCGCGCCGAGCAGCGCGCCCCTGACGATGACCTTGAAAGGCTCGGCGGGCTTGGCCACCCAGCCGAGCATGATCACGAACAGCACCCAGTCGGCCGCGACGCTCGCCACCACCGCGAAGATCCGGAACGCCTCGGTGCTGAGCAGCGAGTTGTCGCCGAAGACGCGATCGAGCACCTTGTCGGTGACCGTGGTCGCGGCCCCGGACACCAGCGCGGACACGACCAGCGTCGCCCCGAGCAGGATGACCGAGACCAGGTCGCGCAGCTTGCCCAGGAAGTAGTTGGGCGGCGGCACGGTGGTCATCGACATCTCGCGCAGCGCCGCGCGCAGGGCGTCCATCGCGCCGAGGCCGGCGTACAGGAGGCCGAGGAGGCCGATGATGCCCGCGGTGGTCCGGGCGCCGGCGATCTGCTCCAGGTTGAGGTCGGCCGCCATGCCCGGCAGCCGTTCGGTGATGGCGGTCTCCAGCGCCTCCCTGGTCGCGCTGCTGGCGTCGAGGGTGAAGCCGAGCACCGCGTACCCGAGCGCGAGCAGCGGGAAGAAGGACAGGAAGCAGAAATAGGTGACCGAGCCGGCCAGCCGGTCGCCGCCCTGGAGCTGGTAGCGGCGTACGGCCCTGACCAGGTGGTCGATCCACAGCCGGCGGACCCGCCAGTGGTCGAGCGTCCTGCGGCCCCAGGCGCGTATCGACGCGATCCGCTCGGTCAGACTCGCCTTCACGCCCTCACACCCCCTGCCGGAGGCGAACGATCACCTCGTCACGGCGTCGGCCGATTCTGTCAGTGACGCCAGGACCGCCGCCAGGTCCTGGTGGAGCATCTGCCCACCTCGCTTGACGGCACGCCCGCCGACCAGCACGGTTTCCACCGCGCTCGGGTCGGCGTTGAGCACGACGGCGCCGATCGGGTCGTGCGCCGCCGCCATGCCGAGCGTGTCCGTACGCAGCAGTTGCAGGTCGGCCTGCTTGCCCGGCCGCAGCGAGCCGACGACGTCGCCCAGGCCCACCACCTCGGCCCCCTCGACGGTGGCCATGCGCAGCACGTCGCGGGTGGTGAAGCCCATGCCCCCGCCGCCCGGCCGGCCGCGTTCCAGCAGGTACGCCGCCCTCATCAGGCTGAACATGTCGCCCGGCGCGCAGCTCACCGTGTCGATGCCGAGACCGGTCGGGATGCCCGCCGCCCTGGCCCGTCCGGTGACCGGGTAGCCCATCCCGAGCGTCATCTCGTCCACCGGCGAGACCGACACGCTGCCGCCGCTGCCGGCGACGCGCTTGAGGTCGTCGTCGCTGTAGCTGGTGGCGTGCACGTACGTGGTCCGGGGCCCGAGCAGGCCGTTCGTCTCCAGGAAGGCCAGGCCGCGGGCGGCTCCGTCCGGGCCCCCGACGCCCATGTGCACGGTGACCGGCAGGTCGAGCTCGCGGGCCAGACGCCATTCCGCCAGCGCGTGCTCCTCGCCCACGATCTCCGGCCCGAGCGCGGCGACGACCATGGTGACCCGCCCGCCGCCCGCCCCGAAGTGCTCCCCGTGCACCCGCAGCCCCTCGCGGACGAGCCCGCCGGGCTCGCCTCCGTGGCACCAGCCGAGCACGGCCCTGATCCCCGAGTCGCGCAGCGCCCGCACGGTCGCCTCGGTGTGGGCGGGCGAGAGCTGGATGTGGGACCAGTCGAGCAGCGTGGTGATGCCGGTGTCGAGGCATTCCAGCGCGCCGGCCAGGTTGCCCGCGTAGACGTCGGCCGGGCGGTAGCCGGGGGCCAGCTCGTTGAGCACGCGGCGCAGGTAGCCGTCGAAGGCGAGGTCGGGGGCGACCGCCCTGATGCCGGCCTGCCAGGTGTGCCGGTGGGTGTCGACGAACCCGGGCAGCACGATCCGCCCGGTCGCGTCGATCACCTCGGCACCGGGGACGTCGGGCAGGCCGGGGCCCACCTCGGCGATCAGGCCGTCCTCGACGCGCACGTCCACCTGGCCGAGCACCACGGGCTCGGGCTCGGTGTCGATCACGGTGCCGTTCTTGATCAGGAGAGTTGTCATGCCAGAAAGCTTAAGAGGAAGCTTTTCGAAAAGCAATCTGGCGATGGGTATTCTCGATGGCGTGAAACCGGATGAGATCGACGCGATGGTGCCGCGCTGGACGGAGTCCGGGCTGTCGTCATCGCTGATCGCCGGTCTGGAGCTGAGCAAGCGCCTGTCCCGGCTGCACCTGGTCTTCGAGCAGGCGATCAAGGCCGAGCTGGCCGAGCTGGGGCTGACCTACGCCGAGTTCGACGTGCTGGCCGCGCTCACCCGTACGCCGGCGCCGCACCGGATGAAGCCGAGCGAGCTGTCCAAGGCGCTGCTGCTCACCTCGGGGGGCACCAGCAACGTGCTGCAACGCCTGACGACGGCGGGCTACGTCGAGCGGGAGGCCAACGCGGGCGACGCGCGCAGCCGATGGGTACAGCTCACGGCCGAGGGCCTCCGGGTGGCCCTGACGGCGCTCGACGCGTCGTCGCGGGCGCACGAGGAGGTGCTGGCCGGGGTGCCGGAACAGGACGTCAGAGCGGCGGCCGACGCGCTGCGCGAGGTGCTCGGCCTCGTCGGCCGCCGCCGCTTCCGCTAGCTCGCACGCAGGGCGTGGCGGTCGGCCCACGAGCGGATCGCCGCCGCGATGCCCTCCGGCTGGTCCTCCGGGGCGTGGTGGCCGGCCGGGCCCAGGTGCTCGATCTCCAGCGCCGAGATGTTGCCGGCGCACCAGTCGAGCACCTCGCCCTGGATGAGCAGGGTTGGCGAGGAGTCGAAGGTGAGCAGCAGCTTGGGCACGTCGCCGCTGCTCGCCAGCCACTTGTCGTAACGCTCGACCGCCTCGGTCACGTCGGCGGGGTCGCCGTCGAGCGGGATCGAGCGCGCCCACTGCAGCAGCGGCCGGCGGCTCTCCCTGGTCGCGTACGCCTCCAGGTACGGCCGCATCTCCTCCTCGCTCAGCGGGTTCAGCACCCCGCCCGTGTAGGCCGTCCGCACCAGGAAGTCGTCGTCGAGCACCAGCCGCTCGCCCTCCTCGCTCCTGATCAGCTCGCCGCGGGCGCGCGGCCCCTCGCCCAGTTCGCTCCAGCTCATCGGCCGCACGATGGTCTCGAAGAAGGCCACCCCGCGCACCCGGTCCGGATGCCGCGCCGCCCAGTCGAAGGCCAGCGCGCCACCCCAGTCGTGCCCGACCAGCACCACGTCCTCCAGGCCGAGCCGGTCGAACCAGGCGTCGAGGTAGCGGGCGTGATCGGTGAAACGGTAGGCCAGGTCGGGCTTGCCCGAACGGCCCATGCCGATCAGGTCGGGGGCCAGCAACCGGCCGGGCCCGCCCACCGCGGGGAGCACGTTGCGCCACAGGTGGGAGGAGTTCGGGTTGCCGTGCAGGAAGACGATCGGGACACCCTCGCCCCGGTCCTCGTAGTACATGGTCGAGTCCAGCACATCGACAACAGGCATGACACGCCTCTTTCGTTTGTCTCTCTAACGTTCGTTGCACTAACGAAAGTACATCGTTAGTGCCACTAACGCAACCGGGATAGGATCGCCGGCATGAGCCACGACATGACCGACGCCGGCGACCAGGCCGCCCCCGCTCGCCTGCGCAGCCTGCCGAGCCGCCTGCTGGCCCACGTCGCGACGCAGGCCGACCGTCTGGTCACCGAACGGCTCGCGGACGCCGACGCGCGCAAGTGGCACTACGCGGTGCTCGTCGCGCTGCGCGAGGCCGGCCCGGCCAGCCAGGCGGAGCTGAGCCGGCGCACCGGGATCTACCGCAGCGACATGGTCGCGCTGCTCAACGAGCTGGCCGAGCGCGACCTCGTCGAGCGCGCACCCGACCCCGCCGACCGCAGGCGCAACGTGATCTCCATGACCGAGCGCGGCCGCGACCGGCTCACCCGGCTCGACGCGCTGGTCGACACCGTCCAGGACGAGCTGCTGGCCCCCCTGACCGGCCCCGAGCGCGACCAGCTCACCGGGCTGCTCGCACGGCTGCGCGACCACCACTCCCAACCATCCCAATAGTGGGCAAAAACCAGTAAAAGCCGAGGCGCGGGAGCTTGCCGACATACCTCCTGACCAGGGGGAACGCATGGCAGCGCCGGTCCGGTGACCCTAGCCTGTGCTGTGTCGGGACCTAGCCAGGAGGCGTCACCCCCATGACCGAAATCAGCACCGGGCAGATGGTGCGACTCCAACGCGAACGAAGGGGCATGAGCACGACCGCGCTGGCGACCCAGTCCGGCTGCACCACCCGGCACATCGAACTGATCGAACACGGCAAACGCACTCCCTCGCTGCCCCTTCTCCGCGAGATCGCCAAGGTCCTCGGCGTACGCACCGCCGTGCTCCTGGGCGAGACCCCCCGCGACTCCCACGAGCCCAGCAGGCCGCAGATCCGCGACATCGAACGGGCCCTGTTCTCCTGCCGGGCCGGCGAGCCCGACCTCGAACCGCCCGACGCCGGGCAACTGACCGAACGCGTGGCGGCGGCGCGCAACGCCTGGTTCACCTCGGCCCGCCGGTACTCGATCCTGATGGCCGCGCTGCCCTCGCTGGTGGCCGACGCCGAGAGCCTGGCGGCCGAGCGCACGCCCACGGCATACAGGGCGGCGACGGACGCGTACATGCTGGCCAGAGGGGTGCTCAAGCACCTGCAGCGGGTGGATCTCGCGCACCTGGCCGCCGACCGGGCCATGCGCTACGCCGAGGAGTCGGCCGACCCGCTGATGCTCGCCTGGGCCCACTGGAACCTCGGCCAGTCGATGCTCTCCGACGACATGCACCAGATCGCCCACGACGTGGCCCGGCGCGGCATCGAGATCCTCGAACCCCACGTGGCCGACGGCGACGTCCGGCACATCAAGGCCCTCGGCGCGCTGCACCTGCTGGCCGCCATCAGCGCGGCCCGGGGCGGCGACGACGACCAGGCCAGGGAGACCGTGCGCGGCACCGCCGCCCGGCTGGCCGAACACGCCGACGACCACTCCGGCGCCTACGACCTGGCCTTCTTCGGCCCCACCAACGTGGCCATCCACATGGCCAGCATCGAGAACGACACCGCCCACCCCGAGGCCGTGCTGCGGCTGGCCGACGACATCGACATCCGCAGGACGCCCTCCATCGAGCGGCGCACCACGCACCTGTGCCACGTCGCCCGCGCCTGCGAGGACCTGGGCGACGACGCCGCGAGCCTGGTCTACCTGCTGCGCATCGAGCGCGAGAGCCCCGAGGAGCTCGACCACAAGCTGCTGCTGCGGGAGATGGTCCGCTCGCTGGTGCGCCGCGCGCGGCCGTCGTGGGCGCCGGAGGTGCGCTTCCTCGCCGAACGGCACAACATCGACGTCTGAGGCCGGCGACCGAACTCCGAGTTCGCTCCGGCCGAACAGGGAGATCTGTCACCGCGGTTCGTCACGGAGAGGCGCCGGGGTGGCACTGTGCGTCCCATGACCACAACGCCGAGTGCCGCCGTCGTCATGGAACGTCTGCTGGAGGAGGCGATGCGCGAGTTCCCCGGCTGGGCGTTCAGCCGGGGACGAGCGGGATGGACCGCCGTGTCGGGCGACGTCCGGCTCACCGGCCGGAGCCTGGCGGCGCTGCGCGCCCGGCTGCGCGTACGCCCGCTCGACCGCTCAGGCGCGCGCCCCGGATGACCCGTGAAGGGCGGCGACCCGCCGCCCTTCCGGCCTCAGAGCTTGGGCAGGAAGCCCACGCGGTCGCGGACCTCGGCCATCGTCTGCCGGGCCACGGTCGCGGCGCGCTCGGCGCCGACGGCCAGCAGGCGGTCGAGCTCGGCCTCGTCGGCCAGCAGCTTCTCCGTGCGCTCCCGGATCGGCGTGAACGTCTCCACGACCGCCTCGGCGACGTCCTTCTTGAACGTGCCGTAGCCCTGGCCCTCGTAGCGGGCGACCAGGTCGGGGATCGGGGTGCCGGTCAGCGCCGACTGGATGCGCAGCAGGTTGGAGATGCCCGGCTTGTTCTCCTCGTCGAACAGCACCTCCGAGCCCGTGTCGGTCACCGCGCGCATGACCTTCTTGCGCAGCGGCCCCGGCTGCTCCAGCACGTCGAGGATGCCCGCCGGGCTGGAGGACGACTTCGACATCTTCGCCGTCGGGTCCTGGAGGTCGGTGATCTTCTCGACCTCCTTGAGGATGTACGGGTCGGGCAGCGTGAACGTGTCGCCGAAGCGGTGGTTGAAGCGCTGACCGAGGTCGCGGGTGAGCTCCAGGTGCTGCTTCTGGTCGGCCCCCACCGGGACGGCGTTGGCCTGGTAGAGCAGGATGTCGGCGGCCTGGAGGATCGGGTAGGTGAACAGCCCGACGCTGGCCGCGCTCTCGCCGAACTTGGCCGACTTGTCCTTGAACTGCGTCATCCGGGCCGCCTCGCCCATGCCGGTGAGGCAGATCAGGATCCAGGCGAGCTCGGTGTGCTCGCGCACGTGCGACTGCACGAAGACGGTCGAGCGCTCGGCGTCGAGCCCGGCGGCGAAGAGCTGCGCGGCGGCCACCCGGCTGCGCCTGCGCAGGGCGGCGGGCTCGGTCGGCACGGTGATCGCGTGAAGATCGACCACGCAGTAGAAGGCGTCGTGGGTCTCCTGCATCGTGACCCACTGACGGACCGCACCCAGGTAGTTGCCCAGGTGGAATGAGTCCGCGGTGGGCTGGATGCCGGAGAGAACACGAGGTCTGGCCATAGCAGGCAATTGTGTCAGGAATCCTGGTCGGGCGGCGACTCGACGGCGGCCCGGCGTTTCACCCTCACCCGCGCGATGCGGCGCACGTCCAGCTCGGTGACCGTGAGCTCGAAGCCCTGGACCTCCACCTGCTCGCCGACGGCCGGCACGTGCCCCAGCATGGCCATCACGAACCCGCCCAGCGTCTCGTACGGGCCGTCGGGCAGCCGTACGCCGGTCTCGACGGCGAAGTCGTTGAGGTTGGTCAGGCCGTCGATCTCGATCTCGCCGGCGGGCAGGACGACGACGTCCTCCTCGACGTCGTACTCGTCCCTGATGTCGCCGATCAGCTCCTCGACCAGGTCCTCCATGGTGACGATGCCCGCGGTGCCGCCGTACTCGTCGACCACGATGGCCAGGTGCTGGCCCTCGTCGCGCATCTCGTTCAGGGTGCTCAGCAGACGCTTGGAGGCGGGCACGAACTTGGCGGGCCGGACCGGCACCACCGCGCTGATGGGCTCGGTGCGGCCGATCAGCGCGGGGTCGAGCAGGTCGCGCACGTGCACGAAACCGATGACCTCGTCGTATGACTCGCGGTACACGGGGAAGCGGGAGTGCGGCAGCGTGGCGGCCAGGTGCGCGGCCTCGGCCAGCGGCGTCTCGGCGTCCATGAACTCGACCTCGGTGCGGGGCAGCATGACTTCGCGGAGCTGGCGCTTGCCGGCGGCGAACACCTCGGCGATGAGCTTGCGCTCGTCGGCCGTGAGCTCGGCGTGCCCGACGACCATGTCGCGCAGCTCCTCGGTGGTGACCTCCTCCCGGTCGGCCTCCGGGTTGCCGCCGAGCAGCCGGACGACCAGGTCGGTCGACTTCGACAACATCCAGATGATCGGCCGGGACAGCGAGGCGATGCGGTCGAGGAAGGGCGCGACGAACAGCGACAGCCCCTCGGTCCGTTGCAGGGCCAGCCGCTTGGGGGCCAGCTCGCCGAGCACCAGCGAGACGTACGAGATGGCCAGCGTCACCAGCACGAGCCCGAGCACGGACGCGACGCCCTGCGGCACCCCCCAGCGTTCGAGCACCGGGACAAGCTGCATCCCGAGCCGGTCGGCGCCGAAGGCGGCCGAGAGCATGGTGGCGACGGTCACCCCGATCTGCACCGCCGACAGGAAGCGGTTGGGGTCGCGGGCGAGCTTGGCCACGCGCTCGCCCCTGCGGCCGCGCTCGGCGAGCTTGCGGACCTGGCTCTCACGCAGGGAGACCATCGCGATCTCCGCGCCCGCGAAGAACCCGCCGACCAGGATGAAGAGCAGGACCAGGGCGATGTTCGCCCCGAGGGTGTCAAACATGGTGGTTGGCAGCGTACTCGGCGGGTTTCCCGCGTATGCTGAACGGCAAGCCGTACAAAATCAAACATATGTAAACAGGAGTGAACATGAGGCTGTTGGTCACCGGAGGCGCCGGGTATGTCGGCAGCGTCGTCGCCGCGCAGCTCGTCGAGGCGGGGCACGAGGTGACCGTGCTCGACGACCTGTCCACGGGGCACGAGGACGCGGTGCCCGAGGGCGCCCGGTTCGTCCGCGAGTCGATCACGAACGCCCACGAGGCGCTCGACGGCATCGACGCCGTGCTGCACTTCGCGGCCAAGTCCCTGGTGGGCGAGTCGGTGGCGAAGCCGGGCCTCTACTGGGCCAACAACCTCGGCGGCACCCTGGCCCTGCTCGACGCCATGCGCGACAAGGGCGTGCGCAGGATCGTCTTCTCCTCCACGGCGGCCACGTACGGCGAGCCCGAGCGCTCCCCCGTCGAGGAGAGCGACCCGACGCGCCCGACCAACCCCTACGGCGCCTCCAAACTGGCCGTGGACACCGCCCTGAGCGCCTACGCGGGCATCCGCGGGCTCGGCGCGGTGAGCCTGCGTTACTTCAACGTGGCCGGCGCCTACGGCCGCTTCCGCGAGCGGCACACGGTCGAGACCCACCTCATCCCGAACGTGCTCAAGGTCGCCACCGGCGAGCGCGACTCGGTGAGCGTGTTCGGCACCGACTACCCCACTGCCGACGGCACCTGCGTGCGCGACTACGTGCACGTCAGCGACCTGGCGCGGGCGCACCTGCTGGCCCTGGAGGCGATCGCCGAGGGCGAGCACAAGATCTACAACCTGGGCAGCGGCACCGGGTTCAGCGTGCAGGAGGTGATCTCGGTCTGCCGCGAGGTCACCGGCCACGAGATCCCGGTCGTCGTCGGTGACCGGCGGCCCGGCGACCCGGCCGTCCTGGTGGCCTCGTCCGCGCGCATCCAGAGCGACCTGGGCTGGAAGGCGGAGCGGGCGGCGCTGCGCGACATCGTCTCCGACGCGTGGACGGCACTTTCCGGGAACGCCTGATGTGGGTGGCGAGTATGTGCTGTGATACCCAAATGTGAGGAGCTTTTCACCAAGGGTCACGAAGCTGGTCTTTGGTGCCCTCATCCTGCTGGGCAGCCTCGCCGCGGCAGCCGGGGTGATCTTCGCGACCTCCCAGCCCGCGCCGGCCGCCCAGCCCGTCCCCTCCTGCCCGGGGGTGGACGAACAGGAGATTCCGGGTGACCAGTAGCGTGTTCCGCCGTGTCACTCCTCCCCGAGAGCCGGCCCGTCCGCGCGCTCACCTACGCCACACTCCTGCGTTCCGTCGGCCGCGGCCTGTTCGTCACCGTGAGCGTGCTGTTCTTCAAGCTCTCGGTCGGCCTGTCGGACGGCGAGATCGGGCTGGGGATGACGATCGCCGCGGCCGTCGGGCTCACCGCCGGGCTGCCCGCAGGGCGGCTGGCCGACCTGGCCGGGCCGCGCCGGGTGCAGATCGCCTTCTCCGCCGCGGGTGGGCTGCTGGTGCCGGTGTACGCGCTGGTGTCGGGGTTCGCCGGGTTCGTCGTGGTGGCCGCCCTGGTGACGTTCGCCGAGGCCGCGGAGGGCACCGCGCGGGCGGCGCTGGTCGGGGGCGCGGTGCCGGGGCCCGACCGGGTGCGGGTGCGGGCGTACCTGCGGGCGGTGACCAACGTCGGCTGGTCGGTCGGCGGGCTCGGCGCGGGCGCGGCACTGCACTTCGACAGCAGGCCGGTGTACCTGGGGATGATCTTCGGCTGCGCGCTCTGCTACCTCGGGAGCGCGGCCCTGACGCTCCGGGTGCCGTCGGTCGCGCCGGTCCGGCGGAAGGCGGGCGAGCCGGTCTGGATCGTGCTGCGCGACCGGCCGTACGCGGTGCTGGCGCTGCTCAACGCCGTGCTGTTCATGCAGAACGGGCTGCTCACCATCGCGATCCCGCTCTGGGTGGCCGGCCGCACGTCCGCGCCCACCTGGACGGTCGCCGCGGTCGCCATGGTCAACACCGTCACCGTCACGCTCCTTCAGGTGCGGCTCAGCCGCGGCACCGACGACGCGGCCGGCGCGGCCCGCGCCCAGCGCCGCTCGGGCGTGTTCCTGCTGCTGGCCTGCGTGCTGCTGGCCCTGGCCGCCGGGCAGCCGGTCTGGGTGGCGCTGGTCGCCCTGTTCGGCGGCGCGCTGCTGCACGTCTTCGGTGAGCTGCTCCAGGCCGCCGGCTCCTGGGGCCTGTCGTACGAGCTGGCCCCGCCGCAGGCCATCGGCCAGTACCAGGGCCTGTACGGGATGGGCCAGCAGGTGGCCAACATCGTCGTGCCGGCCGTCATGACCACGGTCATCGTGGGCTGGGGGCTGCCGGGCTGGCTGCTGTTCGGCGGGCTGTTCCTGGCGGCCGGGCTCGCCGTGCCGCCGGTGGCCCGCTGGGCCGAGCACACCCGCGCCGCCGCCATCCCCCTCATGACGACGGACGCGCGCCCCCGCTGAGCCGGGGACGCGCGTCCGTGGTGTCGCGCCGGGTTCAGATGAGGCCGAGCTCGCGGACCGCGTCGCGCTCCTCGGTCAGCTCGCCCACGCTGGCGTCGATGCGCTCGCGGGAGAAGGAGTCGATCTCCAGGCCCTGGATGATCTCGTACCGGCCGTTGACCGAACGCACCGGGAAGGACGAGATGAGCCCCTCCGGCACGCCGTACGAGCCGTCGGAGACGACGGCGGCCGAGGTCCACTCGGTGCCGTTGACCCAGTCGTACACGTGGTCGATCGCGGCGTTGGCGGCCGAGGCGGCCGAGGAGGCGCCACGGGCCTCGATGATGGCGGCGCCGCGCTTGGCGACCGTCGGGATGAACGTCTCGCGCAGCCACTCGCCGTCGACCTGCTCGGCCGCGACCTTGCCGCCGACCTCGGCGTGGTACAGGTCGGGGTACTGGGTGGCGGAGTGGTTGCCCCAGATGGTCATCTTCTTGATCTCGGTGACCGGGACCTGGAGCTTGGCGGCGAGCTGGGACAGCGCGCGGTTGTGGTCGAGGCGGGTCATCGCGGTGAAGCGCTCGGCCGGGACGTCGGGCGCGTTCTGCTGGGCGATGAGCGCGTTGGTGTTGGCCGGGTTGCCCACGACCAGGACCCTGATGTCGTCGGCGGCGTGCTCGTTGATCGCCTTGCCCTGCGGGCCGAAGATGCCGCCGTTGGCGCCGAGCAGGTCGCCGCGCTCCATGCCGGCCTTGCGCGGCATGGCGCCGACCAGCAGGGCGACGTTGGCGCCGGCGAAGGCGACGTTGGCGTCGTCGGTGATCTCGATGCCGGACAGCAGCGGGAACGCGCAGTCGTCGAGCTCCATGGCGGTGCCCTCGGCCGCCTTCACCGCCTGCGGGATCTCCAGCAGGCTCAGCTTGACCGGGACGTCAGCGCCGAGCAGCTGTCCCGACGCGATGCGGAACAGCAGTGCGTAGCCGATCTGACCGGCGGCCCCGGTGACGGTTACCTTGACGGGCGTGGCCATGGCCTTCCCCTAACTCACAGGATGAATTCGTTGGACTTTCGGATGTTACCGCTCGTCATCCGCAGGGCTCCATCGCGGGCACCTTCAGCTCGGGCTGGAAGTCGACCTTGTCGAAGTGGCTGTTCAGGAGCTTCTTGATGGTGCCCGTGCGGTAGAGGTCGGCGATGACCCCCTTGACCGCGGCGCAGGTCTTGGTGTCGCCGCCCCGTATGCCGACCGCGTACCGCTCGTTGTCCAGCTTGGCACCGATGATCTTGTAGCGCAGGTTCTCCCGGCTGGCGAACCCGGCCAGGATCAGGTCCTCGCCGGGCACCGCGTCGACCTTGCCGTTCCTGAGCAGGTCCATGCATTCCGCGTAGTTGGCGGCGGTCACGGGCTCGACCTTCACCCTGTCCTGCACCTCGCCGACCGTCGGGGTGTCGAGCGCGCAGATCTTCCTGCCCTTGAGGTCGTCCAGCGAGTCGATGCCGGTGCCGGCGCGGACCAGCACGTCGCGGTGGGCCACGTAGTACGGCCCGGCGAACCGGGTCTCGCTCTTGTCCACCGAGTACGTGGCGACGACCAGGTCGACCCTGCCCTCGGCCAGCGCGGCCGCCCGGTCGTTCCGGCCGACCCGGGCGAACCTGGTCTCCTCCGCCCCGAGCGCCGCGGCCACCAGCTTGGCCACCTCGACGTCGAAGCCGGTGAACTCGTCGCCGTTCTGCAGGCCGACGCCCGGCAGGTCGGCCTTCACGCCGATGACGATCTTGCCGGTCTGGGCGACCTTGTCCACCACCGAGGCGAACGTGGGGGGCCGCTGGGTCTTCTTGCCCGTCGTCGAAGGGGTCACGACCTCACCCTTGAACGCCAGCGGTGACCAGCCGTTCGCCATCGCAGCGACGGCGACGACCACCAGCATGACGAGCGCGGCGGCCAGCGCGAGCCACACCTTGAGCCGCCGCCGGCCGCCGGACGGCACGGGCTCGTCAAGGGGCCGCGGCGCGGGGCCCTGGCCGGGGGGCGTCGTATCCACCTGCCCCGCGCCACCGGTCCCGGTCGCGTGGCTCCCGGTCCCGGTCATGTGACCCGCCGCCGAGCCGGTCACCGGGCCGCTCGCCGAACCGGTCACCGAACCGGTCACCGAACCGGTCACCGAACCGGTCACCGGGCCGGGGGGCGCGGTCACCGGCGGGCCCGACCGGCTCTGCCCGGTCATGCGGTCATGGCGGACCTGCTGCCCGGTCGTACGGTCGTGGCCGGGGGCCGTGCCGGTCGGCGGACGGCCGGAGGCGGCGGGGTCGGCGGGGTGACCCGTGGCCTGCGTGACGGGCCGTTCGGTGATGGACGTCGCCGACACCCGGGTGAACGGCGTGGTGTCGTCACCGGCCACCTGCACGCCCCTGGTCAGCACCGCCGTCGAGGCGCCGGCGGCCGTGCCGGTCTGGCCGAGCAGGCGCAGCAGGAGCTGGTCGGCCGAGGGCCGCTCGTCGGGCGACTTGGCCAGCGCCGAACGCACCACCCCCCGCAGCGGCTCGTGCATCATCTCCACGTCGACCTCGTGGTTCAGGATGCGGTTGAGCACCACCGCGATCGACTTGCCCTCGAAGGCCGCCTTCCCGGTGGCGGCGAAGGCCATGGTCGCCCCCCAGGCGAACACGTCCGTGAAGGGCCCGATGTCGTCGCCGGCGATCTGCTCGGGCGCCATGTACGCGGGCGTGCCGATCGCGCGGCTGGTGATCGTGCCGGTCGAGTCGATGATGCGGGCGATGCCGAAGTCGACCACGCGCGGCCCGTCGGCGGCGATGAGCACGTTGTCGGGCTTGAAGTCCCGGTGGACGATCGAGGCGTGGTGGATGGCGGTGAGCGCGGTGGCGGTGCCGATGGCCAGCCGGTCGAGGACCGTGCCGCTGAGCGGGCCGTCGGTCTCGACGATGTCGCGCAGCGCCCGCCCGTCGATGTACTCGCTCGCGATGTACGGCGTGTCGCCGTCGAGGTCGGCCTCCATCACCCGCGCGGTGCAGAAGGAGGCCACCCGCTGCGCCGCCTTCAGCTCCCGGGCGAAACGCGACCTGGCGATCGTGTCACCGCTGAACTTCACGTGCAGCAGCTTGATCGCGGCGCGCTCACCCTGCTCGTTGACGCCCAGGTAGACGATCCCCTGGCCGCCTTCGCCGACCCGTCCGGACAGCCGGAACGAACCCAGCAGCGCTGGATCGCCGGCCACCAGCGGCGCGATCTGCGGCATTCGTCTTCCCCACGTTCACTGAACCCCAACCACGCAAACTTTACGACGCTCAGCAACTTCCCAGGGATCCGTTAACCGTTCGTGACTCACCGGTTTTTACACAAAGCCCGTACACAGCGTCCATTCGGACCCTGTAACTACGGTCTTGACTGCTTATGGATCAGGCCGCCGACGGCCTCCCGCCGGCATCGGGTCCATCAGGAAATCCTGCTTCCAACCTGGCATCCCGACTCTGCCGATCGCTACGGTTGATCAACGGGAGAGTGCACGTTCCTGGTCGCGGCCGAGGAGATCACGTGGACGGAGTGGCGTGCCGCCTTCCTGAGGGACAGTGACAACATCCACGTCGTGGCCGACCTTCGGACGGGAACCGTCGAACGGCTCCCCGTCAGGCAGCCGCGCGCAGCACGGCCACTCCCGGGTCGCGGGCAGGTGGCCGGATGGACGTCGGAAGGCCTCGCCATGAAGAGCGGCGAGCCCTCCCGCCGCTCTCCGGGACACCTCAGATCGGTCTGGTTCGCCGTCTACTCGCCCAAGGGCCACCTGCTGCGCAGCTACACCATGCCGGGCAACGTGGAGTGGACCATCGAGCCGTCCCCCTCCGGCCGCCTGATCGCGTCACGGCACCGGGAGCTCACCCCCGACGGCGTGCTCCAGCAGGGCGTCGCCCTGTTCGACACGAAGACGGGCAAGCACGTGCGGTCACCCCGCAGCTGGCCACCGGCTGGTGGCTCGCCGCCCTCCTGCGCCGGGAGGACGAGGACACCCTCACGGTCAGCCCGCCGAGCTGGGCGTGGTGCTCGGGCGCGTCCGTCAGTAGGGCAGGCTCCAGGTGGTGAAGGACTTGCGCAGGTACGGGTTCTTGAACTTCGGGTACGCGACCGTGCTGACGTCGCCGTCGGAGGTGTAGCGCATGTCCGGGTTGTTCTTGAGCCAGTCGAGCCAGGCCGCCGAGCAGAACTGGGCGCAGTCGCCCTTCTTCTCCATGACGCGGATCCGCGGGATGCCGCCCGGGTCGAACGCCTTGCTGAACGGCGAGGGCGCGGGCGTGTACCCGGCCAGGAACGCGCCGGCGTGGTTGTAGAACTTGCCGTGCAGCGCCCACTCCTTCTTGCTCGGCTGGTTGCCGTACGGCAGGGCGATGGAGTTCGGCTTGACCTTGGTCAGGTCGTCGATCTGCTTGGCGATGCCGCCGATCTGGTCCTCGACCTCCTTCTCCGAACGTCCGCGCAGGTTGACGTGGTCGCGGGTGTGGTTGCCGATGTCGAAGCCGTTGTCCTTGAGCCAGCCCAGCGTCTGGGCCTGCTCCTCGCGCACGGTCTTGCCGAACATGTCGCGGGTGACGTAGAAGGTGGCGGCCGGCCGGAAGCCCGGGTGCTTGGCGGCCACCTCGCGCAGGATCGCCACGGCGGTGTCCGGCTGCGGGACGCCCATCTCGTTCAGGGTGAGCTGCGAGGGCGACGAGTCGTCGAACGTGAGCACCACGGGATGCTTGCCCGCCGGGACGTTGATCTTCCCGGTCACCATCTCCGAGGCGCTGATCGGGACGTAGTCCTCCTTGACCAGCCGTTCGAGGTCCGAGCGGAACTGCTGCGGAGTCCTGTCGTCGGTGGTGGCCGGGTTCTTGATGACCCGGTGGAACATCAGCACCGGGATCTGGCCCAGTTCGTTCGCCTTGACCTTGCGCGCCAGCGCGATCTTGGCCGCCTTGCTCTGCTTCAGCCTGGCCGCGGCCTCGGCCTTGCTGTCGGTGATCTTGGCTGTGTCGGGCGGCGAGTCGCACCCGGTCAGGACGACGGCGACCGCGAGCAGCCCCGCTCCTGTCAAAATACCCAGTCGCATCCGAACCCCCCGAGACGCGTACGACTGTTACAGGTTGGGCCTTACCCAGATGATCAACTGCGCCACGCCGCGACCTCGTCAAAGAAGCGTCAGGGATTGCGAAAAGCGTCATTCCCTGCCGAGGCCGAACCGGCGGGCGATCCGGGCCATCAGCTGCGACATCCTGGACGGGAACGCGTCCGGCTCCGGGACGGTGACCGGCCGGACCCGGCCGTTGTGGATGTCGCGACCGACGCCGCCCGCGCCGCCGAGACCGAGATCTTCGTCCCGGTCGGCCTGGCGGGCGCGCGGGCGCTGGACGGCTACGGGCCGGACGAACTGGCGGTGATCCTCGGCTTCCTGCGCACCGCCCGCGGGGTCCAGGAGGAACAGGCCTCCCGCGTCAGAGATTCGTCCTGAGTCCGGAAAACATGACACAGGGTGTCGGGTTTCCGGCCGAGCATGGTCCTGCCGGCCCAGCCGAACGGGGGCCGGTGCGTACGGACAGACAAGGACATCAATGCGTGAAACCCCGCAGGAGCTCGAAGAGCTTCAGGCGCTCCTCGACGCCTCACTCTCCCGCTCCACCTCGCACCTGCGCTCGATCGTCACCGAGCGCACCCTGGACGCCGAGCAGCTCACCCGCGTCCTGACCGGCATGTGCGTCCTCGCCCTGTCCACCGTGACGGCGAAGGGCGAGCCCCGCATCAGCGGCGCGGACGGCCACTTCCTGCACGGCAGGTGGGTCTTCGGCACCGCGCGCGGGGCCGCCAAGGCACGCCACCTGGCGGCCCGTCCGGTGGCCAGCGTCGCGCACATGCGTGGGGAGGACCTGGGCGTGTTCACCCACGGCACGGTGGAGATCCTCAACCCGCAGGACGGCGAGCCGGCCGCCGACTGGCCCGACCTGCTCGCCTACCTCAAGGACTTCTACGGCGAGAACGCCTTCGACTGGGACAACGACGTCGTCTACTTCCGGCTGCACCCGCACTGGATGACCGTCTTCGCCCCCGATCTCGCCAAGCTCACGTCCTGACCGGCCGGCGCGGCTCTCACAGGTAGAGCCGCAGCAGGTCCTCCTCGCTCTCCCGGCGGACGACGGCCCGCGCCTCGCCGTCCCGCACCGCCACGACCGGCGGCCGGGGCACGTGGTTGTAGTTGCTCGCCATCGAGCGCTGGTAGGCGCCCGACACCGGTACGGCGAGCAGGTCCCCGGGCCGCACGTCGCCGGGCAGCGCGATGTCGCGCACCAGCACGTCGCCGCTCTCGCAGTGCTTGCCGACCACGGTGAAGGCACCGGCAGGGGCGTCGGAGGCGCGGTTGGCCAGCACGGCGGTGTAGGCGGCGCCGTACATGCCGGGGCGGGGGTTGTCGCTCATGCCGCCGTTCACGCTGACGTACCGGCCCTTGATCGTGCCGATCTCGTAGAGGGCCACCGTGGACGGACCGGCGATGGACCTGCCCGGCTCGACGGCCAGGTGCAGGCCCTGGGTCTCCTTCCTGAGCACGGCGACCAGCTCGGCGGGCGTGGGCGGGGTGGGGTCGTCCGGCGTGTAGGCGATGCCGAGGCCGCCGCCCAGGTCGAGCCTCGTGACGCCGGTCTCGGCGGCGAAGGCGGCCATCCGGGCCGCGGCGGTGGCGAAGCCGTCCAGCTCGAAGATCTGCGAGCCGATGTGGGAGTGCAGGCCGTACAGCTCCAGCGAGGGCTCGGCGGTCACCTGCGCCACCGCGAGCGCCGCGGCGCCGGCGCTGAGCGAGAAGCCGAACTTGGAGTCCTCGCCGCCGGTGGCGATGAAGGCGTGGGTGTGCGGGTCCACGCCCGGCGTCACCCTGATCATCACCCGTTGCCGCACGCCCAGGGAGGCGGCGATCCCGGCCAGCCTGCCGATCTCGGTGAAGGAGTCGACGACCACGCAGCCGATGCCCCAGGCCACGGCCCGGCGCAGCTCGTCGGCCGACTTGTTGTTGCCGTGGAAGACGACCCGCTCGGGCGGCATCCCGCCGGCCATGGCCACGGCGAGCTCGCCGCCCGTGCAGACGTCGAGCGACAGGCCCAGCCGGTCCAGCCAGCGCACCACCTCGGGGCAGAGGAACGCCTTGCCGCCGTAGTGGACGTCGCCGTCGGGGAGCGCGTCCAGCCAGGCGCGGGCGCGGGCGGTGAAGTCGGCCTCGTCCAGCACGTACGCGGGCGTGCCGTGCACCCGGGCCAGTTCGACCGCGCCGATCCCGCCGAGATGCAGCTCCCCGTCGTGCCATGCGGCGGTCTGGGGCCAGATGTCCAAACTCATGAGGGGCGAGCGTAAGCAACCCCGAGGGCTCACGGGGTCGAGCATCGACGGATTCGTTGCTGAGGGTCGCATGCCTTCACGAGGCTTGGTGGCGCCTGACGGCCTGGCCACGATGACATGCCATGCGAACACACCTGGTCATCGCCCTGGTGGCGGCCTGCGCTCTCGGCGCGGGATGCGGGAGGTCCACCTCGGGTACGGCGACCCCCACGCCGCCCTCCTCGACCGGCAAGAGCGCCAGCGATCTCGTCCCCGATTCCATCAGGAAGTCGGGCGAGCTCCGCATGGCGACCTCGGAAGGCTATCCCCCGATGGAGATGTACAAGCCGGGCACCCAGGAGATGACCGGCGTCGACGCCGACCTCGCCGTGGCCGTCGGGCAGCGACTCGGGCTGAAGACCCGGATCATCAACGCCTCCTTCGACGGTCTCATCCCCGGCCTCCAGGGCGGCAGGTGGGACATCGCCATGGCCGCGCTCAGCGACCTCGAACAGCGCCGCAAGGCCGTCGACTTCGTCGACTACTTCAACGCCGGCGGCTCGATCATGGTCAAGAAGGGCAACCCCGAGGGCATCAAGACCCTCGAAGACCTGTGCGGCAAGAAGGTCGTCCTGGCCAAGGGCAGCTCCAACCTGGAGATCGGCAAGCGCCAGAACGAGAAGTGC
The DNA here is from genome assembly GCF_044455665.1 of Nonomuraea sp. NPDC051191. Classification (NCBI taxonomy): domain Bacteria; kingdom Bacillati; phylum Actinomycetota; class Actinomycetes; order Streptosporangiales; family Streptosporangiaceae; genus Nonomuraea; species Nonomuraea sp. NPDC051191. The sequence goes on along the minus strand of NZ_JBITEZ010000008.1, from coordinate 85,622 downwards.
GCCCAGAAGATGGAGATCATGCAGAGCGAGGACGCCCCCACCGGCCTGCTCACCATCGACTCCGGCCGCACCGTCGCCACGATCGTCGACTCCCCCGTGGCCGCCATGTACGCCAAGGAGACCGGCAAGTACGAGGTCCTGGCCGAGCAGTACGACGCCGGCCCCTGGGGCATCGCGATCGACAAGAAGCAGACCGGCCTGCGCGACGCCGTCGCCAAGGCGCTCCAGGAACTGATCGACAGCGGCGAGTACGGCAAGATCCTGGAGAAGTACGGCACGACGGCCAACGCCGTGCCCAAGGTCACGATCAACACCGGCGCATGATGGAGCTCCCGATCGAGGCGGTGAAGCCGCCCAGACCGGGGCGGCTCGTCGCGGCGGTGGTCGCGGCGCTGCTGATGGCGTGGCTGGCCTACACCGTCATCGTCAACCCCAACCTCCACTGGGACGTGATCTCCGAGTTCCTGCTGGACGGCCGCGTGCTCGGCGGCCTGTGGATCACGATCGCGCTCACCGCGCTGTCCATGGTCATCGGCGTCGCCCTGGGCGTGGTCGCCGCCGTCATGCAGCTCTCCGACAGCCCGGTGCTGCGCGGCGCGGCCGGCCTCTACACCTGGTTCTTCCGGGGCACGCCGCTGCTGGTGCAGCTCATCTTCTGGTTCAACATCGGCCTGGTCTTCCCCGAGATCGGGATCGGCGTGCCGTTCGGCGGGCCGATGTTCCTCCAGTGGCCGGCCAACGAGCTGATCACGCCGTTCACGGCGGCGCTGCTCGGGCTGACCATCAACGAGGGCGCGTACATGGCGGAGATCGTCCGCGCCGGCATCCGGTCGGTCGATCCGGGGCAGCAGGAGGCGGCCGAGTCGCTGGGCATGTCGCACCGGCAGATCCTGCGCAGGGTCGTGCTGCCGCAGGCGATGCGGGTGATCATCCCGCCGACCGGCAACCAGTTCATCTCCATGCTGAAGACCACCTCGATGGTCTCGGTCATCTCCGGCGCGGAGCTGCTGACCGTCTCCCAGCGCATCTACCTGGACAACTTCGAGGTGATCGCGCTGCTGGTGGTCGCCTCCACCTGGTACTTGCTGCTCACCAGCGTGGCCACCGTCGGCCAGCGCTTTCTGGAGAGGAGGTTCAGCCGTGGCCACTAGCATGGTGAAGATCGAATCGGTCAGGAAGCGCTTCGGCCAGCTTGAGGTGCTGAAGGGCGTCAGCCTCGACGTGCCGGCCGGCGGGGTGGTCTGCGTGGTGGGCCCGTCCGGGTCCGGCAAGTCGACGCTGTTGCGCTGCGTCAACCGGCTGGAGACGATCGACGCGGGCCGGGTGTGGGTCGACGGCAAGCTCATGGGCTTCAGCGAGCAGGGCGGCAAGCTGCACCTGCTGCGGTCCGACGAGCTGTGCCGCCAGCGCCAGGAGATCGGCATGGTCTTCCAGCGCTTCCACCTGTTCCCGCACATGACCGCGCTGGAGAACGTCATGGAGGGCCCGTGCACGGTCAAGCGCCTGCCGAAGGCGAAGGCGGCCGAGCGGGCGAAGGCGCTGCTCGACCGGGTGGGGCTGGCCGACCGGGCCGGCCACTACCCGCGGCAGCTCTCGGGCGGCCAGCAGCAGCGGGTCGCGATCGCGCGCAGCCTGGCCATGGACCCCAAGCTCATGCTGTTCGACGAGCCGACCAGCGCGCTCGACCCCGAGCTGGTGCAGGAGGTGCTGCAGGTCATGCGCGACCTGGCGGCCAGCGGGATGACGATGATCGTGGTGACCCACGAGATGGGCTTCGCCAGAGAGGCGGGCGACCACCTGGTGTTCATCGACGACGGCGTGATCGTGGAGGAGGGGCCGCCCCGCGAGGTGCTGTCCGCGCCACGTCACGAACGCACCCGGGCCTTTCTCGGGCAGGTGCTGTGAACGGCTCGCCACTCGGGAAGGGTTCGGCCACGTGAGCCTCGACATGCTGATCAGCGGCGGCCTCGTGGCCGACGGGACGGGCTCGCCGCTGCGCCGGGCCGACGTCGGCGTCCGCGGTGACCGCCTCGTCCTGCTGCCCGGGGGCGGCCCGTCCGACGGCGGCGGAGGGCGGGTGATCGACGCCGCCGGGCTGGTGGTCGCGCCCGGTTTCATCGACGTCCACACCCACTCCGACGCGGTCACCCTGCTCGGCGAGGCGGGCCGGGAGCTGGCCGCCGCGCCCGTGCTCATGGGCGTCACCGTGGAGATCTGCGGCAACTGCGGGTCGAGCCTGTTCCCGGCGCTGCCCGAGCGGGTGCCGGCGCTGCGCCGGTCCAGCAGGGCCGGCTTCGGCGGCAACATCCCCATTTTTCAGGACTACGAGGGGTTCGTGGAGGCGCACGAGCGGGCTCCCCGGTCGAACCACCTGACCTCCCTCGTCGGCCACGGCACCCTCCGGGCCGGTGTGCTCGGCTACGAGGACCGCCCGGCCACTCCCGCCGAGCTCGACACCATGTGCGCGCTGCTGGACGACGCGCTCGCCGCCGGGGCCGCCGGGCTGTCCACCGGCCTCATCTACACCCCGGGCACGTACGGCGACACCGCCGAGGTGGTCGCGCTGGCCCGTGTCGCGGCCAGGCACGGCAAGCCGTACGTCACCCACCTGCGGGACGAGATGTCCCGCGTCGAGGAGGCGCTGGAGGAGGCCGTCGAGATCGCCCGCCGGAGCGGGGCCGCGCTGCACGTCAGCCACCACAAGACCGCCGGGAAGCACGCCTGGGGCAAGACCCTGCGCACGCTCCCCCGCATCGCCGCGCTGCGCGCCCAGGGCATGGACCTCACCTGCGACGTCTACCCCTACACCGAGGGCAGCACGTCGCTGTCGGCGATGTTCCCCCCGTGGGCCAACGACGGCGGCACCGAGGCGCTGCTCGACCGGCTGCGCGACCGCGGCCAGCGCGACCGGATGCGCGCGGCCATCGAGACGGGCGTGCCGGGCTGGGAGAACACGGTCGGCAACGGCGGCTGGGACCGCATCTCGGTCGCCTGCGCCACCCGTCACCCCGAGGCCGAGGGCCGTACGATCGCCGAGCTGGGCGGCGACCCCGTGGACGCGGCGGCCGAGCTGCTCCTCGCCGAGGAGGGCGAGGTGACGATCATCAGCCACTCCATGCGCGAGGACGACGTCCAGCGGGTCCTGTCGAGCGAGTTCGCCATGATCGGCTCGGACGGCGTGCCCAAGCCGGGCCACCCGCACCCCCGTCTGGCCGGCACCTTCCCCAGGGTGCTCGGCCGCTACTCCCGCGACCAGGGGCTGTTCCCGGTGGAGACCGCCGTCCACAAGATGACCGGCATGGCGGCCGACCGGTTCGGGCTGGAGGACAGGGGCGTCGTACGCGACGGGGCGCACGCCGACCTGGTGCTCTTCGACCCCGGGACGGTCGCCGACGGCGCGACCTACGCCGACCCGCTGCTGCCCCCCGTCGGCATCAGGGCCGTCGTCGTGGCCGGACGACTCGCCGTGCAGGACAACAGGCTCACCGAGGACAGACCAGGAAGGATCATCGGGCGGTGAACGACATCACGCTCGCCGTCGCGACGCGCGATCTGGCGACGGGCGAGTTCCACGGCGTCAACGAGGACGCCGAGCTGCCGTTGGCCAGTGTCGGCAAGCTGCTGCTGCTGGCCGAGGTGGCGATGAGCGTCGAGGGCGGCATCCTGGCCCCCGACACGCCGGTGACGCTGCACGACGACGACTACTGCGGCGGCTCCGGGCTGCTCACGGCGCTGTCGGCGCGCAGCTGGACGGTCGGCGACCTCGCCGTGCTGACCGCCGCCGTCAGCGACAACACCGCCACGAACGCGCTGCTGCGCACGATCGGCCTGGACCGGGTCAACGCCGCCGCCGCGGCGCTCGGGCTGTCGCGGACCAGGCTGCTCGACCGCATCAGGGAGCCGCGTACCCCCCAGGACCCGCCGACGTTCGCGATCGGCACCGCGGCCGAGCTCTCCGGCCTGGCCGCGCTCCTCGCCGGTCCGGGCGGCTGGCAGGCGCTCATGCGCGGGTGGATGCGCAGGAACACCGACCACGGTCTCGTCCCGGCCCTGCTCAGGCACGATCCCGAGGGCGACTGGCTGGCCAACAAGACCGGCACCGACGACGGCGTCCGGTCCGACGTCGGCATCATGGACGGCCGCATCGCCTACGCCGTCCTCGCCCACGGCCCGGCGGGCAGCGAGCACGACCTGACCTCCGCCGTACGGCGAGCCGGCCTGGACGTCGCCGCCCGCCTCAGCGCAGCGAAGGCTCCAGCGAGTTCCTGAGCTGGGCCGAGGCCGTACGCAGGTAGGCCAGGAACGACCGGGCGGCCGGGTTCGGATTGGTCGGCCGCCTGGCCACGCCGATCCTGCGGAACAGGTTGGGCGTGGTCAGGCGGCAGGTGTGCAGCCCGGTCGCGCCCTGCAGGCCGAGGCTCGGCACCAGCGCGACGCCGAGCCCGGCCCGTACCAGGCCGATCGTGACCTCGTAGTGGTCGCTGCGGCAGCGGATGCGCGGCGAGAAGCCCTCCAGCGTGCTGGCCCGTTCGAGGATCGACACCGGGTGCTCGGCGCCGAACGTGGTGATCCACGGCTCCTCAGCCAGGTCCGCGAGCCGGATGCCGGAGCGCTGGGCGGCGGGGTGGCCGGTCGGCAGCACCAGGAGCTGCGGCTCGTGGAACAGGTGGACCACCTCCACCCCCTCCGGGCACTGCCACGGGTCGAGCGCGTGCTCGAAGACCACCAGCACGTCGAGCGCGCCGCGTTCCAGATCGGGCAGCAGCTCGTACGGCTGGCCCTCCACCAGGTCGAGCGCCACCTTGGGATACCGGGAGGCGAAGCGCGACAGCGCCAGCGGCAGCAACCGGTACCCGGCGGAGGCGAAGAAGCCGATGCGCAGCTCGCCGGCGTCCACCCTGGCCTGGGCGAGCAGGTCCTTCTCGGCCGCCTCGATGATGTCGACGACCTCCTGGGCGCGGATGGCCAGGCGGCGTCCGGCCTCGGTCAGCCGCAGGCTCTGGGCGTTGCGCTCGACCAGCCCGACCCCCGCCTCCTGCTCCAGCCGCGACAGCTGGTGGGACACGGCGGACGGCGACAGCTTCAACACCCGGGCCGCACCGGCGATGCTGCCCGTCCGGAACACCTCAAGCAGGACACGCAGCCGGTTACTACTCAACACGGGACCAAGCGTACGAGCTCCCCCACCTCGCTCCGCGCATAAAATGTCACCGGTGATCGACTCCACCCTTCTGCCGCCGGTCGAGCTGCGCACCGAGCGGCTCCTGCTGCGCCCCTGGCTGCCCGCCGATCGCGAGCCCTTCGCGGCGCTCAACGCCGATCCCGAGGTCATGGAACACTTCCCCGCCACGCTCAGCCGCGAGCAGAGCGACGCGTTCGCCGCCGCCAGCGACGAGGCGATCACCCGGCAGGGCTGGGGACGCTGGGCGCTGGAGAGGCTGGACACCGGCGAGTTCATCGGCTTCACCGGCCTGAACCAGCCCACCTTCGAGGCCGACTTCATGCCGGCCACGGAGATCGCCTGGCGGCTGAACCGGGCCTCGTGGGGCCACGGCTACGCGAGCGAGGCGGCCGCCGCCGCGCTCGGCTTCGCCTTCGACCGCCTCGGGCTGGCGGAGGTGGTCTCCTTCACGGCCACGGTCAACACGCGTTCCAGCGCCGTCATGCGACGACTCGGCATGGTCCATGACCCTGGCGGGGACTTCGACCACCCCGTCCTGCCCCCCGGGCACCGACTGCGCCGCCACGTCCTGTACCGCCTCGCCGCGAGCGACTGGCGCCGGGCGAGCAGGTAGCCCGCCTCGGCGGCGGGTCAGCCGCCGCCCGGAGGCGGCCGCCCGCGTCTCAGCGCTTGTTGGTGCGGATGGAGATGATCGTGCCGGGCGGGATGGTGGCCGCGGAGACCTGGCCGGGAGAGACCCATGGGCCGACGTTGTAGACGTACCCGACGCTGGGGTTGACGTGCAGGACGGTGATCGCGATCTGGTGCTGCCCCGTGCCACCGGTGCAGCGGCTCTCGGCCGTCGAGCCGTTCACGCTGGTGGTGCAGCCGTCGGGGACGGCGTGCGCGGCCGGGGCGAGGCCCGCGAGCAGCGCGGTGGCGAGCAGGGTCGCGGCGGGCAGGCCGGTGGCCCACTTCCTGGACAGCACGAGGACGCCTCCTGAGGACCGAGGGATGCTTCTTTTAGGAAACTTTCCTAAATGGACCCTAATCGCCCCTGCCCGGACGTCAACCCCCGCGAACGACGCCCCGCCGGCCAAGACGGCCCCTACCGTACGACGAAGCCGCAGATAGAGGCCGTTCTCCCGCAAACAGACATCTTCTTGAGGGACTGCAAGCCCCTTTCCCCGACCTGCGGACTCGCCGACTGACTGCTGTGATGAGTGGATGCGCTCTCCGCCGGCAGGTCCTTCAGCGCCGCGAGCCTGGACGCGGCAGGGTGTCGACGGCCTCGGCGAGGGCACGGATGAGCGGGTTGGTGTCGGTGGCGCGCCAGGCGAAAGCCCATCGAAGGGGCGGGGCATCGGTCACGGGGACATAGGCGAGGTCCGGTCGAGGATAGAAACGGGCGGCCTCGGCGGCGGCGGCACCGACGGCTTGTCCAGTGCTGATGACCTTGAGCTCGTCCTCCCAGTTGGAGATGACCGGGCCGCGGGCGACCGGGCGCCCGGACGGGGTGTGAAAGGGCTGGAACGCCTCTTCCATGGATGCCGGGATCGGTGATCGGTGTCCCATGAAGGTCAGGTCTCCGTAGTCCTCCAAGCTCAGCGACTCCCGGTCGGCGTACGGATGAGTGGCGGCCATGACGACGACGACCGGTGAGGTGTGGGTGACCGGACCGGTGGTGATGTCGGGTTCGCCGACCGGCAGCCACAGGTGGGCCACGTCGACCTCACCGGCTCGAAGCGATGTGAGCGGGTCGACGACGTTGAGTTCGCGATGCACGAGCCGGACGGCCGGACATCGGTTGCGGAACCGATCGACGATCTCGCGGATCATCCAGCCCTGCGGGCCCATGCTGCCGAGCGTGAGCACACCGGCGACGCCTTCGGCGGCCATTCGCGCGCGTTCCAAGCTGTCGTTCAGGCTCGTGTAGATCGGTCGAAGGTCGTCGCTGAGTTGCCGGCCCAGCGGGGTGAGGCGGATCTGGCGGCGGTTGGAGCGGTCGAACAGTTCCCCGCCCAGCCGGCGTTCCTGCTGACTGATGGCCTGGCTGATACGGGCCTGGGACACGTGCAGCCGTTCGGCCGCCCGCCCGAAATGCAACTCCTCGGCCAGCGTCAGGAAGATCTCGATGTCCCGAAGTTCCACAAGCCCCGCCCCTAGTCATAACCCGTGCGTTATCGGCACGGGCGTGAAGTCTACGTTGATCCAGGCCAGGGTCTTGACGAGAGTGGACGGAGCAAACGGCTGGCGAACGCCCAGCCCACTCGTGATCACGCATGGGGGACCCAGATGTTGCGGGAGATTCGCTACCGCGGACCGTCGCTGGATGAGCTGCACAACAACTACGCCAAGCGGCACCGGATCGACGAGGAGGCGCCCATCCGCTCCGCGCACGAGGTGGTGATCGACGCACCGGCTGAGCGGGTCTGGGGCCTGCTCGCCGACCCCACCGCATGGTCGGCATTCGACCGAGCCATCCGCGACGTGCGCGTCGCGGGCGACGGCGGCGTCACGGTGGATACGCCGTTCACCTGGGTCAACGGCCGTACCGCCATCAGCTCCCGGTTCGCCGTCGTCGAGCCGCTCCGCGAGATCACCTGGACCGGCAGCGCGATGGGCTCGCGCGCCGCGCACCGCCACCTCATCACCACCCGGCAGGACGGAACCACGCTCCTGCGAACCGAGGAGTCCATGGCCGGCTCCCTGCTCGGGCTCTTCTACAACAGCGCGAAACTGCACGCCGAGCTGACGCGCTGGCTCGGCTCGATCAAGACCGCCGCCGAGCAGCCGTGACCCTGGCAGTCACGGCAAGGAGATGGCCTGCTGCGAGGCGACCTCAACAACGTTCCCTGAAGGACGGCCCTCGTACGAGCAGGTGTCATCCCGAAGCTCAGACTGCCAGACATGCGAAACGGCCCCTACCGTACGACGAAGCCGCAGGTAGAGGCCGCTTTTTCTCAAGCAGACATCTTCTTCTTGAGGGACTGTAAGCCCCTTTCACCGACCTGCGGAATCATGACCGACCATGGCTCTGACCTGGGCAAACACCGTCATCATCGATCAACGTCTGTCATCGTCGACCCACCTCGCACGGCCCAGAGACGGCCCAGAGACGGCCCCGCAACTGGCCTAGCCGCGATCAGCCCCACGGGCGTGAGGATCGGGACCAGCTGATCGGGCATGCGCGTCGTGCGGACGGGTCACCCCCAGGCTTGGAAAGTCTCCCCGACAGGTGTGGGGGAGCGGCGCCGGTGCCGGCATACCCAGCACGCCATGCACGGGTCACCCCAAGGGGGTGGGGCTCGGCGGAACAGGACCGTACGGGCGGCTCGGACGACCGGGTCACCCACGGGCGTGGAAATCGGGCATCGGCCAGGGTCACAAAGGGGCGCACGCTGATACAACGGGTCACCCCCACAGGTGTGGGGATCGGGCCACGCGAGGGTTGCCGTAGGCGTAGACGTTCGGGTCCCCCCACGGGTATGGGGATCGGTCGAACTCGTTGTGCGGGTCGGCCTCGATGCCCGGGTCACCCCCATGGGTGTGGGGATCGGGTGAAGTTCACGGTCCTGAAGCTGGTCGTCACCGGATCACCCCCACGGGCGTGGGGATCGGGAGTACGCCCCGGACGCCACCGTGCGCCTCGACGGGTCACCCCCACGGGTGTGGGGATCGGAGGCGGACTTAGCCGCGCGTGTACAGGTCGGCCGGGTCACCCCCACGGGCGTGGGGATCGGCATTCCCAGGGCCCGCGACGGCCCGGTTCTTGCCGGGTCACCCCCAGGGCGTGGGGATCGGTCCTCCGAGCGATCGTGCCTCTCCGGTGTGGGGAGGCGGGTCACCCCCACGGGTGTGGGGATCGGGCCTGCCACGTTCGCAGGGTCGCCCCCTTTAGCGGGTCACCCCCACGGGTGGGGGGATCGGATGAGCAACCGGCCTACGGTAGCCGTACAGGTCGGGTCACCCCCACGGGTGTGGGGATCGGCTCCCCTGGTTGACCCGGCCGCCCGTGGCGAACGGGTCACCCCCACGGGTGTGAGGATCGGAACCCGACCGCGATCCAGCGGCGGGGTGCGTACCGGGTCACCCCCACGGGTGGGGGGATCGGGCCTGCCAGGTTCGCAGGGTCGCCCCCTTTAGCGGGTCACCCCCACGGGTGGGGGGATCGGGTGGTGACGGTCCTGCCGTCAAGCTCCCGAAGCGGGTCACCCCCACGGGTGTGGGGATCGGAACCACGCCAACGCGGGCGTCCAGTAGCCGATCGGGTCACCCCCACGGGTGTGGGGATCGGCAGTTCCTCGGGCCACTCCAGCACGAGGGGTGCGGGTCACCCCCACGGGTGTGGGGATCGGGCCGCGGTGGACTGGGCGCAGGCGTACAAGTCCGGGTCACCCCCACGGGTGTGGGGATCGGAGGCCGAGCGCGACCTGTTCGGGCGCGGCCACCGGGTCACCCCCACGGGTGTGGGGATCGGGTCACCGTCAACTCCATCGGCTACACCTCCGCCGGGTCACCCCCACGGGTGTGGGGATCGGTAACGTCACGCCCATCCCAGTCGCCGAGTGGGCGGGTCACCCCCACGGGTGTGGGGATCGGGGCCCCCCGGGACGGGCTACTTCCTGGTGGACGGGTCACCCCCACGGGTGTGGGGATCGGCCCAAGGTCTCCCACTCCGAGATCGTCCGAGCCGGGTCACCCCCACGGGCGTGGGGATCGGTGCTTCTCCCCCGGCGGGCCGCCGTGCGTGGGCGGGTCACCCCCACGGGCGTGGGGATCGGGCGATCACCCTGGGTACGGCGACCGGCATCGCCGGGTCACCCCCACGGGCGTGGGGATCGGGAGACGGTGAGGGAACGCCGGGGCCGCCGCGGCGGGTCACCCCCACGGGCGTGGGGATCGGACCAGACGGCTCTCACTGCGTCACTGACTGGCCGGGTCACCCCCACGGGCGTGGGGATCGGGCGCAGTCGGTGAGCTCGACGCACACGTTCAGCGGGTCACCCCCACGGGCGTGGGGATCGGAAGTACCGCATCCTCTACCTCAACTCGATGTTCGGGTCACCCCCACGGGCGTGGGGATCGGTTGAGCTGCGCCTGCGTACCCTGCTCCCCTTCCGGGTCACCCCCACGGGCGTGGGGATCGGGGCAAAATCCCTGGTCGGCGTGTTGATAGTGGTGGGTCACCCCCACGGGCGTGGGGATCGGAAGCTGCTGGAACGAGATCACCCCGTCCGCCTCGGGTCACCCCCACGGGCGTGGGGATCGGCGTAGCGGCCCGCTCCGGTCAGCGTGCCGAGGCGGGTCACCCCCACGGGCGTGGGGATCGGCACGAGCTTGGTGCGGGCTCCCACTCCCGGGTCGGGTCACCCCCACGGGCGTGGGGATCGGGGCGCTCCGAAAGCGAGCAGGTGTCCGCCCGGCGGGTCACCCCCACGGGCGTGGGGATCGGGGCCTTGACCGTTTTCAATGCGCCTCCTTGTGCGGGTCACCCCCACGGGCGTGGGGATCGGCCGTACAGCATGATGGCCAACACGTCGGCGGGCTGGGTCACCCCCACGGGCGTGGGGATCGGGGCGGCTGCCAGGTGGCCGGATCTTGGTCCGCCGGGTCACCCCCACGGGCGTGGGGATCGGCCCGCCCGGCTGGTCAAGCAGGTCGTGGACGACGGGTCACCCCCACGGGCGTGGGGATCGGCAGAACCACAAGACGCCGGGCAAGACGTTCGACGGGTCACCCCCACGGGCGTGGGGATCGGGCTTCCTGAGCAGCGAGAATAGCGACGACCTGCGGCGATGCAAGCGTCGGTTATTGTCGGAGTTTTTGTCGTCCGTCATGCCGAGCCAGGAGGCGCACTACACAGAGCTCCAGAATGTTCTTCCGAAAGAAGTTGCATCGAAGTGTTGCCTTGCTCACCCTCTGATCACATATGCTCCCATCCACAAGCAGGTCTCAAGATACGGACAAAACCGAAAGACGGTGACTGTCGTTCATGAATCGGATGAACCGAGACTCGGTTGATTTGCTGCTTTGGGGCAAGTCACACGGCTTGGCTCGTCCGTACCCGCTGATTTGCCACCTGCTCGATACGGCAGCGATGGCCACCACGCTCTGGCAGCACTACCTCTCACCAGCACTCCGAGGCAGGATTGCCGACCTCCTAGGCATGCCGGAGAGCCAAGCCGGCCACCTGATCTCTTTTTGGTCAGGCTTGCACGACATCGGAAAATGCATGCCCTGCTTTCAGGCAATGGATTCCGGCGCATATGAAAGCCTGCACGATTACCCCGATCTGCATGGCGAAAAACGCCGCCATGAACATGCTGCGCATGTGTGGCTAGGCCATGCCTTATCCACCATGGGCTACAGCACCGCATCCACAACAAGCCCCGCCTTTGTCGTAGCGCAATTGCTGGGCGGCCACCATGGCCGTTTTCTCCGTAGGGATCACAGAGAATGTCGCTACCCTCCGACCTCTCTCATGCGAGAGCTGGGGGACGGCAAGTGGGAGGAACAGCGCTACATCCTGCTCTCTGCAGTCGCTGACGCCCTGACTCCGCCTCCCGCTCCGACCACAGTGTGCGTAGAGGTAGCCACGCTGGCCTGCGGAATCACGATCCTGGCCGACTGGCTCGTGAGCCAGGACGATCACCTTGCCCAGCGGTTGGCCAGCCTCCCGACGGGCGACAATGATCTGAGCCCGCACTATCAGGAGTCTCTTCGGCTGGCACCGGCCCTGCTGAAAGAAGCGGGCCTGGTCCCAGTACGGCTGCGCCCGACGAGCTTCGCCGACGAGTTTCCGTATATCCCAGCACCCAATGATCTGCAGCGTTCGGTCGCGGAGTACCTGCCCGGATTGCTCGGGAACGGTCCCGGACTGCTGTTGGTGACGGCTCCCATGGGTGTGGGCAAGACCGAGGTCGCCTTCCATGCAGCTCGACTGCTCGGGCAAGCCTGCGGAGCCCAGGGCTTCCTGTTCGGGCTGCCCACGATGGCGACAACCGATCAGATGTACAGCAGGGCCGCGGCCTATGGCCGACACCAGGCCGAGAACGATGCCGCACTGACTCTGCTGCACAGCATGTCCTGGCTGAACGACGCCTACACCGGCATGGGTCAGGACACCACGGTGATCAGCCATGACGCCGATGTGACGGCTCCCGAATGGCTCCATGGCAGAAAGCGTGGCCTGCTGGCATCGATGGCGGTCGGCACGATCGACCAGGCGTTGATGGCCGCGCTGCCCGTCAAGCATCTGCCGTTGCGACTCCTGGGGCTCGCCGGCAAGGTTCTGATCGTCGACGAGGTACATGCATATGACGCCTACATGCAGGGCTTGCTGGCCAGAGCACTGACCTGGCTGGGAAGGCTCGGGGTGCCAGTGGTGCTGATGTCGGCCACCCTGCCCACCCGCATCGCCGGCCGCCTGGTGGCGGCCTATCTGCGTGGCGCCGGGCATCTGGAGACGTCCTTGCCGACGATCCAGTATCCGGGCTGGTCTTACGCCGACGCCGCCACCGGCAAGCTCGCCTCCTTCGAGGTGCACAGCAAGCCTCGCGATCTGCATGTCCGGATGAGGCACGTTCCGGTGGCAGGGGCCGGGGTGGATCGTTCCCATGCGCTGCGTACCGCGCTGGGGCCTGTCCTGAGCGAGGGGGGCTGCGTCGGCATCGTGTGCAACACGGTGGCGGAAGCGCAGCAGACCTATGTGTCACTTCGCGATTGGTTCGCCGAGCTTCCGCAGGCACCGGAGCTGGCCTTGCTGCATGCCCGTTTCCCGGCTCGGCGCCGCGAGGAGCTCACTGGGCAGATCATTCAGAAGTTCGGCAAATGCACGCGATGCCCAGATCTCGCCGAGTGCGATCACCGCCCCAAGGCGGCGGTTCTGGTCGCGACCCAGGTGATCGAGCAGTCCTTGGATCTCGATTTCGACCTCATGGTCAGCGATCTGACCACTGTCGCCTTGCTCCTGCAGCGGGCCGGACGGTGCCAGCGCCACCCCGGCAGAAGGCGTCCGTCCTGGGCGGATGTGCCACGTCTCGATGTACTGCGTCCCACCGACGCTTCTGGTGCCTTGCACCTGCCTCGCGCATGGCCCTTCGTCTACTCCCCATCGCTGCTGCGCCGTACCGATGAGCAGTTGCAGGACGGCGTGATCGCCATCCCTTCGGATGTGCAGGGCTTGATGGTAACCGTCTACGACGACACGTTCGCCGACGAACGGATGAGCGACGAGGACCTGGAGTGGGTGGGCAAGGAGATCGCCGAGGCCAGCATGGCGGACTTGGTGGCGATCCCGGCACCTGACGAGGTGTCGGGGTTGCACCAGCTCACGTCGTCAGAGGTGAGCGAAGACATGATCGCCACTCGCCTCGGTGCGGAGTCGGCCCGTGTGCTGGGCGCCTACCAAGGGCCTGGCGGACAACTGTTCCTGGACGCCGGGCTGTCCGTTCCCCTGCCGGATGCCGCCAAGCTGCCCCGCCGCGTCATCAAAGCGGTGCTGGCCGAGACCATCCCGCTGCGGAGCACGCTACTGGCAGGCCGGGACGACTCCCATCAGCCTCCGGCGAGCTGGGCGGAAAACGCCTGGCTGCGCGACCTGATCATCATTCCCCTCCAGGTCGGGCCGGACGGTCGAGCCGTCGGTCGCGTCGGCGGCCGGGAGTTTCATCTCGACGCAGATCTCGGTCTTCACATCAGCAACCAGTCGTGAGCAAGGGATGCCATGAGTGACAGCTTCGACCTGCTGAGCCAAGAATGGGCTCCAGTTCCAGGCGGACGACTGGTAGGGCTGCGCGACCTGTTCCTGCACGCTCACGCCCTGGAAGACGTCATCGTGCCTCTCGCTCCGGCAGGAGCCGGCCTGTGGCGAGTACTGGCAGTGATCGCCGCCCGGCTCACCGCCCTTGATCAACCTGCTGATTTCGCCACCTGGGAGAGCCGGCGGGCGCGCGTCCTGGCAGACAGTCGCTTCCAGGAAGACGCAGTGCGGGCCTACTTCCAGCGTCACCAAGACCGCTTCGGCCTGTTCCACCCCACCCGCCCGTTCCTCCAGGATCCTCGGCTGGCCGAGGAGTGCGGCAAGACCTCGGGCGTCAACAAGCTGATCCTGTCCCGGCCGGCGGGCAACAACCAGGTGTGGTTCGACCACCACACGGACATGGACGCTCGTCCGATCCCGGCTCAGGAGGCGGTCTGGTACCTGCTCGCGCAGCTGTACTACGGACCGTCCGGGAGATGTACGAGTCGCAAGGTCGCGGGCCGCAGTGAAGCCAACAGCACGGCAGGGCCCTTGCGAGGGACGATCTCGTTCCATCCCCTGGGCCGAAGCGTGTTCGAATCCCTGATCGTGAGCATCCCCTATCCAGGCAGCCAGCCCGTTGCCGAAGACCTGGCTCCCTGGGAACGCGAGGGCCTGCCCGATCCACTGGGGTTGCCGCCGACACCGACCGGGGTCGCCGGGGTGCTGACCGGTCGGTTCCGTCACGCGATTCTGCTGGCCCAGCACGACGGCCTGGTCTCCGACGCCTGGATCACCTGGGCGTGGCGGCAGCCCACTGCTCCGGTCAACGATCCATATCTGATCTATCAGGTGAGCAAGACAGGCGACCGCTATGCCCGTGGAGCAAGCAGCGGGCGAGCATTGTGGCGCGACGTGGACGCCCTGCTTCTGCACGATGTCGGCGACGAGCATGCCCGGCGGCCGGACGTGCTGGACAAGGCGGCCGGCCTGCCGTTCGAACTGCTGGACGCGCTACGTGTGCGGGCCTTCGGCTTCGACCAGGACGGTCAGACGCGTGACCGGCAGTGGTTCACCGCGACCACGCCGGCGGTACTGTCCCTGCTCCAAGACATGGAGAGCGCCGCCGGAGTGAGCCACGTCAGGCTCGCCGCCGAGCGCGTGGCACGACACCTCCGCTCGGCCTTGCGCACCGCGTGGGTATCGATCAACGACCCGTCCAACGGCAAGGGCCCGCCGGTACGCAGTGACATTCCCGCGGGCCCCTGGCGAGACCAGGGCGATGCCCGCTACTGGCCCCGCGCCGAACGCGTCTTCTGGAAGAAGCTGTTCGGCCAGCAGTTCGAAGAGCCGTCCGCCGACTTCGTCAAGCTCGCCCTGAGCATCTACGACGAGGTCACCGACAAGGCCGGAAGCGCACCACGTGCCAGGCGCGCCATCGAGCAAGCCCGCGGCTACATCTTCGGTGCTCAGAAGCCGTCCCAGGCAAGGAGAACGCATGCCTGACCACGAGGCCCTGCGACAGCAGGCAAGCGTGTTGGTGGGAGCAGCGGTCAGGACGCTCACCCACCCCGACAAGCGCCACCGCGTCGCCCTGCGCAGATCCCTCGGCCGCTCCCCGTCCGACCCGGCCTCGCGGGCTGCGCACCTCGTCGTCGCGCCCGCCCTACCGCAGCACTGTGACGAGGCCACCGAACGCGCCTTCTACTCCGTGGCCGCGATGATCGCCGCCCAGGCACGCGAGGCACGGGACGAGACCACCGGCCGTACCGCTGAGGATCTCCAGGAGCCGGCGCAGACCGTCACGGACGCAGATCCCGCGGAGTCAGCCAAGCCGCAGGAGAGCCTTGGAGCCACGTTGGGACGTGCGGTGGCGCAGGGCAAACTCCGCGAAGACACCATCGAGGCGCGGCTGCACCTCATGTGTCGGCAGAACGTGGCCGGCATCCATCGACACCTGCCCCGCCTGATCGCGACGTTGCGCGCCGAACTGCTGCCCGTGAACTGGGTACGCCTCACCGTCGATCTGTCCCGCTGGGGGCGCGAGCGGGACCTGGTGACCAAGAAATGGCTGCAGGAGTACTACCGCACGTTGAACGCGGTCCGCGCCGCGCGCGCCAAGAACACCCATCCCGACAAGCACGAGGGCGAGGACCAGTGACGATCCCGCGATTCATCGACATCCACCTGCTGCAGACCCTGCCCTACAGCAACATCAACCGCGACGACCTGGGATCCCCCAAGAGCGTGGTGTATGGCGGAGTCAGCCGCACCCGCGTCAGCAGTCAGAGCTGGAAGCGGGCGGTGCGTCTGGCGGTCGAAAAGTCGCTGGGGGATCCGGCCGCCCGCACCCGCCGCATCCCCGAACAGGTCGCCCAGCGCCTTACCGACAAGCACGAGTGGCCGTCCGAGCTTGCCAAAGCCGCCGGTCAGCAGGTGGTCCTGTCTGCGGGCAAGGGCCTGAAGGTGGAGAGCGACGGCGTCACGTCAGTACTGCTGTACCTTCCCATGTCCGCTTTGGACGAGCTGGCCGACCTTGCCGCCGAGCACCGTGACCAGATCGAGGCCCAGCTCGGGCAGAAAAAGCCCGCGCCCGTACTACCCGCCGGCCGCATCGCCGAACTGCTCTCCCGTCGTAACGGAGTGATCAACTTGTTCGGCAGGATGCTCGCCGAGCTGCCAGGCGCGGAGGTGGACGGCTCGGTGCAGGTCGCACACGCCTTCACCACTCACGAGACCAGCACCGAGGTCGACTTCTTCACCGCCGTCGACGACCTCAACACCAATGAGATGCGTGGCAGCGGCCACATGAACTCCGCAGAGTTCTCCTCCGGCGTCTTCTACCGTTACGCCAGCCTCGACCTGACCGGCCTGCGTGAGAACCTCGACGACCAGTCGGCGGCAGCCGAGCTCACCGCCGCCTTCTTGACCGCATTCATCGCCGCACTGCCCACCGGCAAGCAGCACTCCACCGCCGCCAACACGATTCCCGACCTGGCCTACATCTCGGTTCGTGCCGACCGGCCGATCTCGCTGGCCCCCGCGTTCGAGACCCCGATCCGGCTCACCGACGAAGGCGGATACGCCGCCCGGTCCCGTGACGCGCTGGCCTCGTACGCCCAACGACTGCACACCCTGTGGGGCGAAGACGGCATCCTCCGGCACGCTCACGCGACGATCGACCCCAAGACGCTGCCTGGCCTCGGCGAGAAGGACTCCTCCTACGCGAACCTGATCGCCAACTCGGTGACCGCCGCCTACGGCGTGGAGCCCGGCGCGTGAGCGGCCTGGTGCTGCGCCTGGCCGGGCCGTTGCAGTCCTGGGGCGAGCACAGTGCCTTCGCCGAGCGTGACACCCAGCGCTTCCCCACCCGCTCGGCGCTCATCGGCCTGTTCGCCGGCGCCTACGGCCTGCGCCGAGGCGAGGACCTGTCGCGCTTCGCCCCCCTCGCCTTCACCATCCGCATTGACCGGCCTGGCATTCCCACCGTCGACTTCCACACCGTCGGCGGCGGCCGGGCCCGTCAGCACACCGTGCCCACCGCCGAAGGTGGCCGGCGCAGCGTGGAGACCGCCACCATCGTCACCCGCCGCCACTACCTGGCCGACGCTGTCTTCGTCGTCGGCGTCTCCGGACCGCCCTCCCTGATCGCTGACCTGGCAGAACGGCTGCGCCGTCCCCGCTGGCAGCCGTATCTCGGGCGTCGCTCCTGCCCGCCTGACCCGCCCCTTCTGCTTCGTCTGACGGAAGATCCCGTCGCGGAACTCACCGAACGTGTCCCCGTGCCCCGTCACTTCGCAGACGACGGCCTGCTGGACTTCGTGCAAGACGGCAATCATCACGACGCCGCCTCAGTTGCCGAACTGCTCGACGACCCGGTCAGCTTCGCCAGCCTGGAACGCCGCTACCGGCCGCGGACCGTCAGCATCACCCCCATCGCCGTTCCCAAGCACCTCTGGGTGGGACGGGGACGGTCCTATCAAGAAGCCCTGTTCACCTACGCAGGAGCAGCACCGTGAGCGCATGGCTGACTCGCATCATCCTCAACGCCGGCAGCCGCGCCGCTCGCCGCGACCTCGGCGATGCCGACGCGCTGCACAAACGCGTCATGTCCCTGGTCCCCAACGACCTGGGCGAGCGGGCCCGAGCAACGGCCGGAGTGCTCTACCGCTACGACGAGACCGACCAGGCCGGGCCCCACCTGCTCATCCAGACTCAGCTGCCCATCGACAGCTCCTTGCTGCCGGACCAGTACGGCTCGCTGGCCGTCCGCGACCTGACCCCGCTGCTGAACCTGTTGCGGGCAGACATGGCCGTGCACTATCGGATCGTCGGTAACCCCACCAAGCGCCTCGGCCGCACCTCCGAGCGCTCGGGCAAGCTGGTCGCCCTGCGCGGCGACGAGGCCGACCAGTGGTGGCACAACCGCGCCCATGCCAGCGGCCTCATTCTGCGCACCCTGATCTCCACCTCGCTGCCCGACATTCGCGGCAAGGGTCCCGGCAGGGTGCAGCACGCCGCCACTCGCTTCGAGGGCATCGCTGTGATCAAAGACGCCGACTTGGCACGGCAGGCCGTTCTCTCCGGAGTCGGCCGCGGGAAGGCCCACGGCTGCGGCTTGCTCAGTCTTGCTCCGGCTGATCTGCGGTGAGCAACTTCCCCGACGCCAAGAGACGACTCGGCCAGCCGACCTTGGCCATGCTGCCTCGCATCGCCGACTCGCTGTCGTTCCTCTATCTGGAGAGCGTTCGCATCGTCCAAGACGACACCGGCGTCTGCGCCCAGGTCGAGTCTCCTCGGGGCATCGAACGCGTGTACCTGCCCACAGCCTCCCTGGCCTGTGCTCTGCTCGGCCCGGGTACCTCCATCACCCAACCCGCGCTGACCACGTTCGCGCGCCACGGCACCACTCTGGTCTGCGTCGGCGCTGGGGGCGTTCGCTCCTACGCTGGCATCCTGCCTGCTCAACTCACCACCGACTGGCTGGAACGACAAGCCCGCGCTTGGGCCGACGAGGACCAACGCCTTCAGGTGGCCATCCGCATGTACGAGCACCGCTTCGGTACAGCTCCCACCGGAGCCGGCTTGGCGCAGCTACGCGGGCTCGAAGGCCAGCGTGTCAAGGCCCTCTACCGCCTGCTGGCCACCAAGCACGGCATCACCCGCTTCCGGCGCAACTACGACCCCGCCGCGTGGGACACCCAGGATCCCGTGAACCTCGCCCTCTCGGCGGCGAACACAGCCCTCTACGGCGTCGTTCACGCCGCCACTCTTGCCCTCGGCTGCTCACCCGCCCTCGGCTTCATACACTCCGGTACTCAGATGGCCTTCGTGTACGACATCGCCGACCTGTACAAGGCCACCGTCACCATCCCCCTCGCGTTCTCTCTGGCGGCGTCGCACAACCCCGAGCGAGAGGCTCGCACTCGGCTACGGGAAGAGTTCCGCCTGCTCAAGCTCATGCCTGCGATCATCACCGACATCCAGAAGATGATCGCTCCCGGCCAGGCGCAGCAACCTGCCTCACCACGTACGGCCGACATCGTGCACCTGTGGGATCCCGAGCTCGGCTCCCTGCCTGCCGGAGTCAACTACGGCGACGAGCTGCCCAGCGCCGACACCGACATCCCTTGGTAGTCGGTTACCTCGAACCCTGCCATACCTCGATCAGGTGAACCGATGGCGTCAATGATCGTCATATCGACGACTGCTGTGCCCGACCACGTCCGCGGTGCCCTATCCCGCTGGCTCATCGAACCTGCCCCAGGACTGTACGTGGGCACCGTCTCCGCTCGCGTCCGTGATGAACTCTGGTCCGCCGTCACCGACTGCATCGCCGACGGCGCTGCCGTCTGCGTCCATCCCGCGGACAACGAACAGGGCTTCGTCATCCGCACTGCCGGCGAACGCCGCCGCCACGTCGCCGACTTCGACGGCCTGCAACTCATCCGCTTCCTGCCTCCGCCAACCACATAGCCAACGCAGTGGCATCTCTCCGAGCGCGACAATCACCGACATCCACGTTTCCCCAGGTCGCCCATATACTCCCAGCTCAGCAGTCCGGTCCCCACGCCCGTGGGGGTGATCCGGTGGGGCGTCTCCTGCACCTCAAGAGCGGATACCGGTCCCCACGCCCGTGGGGGTGATCCGGTAAGCATCAACGCATGGACACTCCGATTAGACCGGTCCCCACGCCCGTGGGGGTGATCCGAACACCTGGCGAGAGGGCCGCTACAGCCCCTGCCGGTCCCCACGCCCGTGGGGGTGATCCGCTGTTCCTTCCGCCGTCGGAGGGCCGCATCGTCCGGTCCCCACGCCCGTGGGGGTGATCCGCTGCTGAGCGGTGATCACCGGGATTGACCGGACCGGTCCCCACGCCCGTGGGGGTGATCCGTTGTGGGCGGTGATCTTCTTGTCGGCCAGCCCCCGGTCCCCACGCCCGTGGGGGTGATCCGCCGAGACCAGAGCGATCTAGTGGACGCACGCCCCGGTCCCCACGCCCGTGGGGGTGATCCGGTGCCGCCACCGCCCGGTGCCCGGGACTGGATCCGGTCCCCACGCCCGTGGGGGTGATCCGCGCATGCTCCCGCTGACCCGGCCCTCCCTGGCCCGGTCCCCACGCCCGTGGAGGTGATCCGGGGCTCACCTACGACATCTGGGTGAAAATCACCCGGTCCCCACGCCCGTGGGGGTGATCCGGCAGACAAGAGCTTGTGCGCGCAGGAGCATGCCCGGTCCCCACGCCCGTGGGGGTGATCCGACGCCTTTCACGCTGGCTGATGTCGATCCGGTCCGGTCCCCACGCCCGTGGGGGTGATCCGGCGTTCACCATGATGGTGGCGGTGTCGGACTCCCGGTCCCACGCCCGTGGGGGTGATCCAAAGCCCGGGCACGGACTGCAACCGGTCCCCACGCCCGTGGGGGTGATCCTCGACCTCGGCAGGTCGGCCAGGTCCCGGCCGCCCGGTCCCCACGCCCGTGGGGGTGATCCGTCGTAGTCTCCGGCGAGCATCTTCTTCACGGCCCGGTCCCCACGCCCGTGGGGGTGATCCGCGGGTGTTCGTCACCATGCGACTGCCCGAGTCCCGGTCCCCACGCCCGTGGGGGTGATCCGGAGCGCGTCGTGCTGTTCGTGATCGCGGAGCGCCGGTCCCCACGCCCGTGGGGGTAATCCGGCGCTCGTATGCCTCGGTGCCCAGCCCGGCCCCCGGTCCCCACGCCCGTGGGGGTGATCCGTTGCTGCCCCGGCTAAACGGGCTGAGGAACGCCCCGGTCCCCACGCCCGTGGGGGTGATCCGGCGGCACGTGGCAAGTACGGGTACACGCAGGGCCGGTCCCCACGCCCGTGGGGGTGATCCGGACTGTGCGGTGATGTCGCCGTTGCGGATCGCCCGGTCCTCACGCCCGTGGGGGTGATCCGCTCCCCACACTGCGTAAGGGCGACCACGGCTGTCAACGACGGCCGAATTCTGACCCCCTGACGACGCTCGGGTTCTAAGGCGGATTCGAGCGATCATCGCAACGGTGACGGAACAGTCATAGTGCCAGACCTTCATGGAAGATGTCGGCCGGAGTCCGCCAGCCGAGCGTCTTCCGGGGACGGTTGTTCAGGCGTTCCTCGATGGCACGGAGGTCTGCTTCGGTGTGAACGGACAGGTCGGTGCGCTTGGGGAAATACTGGCGGAGCAGCCCGTTGGTGTTCTCGTTGGTGCCGCGCTGCCATGGGCTGCCTGCATGGGCGAAGTAGACGCCTTCACTCAGGAAGGGGGCGATCTGGTCGTGACAAGCCATCTCCGCACCCTGATCCCAGGTCAGCGTCAACCGCACGGCCAGGGGTAGGCCATCGAGGACAGCGAGCAGGCCATCGCGAACGGCCTGCGCGTCGTGACGAGCCGGCAGCGGGACCAAGCGCAGGTAGCGGCTTTTGCGGTCGACGAGAGTGGCGATCGCGGACTGGTTGAGCCGACCGGTGATCAGGTCTCCCTCCCAGTCCCCGACTCGATGGCGGAGCTCGACGACGGCGGGCCGGTGGTCGATGAGCAGTGCGGGCGCGATGAACCGCGGCTGACGCTGGTCGGGTCGGCGGCGGCGCTTGCGCAGCGGTCGACCGGTGCGCAACCGACGGGTGAGGCTGCGGCTCAGGCCACCCTTGCCGCCGTGGTAGAGCGCCTGATAGATCGTCTCGTGGCAGACGTGCCAGCTCGGCCGGCCCGGCCACCTGCTGCGCAAGTACGCGGCGATCTGCTCGGGGCTCCAGTCCAG
Source organism: Nonomuraea sp. NPDC051191 (assembly GCF_044455665.1). Lineage (NCBI taxonomy): Bacteria > Bacillati > Actinomycetota > Actinomycetes > Streptosporangiales > Streptosporangiaceae > Nonomuraea > Nonomuraea sp. NPDC051191. Next base: position 63,456 of record NZ_JBITEZ010000008.1, on the reverse strand, counting down.
CTCCAGCTTGGCCTGCACCTCTGCGCGGAGCTGTGCGTCTTCCAGCAGTCGTCCCTGACGCGGCCGCCGGGCCCGTTGCCGCGCTCGCGCATGGGCGAGATCACCGTCGTAGACGCCCCGATCGTGCGGGAGTGTATTGCGTCGCAGCTCGCGACTGATGGTCGACGGGGAGCGTCCCATGCGGTCGGCAATCGCGCGCACTCCCAGGCCCTGCGCCCGCAAGGCCGCGATCCGCTGCCGCTCCAGCAGCGATAAGAAACGGCTCGACCGGGCGCTCTCAGCCAGCCGCGCCGGCGGTAGCCCGCCGTTCTCCGCCCGCCACCGGTAGCCGGTCTTGCGTCCGATCCCCAGGGCGTGACAAGCCTCCACCGTTCCCACGCCGGACAGCACCAGCCGCCAGTACTCCGACTCCACGTCCAGCCTGCGCTTGGGGCCTCGCCTCGCCATCAACACGCCTTCCATGATCAGGTGTGTTGCGACAAGCATTAGAACCCGAGCGTCGCCTGGGGGTCAGTATTCACGCGTCGTCGACACACGGCTGCCGGTCCCCACGCCCGTGGAGGTGATCCGACGTCAGACATAGCTGACCTCCGTGCGGCTGGCCGGTCCCCACACCCGTGGAGGTGATCCAGTGGGCGGCCATGTCGTCGCTCAACTCGATCTCCCGGTCCCCACGCCCGTGGGGGTGATCCGGTTCGTTCGGGCATGGGAACTGAACAGATCTCCCGGTCCCCACGCCCGTGGGGGTGATCCGGTCGCCGAGCCGGCCTCGCCTCGTAAGCGAACCCGGTCCCCACGCCCGTGGGGGTGATCCGCGATCAGCGCGCACGTAGCAGATACTGACTCCCCGGTCCCCACGCCCGTGGGGGTGATCCGACGATACGGCAGCTCGCGAAGGTGGGCCTTCGCCGGTCCCCACGCCCGTGGGGGTGATCCGACGTTCATGAGGATCACCCGGTCGCCATCGGTCCGGTCCCCACGCCCGTGGGGGTGATCCAGAGACGGACATGACGCAGCACGGAGACGTCCACCGGTCCCCCACGCCCGTGGGGGTGATCCGCCAACGAGCCCGGCGAGGCTCCCGTGGTGAACCCGGTCCCCACGCCCGTGGGGGGTGATCCGTCTTCTGGATGGCTAGGCGGTATGTTGCTAGCCCGGTCCCCACGCCCGTGGGGGTGATCCGCCTCCGGTGCGGCTACACCGGAGGCGATGACCCCGGTCCCCACGCCCGTGGGGGTGATCCTTCGGCAACTGGGCATGAAGAAGGCCCGACCGGCCGGTCCCCACGCCCGTGGGGGTGATCCGGTGTGGCCCGAGGTCGACGTGGTATGCGCCTCCCGGTCCCCACGCCCGTGGGGGTGATCCGGACGCACTGGTCGGCGTCATCGCTGGGGTTTGCCGGTCCCCACGCCCGTGGGGGTGATCCGGTTGTCGGCGTCACCGGCACGGTGGTGTCGCCCCGGTCCCCACGCCCGTGGGGGTGATTCGGTGTTGATGGTGTCGATGACGAAGGTCCCAGCCCGGTCCCCACGCCCATGAGTGTGATTGGCAGAGGCGGGTAACCCGCAGAGGGTGCACGACGTCGACTGCACCCTCATACAGTTCCCAAACTTGGAGATGCTCTCAGGTCATGTCTCGCATCCGCAAAACCAGCACATTCATGAGGACCGCAAGTCAGCCGCACATCAGATCGCAACTCCAACGGAGATCTCGATCCGCATAATTCCTCGGAATTTCGCAGAACGACCAGGCAGGCATCACCTTGTCGTGGAACGGTTCACGAGAATGGGCGCTAAGCCTGACCCAGCCGGATTTCGGCCAATGGACGCCAGTCCCACACCGTCTCCGGGCCGTCCTGATTGACGATGTGGATGCTCCGGACGGTGACGTTGCGCTCGGGAAGCTGTTTACCGAGCGCTTCGATGATGGGAGCCGCTGGGCCATCAGCGCTGCTGTAGGCAACAGTGACGTGCGGTACCCATGCTGCATGAGCAAGAGCGCCATCGCGGCCGGTGGCCGCCCGTGTGGCGGACTTGGCTGCTTCCAACAGGGGCCTAAGACGGTCCGCCGGCCGCGCCTCTAGGACCACCGCCTCTGGGTGGTAGAGCACACGCCCCAGCGAGACAGTGATGGGCGCGATCCGGGAGAGTTGAGTCGTGGCCTCCTCAGCCATCACGTTCACCTGATGATCGGTGATCTCGTGTGAGTAGCCGGCGACCAACGTGGTGAGGTGGATGAACTTCTGCGGCACCAGGTCGAGGCCGGGCAGGCCGGCCAGGCGGTCGTGAGCCTCTTGGACGATGGCCTGCGCTTCGGGGTCCTCTCCCAGGAGGACATGCCAGTAGAGCTGGCCCTGGCCTGGCGGCAGCATGAGCGCTCGTCGCTTCTCCCAGCGGTTCACCATCCGCGTTGGCAACGGGCTCACGCATCCTCCTCGACAGGGGCGGGCAGAGCCCGAGCGGAGTTGAACGTCTTGATCTGCTCGCGCAGCGTGGTCACCATATCCGAGCCGCGGAACCGAGGAGCGGCCAATCGAGCATCCATCCTCACCAGGTAGTTGGTAATCGTGGACAGTCGGTGTTCGGGCGGCAGGGACAGGGCCGGCGTCACCTGTTCGGCGGCGGCGTCCAGGTCCTCCATCATCACGTACGCGATTCCGGCGCCGAAGCGGACCTGTGCCCAGGTGCCGGCCACCCAGGGAGCGCCGTTGGCCCATGCGTCGTCGGCCGCCGCTGCCGCCTGCAGTGCCGCGGCATGGTCGCTGGCCTGGAGCGCCACCGACAGGGCGTACAGTGCCCGCCTGGGTGGTGGGCACGACCAGGGCGTCACGCCGGAGTCGCCGCCCACGGAACCGGCCGCCTCGTCCGCTCGGTGAAGGGCTTCTCGGGCTCGGTCGAAGTCGCCGAGCAGGCTTGCGGCGTTCGCTTCCTGGCTGGCGAGGAGTACCCGCAGGGGCGTGGGTGGGCTGCATTCGTAGCCGCGCCTGGCCGCGTCGGCAGAGACGGCGTACCGGCATCGCCACCGCTCGGTCTTAGCCTGGGCGCTCAATGCCGCCGCCTCGCTCGCGCCGGCCTCTTGGGCGGACAGGAGGGCGGCTCTACCGTGGACGATGGCTGATTCGTCGTCGTACAGGTCGCCCAGCAGGATGCAGGCGTGGGCGAGGAGTTCGGCGTCGATCCGGAACAGCTCACGCGTCTGGTGGAGCCGCTGCTTGCCACCCCGCAGGAGCCCCAGCACTCGCCGGTGCAGGCGCAGTACATCGGCGAGTAGCGGCGCGGGTGCAGTCTGGGTGTGGCGCTGCGTCAGGTGGTAACGGGTCTCGTCAATCATCGCGATGGTGCTGTTGCCGACGTTGGTCTGCTCGATCCAGGCTGTGTGCTCGATCAGGTCACCGCTCGTCGGCAGCGTCCCCACCAGTTCGCCGTCATGGTCGAAGAGGACGGCCTCGTCGATGCCGAACACGCGGCAGTACAGCAATGGGTATGGGTCCTTCGGGCGGCTGTTGCCTGCCTCGTGATCTTTGATTCTGCGGACCACCGACTCGAACTCGGGCAAGGCGATCTCCTCGCCCGCCGCCAGGAACAGGTGTCTGGCCAGTTGCTTCTGTGACCAGCCGCGCTGACGTCGCTCATCACGAATGCGTTCGGCCCACCGGGGAGTTCTGGGCTGTTCCAGCATGCCGTCGCACCTCACCACCGAGTTGGGGGACACGGTCGCCGCCCCCAGTGTCCCCCAATCGCATCTGTCTACGCGTCCTTACTCAGCGTTGTGATGGATTCGTGTACTGGGACACGAATCACCTAGACGCCGACACCAAAGCCGGGCTGGACGAGCTGCTGAGGGCCACTGCTCAGAGCGTTCGCCAAGCCTCCGCACTGGCGGCGCTCATACAGGACTTGCGGGACCGCCAACTCTCCGTACTGTGCGGCACATATCCGGCCTGGGACATCACCCTGGAGGTCGACTCCGCGGAACGGCTGTGGTGGACCGCCGTGCCGAACCGGTCTCTGACTGTCGAGTTGGTGGCGGAGGGGGTCATGCGCATCGTCCGGTGCGAGGACGCGATCGCGCTCGCGGCGGCCTTGGCCTGGCAGTCGACTCTGATCGGCAACGTCGAGAACGCTGCAGGACCTCCGCACAGCCATCCGGCTCACCAACTGCAGGGGCGGCCGGCATGACGTCGACGCTTGAGCAGGCATGTGAGCTTGATCTGCGCGGTGCGTTCAGGCGCTTTTACGTCTGGTGCGACGCCACGGGTCTATGGCATGCGAGGCCGCTGCCCAAGCTGACGGCCGGCGAAGTCGCTTACGGCGTCCTGCGGGAGCTGGTCGCCGACTCGCCCCTGCAACTCGCCTACAGGTGCACCTGGCAGCGGAGCCGTCGCAAGGTCTACCGGTACGTGAGGCGGTACGGCGCAGGGAAACCGGAGCATGACCCAGCTTCCTGACGAGCCCGTCCCTGAGTGGGAGCCGTATCTGCGTCCTCCGAGGGACCGCATCCGGATCACGGAGACCTCGTGTTGCGGTGCTCTGGAGTGGGCCTGCCAGGGCGGGCAGTTCCTGATCCTCCGGCGCACCTCTACAGGCCAGTACGAGGAGACGGCCAGAGGGCTGTACCGGCATGCGCGGTCCGTCTGGGAGGCGCTGCTCATCCTTCACGAGGACGAGCACAAGCGGAAGGCTCGGGCTCGGATGGCTGCTCGCCCCAAGCAGCGTGGCCGGGCACTTCCGGGGAAGGCCACGTGAACCGCCACCAGAGCAACCCCCTTGGAAAAGAGAGCTGATCCAATCTGCGGTGTTCCGCGGCAAAGTGCGAGCCGCCATGGCCGCGAGGGCCAGCGAGGGGTCATGGGCTTGGAAGCTGGGATAGAGGGTTCTGCGGATTGCGCGGCAAGCCCGACAAGATCGACGCCTGCCCACCAGCGTGAACAAGCCGGTTCTGTACGGCGTCCCCTCGCTGCGCGTAGGGAAAGACCAAGGGGTGACATGGTCCGTGAAGCTTCGCCAGTGGACATGTCCCCCGCCCTACCCTAGAGACACTGTGCCTCGGCGAGGGAGCGCGATGAGCAAGGCGAAGGACGCCCGTATCTACGTCCGGATTGCAGAGGACATCCGCAATCGCATCCTCCAAGGTGATCTGCCGGCCGGTGCCATGCTGCCCTCCGAATCCACCCTCGCCAGCACGTACGGCGTGGCGAGAGGGACCGTACGTCAGGCGGTCGCCGAGCTGGAACGCTCGGGGCTGGTGGCCAGCGAGGCCGGCCGCGGCCGGCGCGTGAAGAGCGAGGACCCCACAGCCCCGCGGGCAGCGACGACGCAGTACGAGTCGATCGCCGAGACGCTCCGAGGGCGCATCGAGAACGGCGAGCTGGTGCCTGGCCAGCAATTGCCCGGAGAGGCCGCAACAGCGGAGGAGTTCGGGGTGTCGAAGGGCACGGCCCGCCAGGCGCTGCAACTCCTGGCCGGCGAACGGCTCATCACAGCCGTCCACGGCAAGGGCTGGTTCGTCGGCGGCCCCGAGCACGCGCAAACCCGAGCCGACGCGGTCGCCGCCGAGTTCCGGCAGGACATCTCCACAGGCAGGCTCGCTGTGGGGTCCGTCCTGCCCGGAGAGAACGCACTCGCCCAGGAACGCGGCGTCGGCCGCATCACCATCAGGCGCGCCTTCGCGCTGCTGGAAGCGGAAGGAGTCATCGAGAAAAGGCCCGGCATGGGCCGCGTCGTCAAATCACGAGCTGAAGGTGACACGTGACCGTATCCCAGACGCCCTCGATCCTCTTCACCACCACCGAAGCACTGGCGACCTTGCACGAGACCTGTGAGAGCACAGGACTGGCCAGCCAGGACGCCCGCCTGATCCGCCTCGGCGAGAACGCTCTGTTCGCACTCCCCGCCGAGCAAGTGGTCGTGAGGATCGCGCGCAGCGTCGAGGTGCTGGACGACGTACACAAGGAAGTAGCCGTCTCGGCCTGGCTGAACGACTCCGGGATACCGGCTGCGAGAACGACGGCGCACGACCAACCGCTCATCGTCAGAGGTCACCCGGTAACGCTCTGGCACCTCATCCCGGACAGCGGCTCACCCGCAACCCTCGACGACCTGGCCGGCGTCCTGCGCGAGCTCCATGGCCTGGCCGTCCCTGACGACCTGGGGCTGCCGGCGATGGACATCCTCAGCCGCGTCTCCGAACGCATCAACGCGGCGTCCGTCCTCACCGACGAGGATCGAAACTTCCTGCTGACACGGCGACACGAGCTGCAATGCGCGTACGACGAGCTGGCCTTCCCTCTCACGCCGTGCGCAGTCCATGGTGACGCGCACAACGAGAATCTCATCCGAACCGTCGACGGAAGGGTGCTGCTCATCGACTTCGAGCGCTTCGCGTTCGGCCCACCGGAGACGGATCTCGCTGTCACGGCCATCGAGCACACCGTCGGCTGGGGAACGGGCACCGAATATGACCGGTTCGCGGAGCGATACGGATTCGATGTTCTGGCCTGGGAAGGCTACCCGGTGCTCAGAGACATCAATGAGCTGAAAATGACGACGTGGCTCATGCAGAACGTCGACGAAGACGCGGCCATAGCCCGGGAGTTCCGCAATCGCATGAACTCGCTACGGAATCCCGACACACCTCGCCGCTGGCGTGCTTTCTAAGGTCGATGTCCTGAACCGGGAGATGACCGCCCTGCAGGAGCGCAGCACGGGTGCCACCTACTCGAAATCAAGGTCGGTGTCTGCGGCTCCCGTGCCGTATCCGACATGTTGTGACGGCTGTTAGTCGCAGGGATGGAATGCCCCTCTCCAACAGCCACAGCTCTCGTCGCTCAAGATCACCGATAGGGTGCGCCAGAAGCAAAAGGAGCCCCTGACGTGTCACCCTCAGCCCCGTTAGCCTGGCTAGCGGCCCTCGCCGCTGCGGCCTACCCCACCTGGGACACCTGGAAGACCAGGTTCGACTGGTCCTCCCTGTTCACGGCCGCCAACGTGCCCGAGGAGTACTACGCGAAGGAGCACTTCGGGGGCTTCACCGAGGGCGTAGTGAGCTGCGTACGTCCGTACGACGCGATAGACCACTCGCCGTTCCTACCGCTGCGCGACGACCTCGCCACCCTCACCGAACTCGCGACGACCTGGGCCGTGCCCCTGCTGGCCGTGCTGGTCGCCCTGATGCGGCGGGATTCGGCGACGGCGGGACCGCGTGCCGCCTGGGTGCTGATGCTGATCGCGCTCGCCCGGCCACTCTCGGCCGACTACCAGGGGGACAGCATCTGCTCGGGCTCACTGCCCATGTTCACCTCGGACTGGTTCGAGGCTCTGTCCGGCGGCTGGGGACTCTGGGAGTTGTGCCTGCTGGCGGCTGCCCTGCTGGTGCTGCTCGCATCGCACTCCCCAGCGCCGCCGATCTCTGGACGGCGCGCGCTGACGACCGTCATGGACGCCCTGGTGGTGTACGGGCTGGTGGCCCTCGCCCCGCTCCTCACCGGGGACGAATCCCTACGCGCCGGCCTGCTGTACCAACTCCAGTTCGACGGCCTCCGCGATGCCCCTGCTCGGCTGCTGGTACTCGTGCTGCCGCTCGGTTACCTCCTGTGGAGATACGGCCGGCCGCCTCGCCGCGGATACGACAGCTAATCGCTCTCCGGCGAATACTTCCGGGCGACGACGGCGTTGAACTCCGCCACCAGCCCATCGTCCGCGTACGCCTTCAGGTCTGCTTGTAGGTCTCGGATGTACCGGAGATAGCGCTCCGACTTGAGCGGCCCGGCGAGGTCGATGGCCTCCAGCGCGACGGCCGCGGCCTGCGACGGGTCGCCCATGTGCACGTAGCTCGCCGCCTGGACCAGCCGGTCGAAGGCCAGTGTCCGCACGTACATCGGATCGCAGAGCCCGACCGCCTGGCCGACGAACTCCATCGCCCGGGACGGCTTGCGAAGGTCGCGGTAACAATGCGCGCCCTCGCTGGCCAGTTCGGCGGCATCGAAGTACCCGACCCACGAGGGGTCATCGTCCACGTTGCGCTTGGCGAACCATTTCTCCGCCTCAAGCAGGGCTCGCGCGCATGCGGCCTCGTCGCCGTTCCCGGCGTGCGCGCGGGCCTCCATGGCGAAGAACAAGGCCATGGGCGTCGCGGTGGACGCGTTACGGCAGCCCTCCTGCGCCGCACGCGCGAGTTGAATGGCCTGGTCGTATCGGCCCAGATAATTCGCTTGGTGGCTCATGTCGGCCAGGATCAGGCCACCCAGCATGCGATCTCCGGACACCTGAGCAAGGCGCAATCCTTGCAGAAAATAGCGTTGCGCGAGCCCGTGCCGGCCGAGGTCGTACGCCGTCCACGCGACCAGTTCCGTGATTTCGGCCGCCGCCGCGTACAACGCCCGCCCTACCGACTCCTCGAATTTCCCGTCGAGCATGGGAACGACTTCTCGGTGGTAATACTGGACGAGCGCGGAACGTGCATGTCCGCCCCCGAATTGAAAACCCATGCTCGCGAACAGCTCTGTGGTGGCGCGAATGGTCTGCACGTCCCACGGGCCGACAGACGGCCGCGCATGCTCCCGTATCAGCACCGGCTCCGGCCGCGACAGGAGCCACGCGATGAGGGACTCGTTCCAGGCGTCCGGGACGACCACCGACTGAAGCGCCACGGGATCGTCTGCGAGGTCGCGCCGCGTCAGGCCCAGCAGCCGACTCCCCACGTCGGAGATGCCGCCGCCATGAGCCAGCGTGCGTTCCAGCGTCTCCGGAGTCACGACGCTCGCGAAACCGATGTCGTCCAGCGTGAAGGTGACCCCGGCCTTCCTGGTGAGTGCTTCCGCGATGAAGCGCGCGGTGGCTGGCCGCGGCTTCACCCCGTCGAGCCAGCGTTTGACGTCCACGTGCGTACAGCTCAGGGTTACTCCATCTTCTTGCGCAATCTGTCGCACTCGTGAAGCAAGTCCCGAATTAGAACAATCGGCACGCCGCATCGCATCAGCAAGCCCCACATTGGGCATTCGAGACATCTTCACCTCCACATGGGCACGCCTCGGCAATCATGGCGCGAACACGGCCATAAACGCCTGCTTTCCCGAGAAATACCGGCCCGCGTTTCTCCTGCTCAGGGCTTGAATCACCCCCAAAAAGCACCCCCTGTGCATTCAGTCCCGATCATGAGCACAGTGTTGGGGCGGCGCCCGGCGAGGAAGGCTTGAGTCAGCAAGAGCGGGCGAGCCGAGTACCGCGGGACTCCAACACAACCAGTCCCTCACACTTGACTCTCCGTAGCTGTACATGTTCTATGTCTCTTAGGACCTGCTCGACAGGTCCTCGAACCGAGAGGTCTCGTCATGCTCATCCGTCCGCGCAAAGTGCTCCCGACCGTCCTGACGATCTGCGCTGCGCTCTACGCCCTGAAGGACCCGGAGGGCGCGGCGACCATCGTCAAGGCCGCCGCTCACCTGGTCATGAGTGCTTCGGAGTCCTTCGCCCGGTTCGTCCACACCGTCAACAAGTGATCGCAGAAAGAGACGCCGTGACTCAGAACCCGAACCGCCCCATCCACCCGGCCCGCATGTCACTCGCCGAGATCGAAGCCACCTGGCAGACCGACGACGGGACGCCGCTCCCCGAGTGCACGTACGACCCCGAGCTGCACACCGGCCCGCGGCTCACCATCGAGAGCACCGAGGAGCGCACCGCCCGCGAGGCCGTCGCCCGAGAGGTCTGTGCGACCTGCCCCGCCCTGTCGCTGTGCGAGCAGTACGCGAGGCGCACCCGCCCGACCTCGGGCATCTGGGCCGGCCTGCCGGCCGCCGCCCTGACCACCTACAACACCGACCTGGCAGACATGGAGGTGGCCTGAATGGCCAGCCGCATCCGCACCCGCTTCTGGGACCCGTCCGGCGCCCGGTACGGCATCCCCACCTACCCACGGCACCTGGTCCCGCCGCACCTGCGCACACTCCACCAGCTCGCCGCCCAGGGACTACGCCCTGGCCCTCAAGGCGCACAGGCCCAGTCTCTGTGGCGCGGCCGGCGTCCCGGCCCGCCTCGCGTTCGGGCCGTTTCCCTGTACGACGTGCAGTTCGCCCTGCCGAAGCGCACCCCGAGCCCGCGCCGCCGTACCGACATCTTCAAGACCAGCCGGACGTGCCCCGAGTGCCTGATCGACGTCGGCTACGTGCTGCCGCGCCACCTCGGCGTGTGCCTCGACTGCGCCGAGGAGGTGGCCGCGTGAGCCGCCGCACCCTCGACACCTCCGGGCGTCCCGGCGTCACCGTCCACGGCGAGAAGCTCCCGAGCCTCTACCAGCCGGAAGCCGGACGCGACGGATGGCTGGAGGCCGACCGCAAGCGCGGCATGCGCCGCAGCGGACGCCCCACCCGCGAACGCCGCCCACGATCCACCCAAAGGAAGGACACACGATGACCGCCTACGAGGCCACGCCTCGCCCGTTGACCGAGGGCGAACGTACCGCCATCTCCACCACCGCAGCCGTCACCGGCGCCCTCGGACTCCTGGGCTTCGTCAACAGCTTCGAGCGCGTCGCCACGGCGGCCGAGCCCTCGTTCGGATGGTTCGCCTGGACCGTTCCACTCGGCATCGACCTGGGGATCGCGGCGTTCTCAGCGCTCGACATCGTCCTTGCCCGCCTAGGCATGCGCCTAGGTTGGCTCCGCTTCATCCCATGGGCCCTGACCGCCGCGACGGTCTACCTCAACGTGGCCGCCTACCTCACCGTGCCAGGACGGACGGACTGGTTCGCCGTCGTCGCCCACGCCCTGCTGCCGCTCCTGTGGGTCATCGCCATCGAGATCGGTGCCCACGTCGTCCGCAAGCACGCCGAGCTGGCCAGGCCGGACCACATGGACGGCATCCGCCGCTCACGCTGGCTTCTCGCCCCGCTGGCGACGGTCTCCCTCTGGCGCCGCATGGTGCTCTGGGAGATCCGCAGCTACCCGGAGGCTCTCGGCAGGGAACGTGAACGCATCCTGGCCCGCACGGAGCTTCAGGACCGGTACGGCCTGCTGTGGCGGTGGAAGGCCACCCGCCGCGAGCGAGCCCTGTACCGCCTCGGCGAACTCACGCCCAAGCACATGCAACTGCCGGCCGCGACACTCCCGGAACTGGAGGCTCCCAGCATCGCTCTACCGCCGACTGCTCCAAGGCGACACGGCCGTGGACCCAAGCGGCCCCAGAACACGACGTCACCGAACGTAGGAGACCTCCTGCCGCTGGGACGGCACATCGCCGCCGACCTGATCTCACAGGGCGAGCCCCTCACCCGTGACCGCCTCCGCGACGCCATCCGCAACCGCGGCCAGAGCATCTCGACCGACCGCGCCGGCGCGCTCCTGGCCCAGCTCAAAGCGGAAGGCCCCGTACCAAAAGGTGAGGCCGCCTGATGAGCCTGACCATCACGGACACCCGGATCAGCTCCGACCGGTGCCTGAACGTCGCCGAACTAGGAGCAGGCGGTTGGACCGTCACCGGCTACCCCGGACGCCTCTTCGACCGCGACCAGGCCACCACCGCCATGCTCCTGGCCGAACTGCTCGCCCTGACCCTGCCGACTGCACTCGACATCGCCCAAGCGGTCGGACCGCACTCGCCGACCGCTGACCACAGACCCACCGACCGCCCGGACGAATCGCGGTCCGACCGCACCTCGTCCCTGACCGTCACGTGGGGCGCGGCCTCATCCGCCAAGACAACGACCGCGCCCCAGGACCCCACCACCCATCAGGCAGCAGAGGTGCCTTCATCATGACTCACCGACCGGACGACCCCAACCACCACCCGAACGAGGACGACACTCCAGACCGGTCCGCCGAACCGACCCCGGACCGCCAGGACGGCAAGGGGGCGGACATCGTCGACCTCGACGCCGCCCGGTCCGGACGCCACTTCGACCGCTCCCAACCGGAGCCGAAGAAGCCCGCGCAGAACGACGCGGACGGACCGGTCCTTGACGGCGAGATCGTCCGAGTGGACCAGCCCGGTCCGACCCGGACGGACTGGCGGGCGAGCCTGGAACGGAAGGCGACCACCCGACAGCCGATCATCCCGCTGTGGCTGCGCTCCCGCTCCGAGGCCATCGAGACCATCCGCTGGGCGAGCCTCCACTACCTGCACGTCGCCTGCTACCAGACCCTCCGCGCCCCGCTCTACGCCGGACGGCTGACCGCCCGCGCCCCGCGCGGCTTCGTCCGCCTCGTGAACGGCATGGCGCGGTGGACGTTCGACCTGGAGGGCGAGCCCGCACGCGTGGCGGCCGTCCGCAAATCCGACTACGAGGGGTACCTGAAGCTGAGCAGGCAACGAGACTCGCGTGTGCGGCTGCGTGTCTGGATCACCGGGACGATCCTGATCGCGCTGCTGGTCCTGGCCATCGTCGCGGCCAACGAGCCGTCCGCCGTCCACTGGGGAGCGCTCGCCGTGGCCATGGCCGTGCTGGGACTCCTCGGCAAGCCCGCCGACCGGCCGCTGATCAACCGGGCCGTCATGGCGTCCGAGGTGGAGAAGCTGACCAGTGACATCGTGGTCCGCGCGCTGAGCGTGCTCGGCATCGCCGGCATCACGCAGGCCCTGTCCAAGAATCCCAAGGACGCCATCCGGTTCGTCGCCCCGATCACCCGCGACGGCCCCGGCTGGCGGGCCGACATCGACCTGCCGTACGGCGTGACCGTGGCCGATGTGCTGGACAGGCGGAAGCAGCTGTCCGGCGCGCTGCGCCGCCCGCTCGGCTGCATCTGGCCGGAGGGCGACCCGTCCGTCCACGAGGGACGGCTGATCCTGTGGGTGGGCGACAAGGACCTGTCCAAGACCATCGTGCGGTCCCCGCTCAAGCGGGCCGGCTCGCACGACGTGTTCAAGGGCATCCCGTTCGGCAACGACCCGCGCGGCCGCCTGGTCACCGTGCCGCTGATCCAACACAACGTGCTGATCGGCTCCCAGCCCGGCCAGGGCAAGACCTCGTCCATCCGCGAGCTGGCCGCCGGGATCGTGCTCGACCCCACGGTCGAGGCATGGTTCCACGAGCTCAAGGGCACCGGCGACCTGGACCCGTACGACAAGGTCTGTCACCGCTACGTCTCCGGCATCGAGGACGAGGCCATCGCCTACGCCGCCGACTCCCTGACCCTGCTGCGCAAAGAGGTCATGCGCCGCTCGGCCGCGCTCAAGGCCCTGCCCGCGGACCTGTGCCCGGACAAGCGCGTCACCCGGCAGATCGCCGACAAGCGCTCCCTGGGCCTGCATCCGCTGGTCTGCATCATCGACGAGTGCCAGAACCTGTTCGCCCACGCCGAGTACGGCGACAAGGCAGGCGATGACGCCGAGTTCATCATCAAGCTCGGCCGCGCCCTGGGCGTCGTCCTGATCCTGGCCACCCAGCGCCCGGACCGCGACAGCCTGCCCACCGGCATCTCCGCCAACGTCTCCATCCGCTTCTGCCTGCGGGTGGCCGGCCAGCTCGAAAACGACATGATCCTCGGCACCTCGGCCTACAAGAACGGCATCCGCGCCACCGTCTTCGTCCCGGAGAAGGACGCGGGCACCGGCTACCTGGTCGGCGCGACACCGATGCCCAAGGTCGTCAAGGCCGCCTACCTCAACACCCCGGAAACCCAGCTCATCGCCGACCGCGCCTACGCACTGCGCAAGACGGCAGGCACGCTCACCGGCTACGCCCTCGGCGAGACGCCCGAGCCGGCCGCGCCGACCTTCGACCTGCTGGCCGACATCCTCGCTGTGGTCCCGTCGTCCGAGGCCAAGGTCTGGAACGAGGTCGTCGTGGATCGCCTGGCCGAACTCCGGCCCGACATCTACGGCGCATGGGCGGCCCTGGAAGGCGGGGCGAAGACCGCCCAGCTCACCACCGCCCTCAAGCCGTACGGCGTCCGCACCATGCAGGTATGGGGCACCCCGGAAGGCGGCGGCAAGGGCGCCAACCGCATCGGCATCGCCCGCGACGACCTCACCACGGCCATCACCCTGCGTGACAAGGGCAAGGCGTCATAGCTCATCCGATCGCCTCTAGACCTAGAGGCGCACCCCTCTAGGTCTAGAGGCTCCCCTAGAGCCCGAAACCCTGTTCTATCTGGGCTCTAGCGCCTAGAGCCTGACCTGCGGAAACCCTAAAACCGGCCCTGGAGGCCCTCATGGCCAGCGTCATCGCCCTTCTAGCACTTTGCCTACCTTTCGTCACTCTCAGCTACATCGTCGTGTGCCTGGCGTCGCCCTGGGGCCGCTGCACCCGATGCCGTCCCGGCGGCAAGAACCGCACCTGCCGCGCCTGCGAAGGCACCGGCAAGCGCCCCCGCCTCGGCTGGCAGCTCTACTTCTACGCCCGCCGCCTCCACCGCGACGGCAACCACTGATGCCGCCCTCTGAGGAGATCCACATGCACGACCTCACCCGCTACGCCCTGGCCGCCGCCGCCCGCGGCTGGCACGTCTTCCCACTCACCCCGTACGACAAGCGCCCGCTACCCGGCTTCACCGCCTGGGAGCAGCACGCCACCACCGACACCGCCCTCATCCGCCACATGTGGGCCCGCGCCCCGTTCAACATCGGCATCGCCTGCGGCCCGTCCGGTCTGGTGGTGCTCGACCTGGACGTACCGAAGCCCGACGAGCATCCGCCGCCCGACTGGTCGCGGCCCGGCATCAACGACGGCGCGGACGTCCTGGCCTCGCTCTGCGAGCAGGCCGGCCAACCGCTGCCACTGGAGACCTTCACGGTCCGCACCCGACGCGGTGGCACTCACCTCTACTTCACCACCCCGGCCGACACCGACCTCCGGAACACCGCCGGCAGGCTCGGCTGGAAGATCGACACCCGCGCTCACGGCGGCTACGTCGTCGGGCCGGGGAGCGTCGTTGACCTCTCCGATGGCACCGGCTCCTATGACGTCCTGCACGATGCCACGCCGATCCCGCTTCCTCACTGGCTCGTCCGTCGCCTCACTCAACCGGCTCCGGGACCAACCTCAACATCCGCGGGTGCCCTGCTGGCCACCAGTGTGGGAGACCACGCGACCGGCTACGCCATCGCGGCCCTCCGCGGCGAGATCGACCGCGTTCTCGACGCCGAGCCAGGCACCCGCAACAACACCCTCAACACCGCCGCCTTCGCCCTCGGCCAGCTCACCGCCGGCGGGCTCGTCCCTCGTGACCTCGCCGAGGCATGCCTGCGGACCGCTGCTCACGCCGTCGGGCTCAGCCCGCGCGAAGCGTTCAGCACCATTCGGTCGGGGCTCGACGCCGGCCAGCGCCATCCGAGAAGGGCAGCCGCGTGACGACTTTGAACACACACAGCACCCGACCAACCGCCGACGCCATCCTCGACGGCCTGCGCGCCGCTGACCAACTCGCCGAATTGCACGACGCGCCTCCTGCCTGGGAGCCGCCCGCGCCCCTCGGCCAGCGCGGCGAGCTCCCACCTTTCCCAGTTCACGCGCTCCCCTCGTGGGTCGCCGAGCACATCAGCGCCGTGGCGGAGGAGACTCAGACGCCACTCGACCTGGCCGGCTGTGTCAGCCTTGCGGCCCTGTCCACCGCCGCCGGAGGGCGCGCGGTCGTCAACGTCCGTGGCTCGTGGGTGGAGCCGGTGAACCTGTTCGTCCTGGTCGCCATGCCGCCGGGCTCGCGCAAGTCCGCTGTGTTCCGCGCCATGACCGCCCCGTTGATCCGCGCCGAAGGTGTTCTGCAGGACCGGATCGGGCCGCAGATCACCGAGGCCGAAGTCGCTCGCCGACTGGCCGAGGACCTCGCCGAGAAGGCTGCCCGCACGGCCGCCTCAGCACAAGGCGAGGCGGCCACGGAGGCCATCGCCGAGGCCCAGAGTGCGGCTCTGGCAGTGGACGGGATCAAGATCCCGGTCAAGCCACGCCTGATGGCCGACGACGTGACTGCAGAGACGGCCTCCTCGATTCTCGTCGAGCAGGGTGGCCGCCTCGCCGTTCTCAGCGCTGAGGGCGGCATCTTCGCCACCCTGGCCGGACGCTACTCCGGCACACCCAACCTGGACCTGTTTCTCAAGGGTCACGCCGGAGACCCGCTCATCATCGACCGCCGAGGCCGCAGCGAACGCGTCGACCAGGCCGTCCTGACCATGGGCCTGGCCGTCCAGCCCGAGATCGTCTCCGACATCGCCACCATGCCCGGCTTCCGTGGCAAGGGGCTGCTCGGGCGCATCCTGTACAGCCTGCCGAAGAGCAACGTCGGCTACCGCAAGGTCGACGCGCCCACCGTCCCGGAGCCCGTCTCCGCGCGCTACGACGCCGAGCTGCAACGCCTGACGATCGGGATGCACGGGTGGGAAGATCCGGCCCGCCTGGTCCTCTCCCCCGAAGCCGCCGAGATCTTCACCGAACACCGCCGCGCCACCGAACGCCGGCTGCGTCCGGATTCCGGGGATCTCGGCCACATCACCGATTGGGCGGGCAAGTTCGACGGCGCGGTGATGCGCCTCGCCGGGCTCATCCACCTGGCCGGCCGTATCGAAGACGGCTGGCGGCATCCGATCAGCCCGAAGACCGTGAAGGCCGCCATCACCCTCGGCCAGTATTTCGTCGCTCATGCCCTGGCCACCTTCGACGCCATGGGCGCCGATCCGGACCTCGAAGCCGCGCGAACCGTCCACGCCTGGCTCCAGCGCACGGGCACCACCCGCTTCACGGTCCGGGAAGCCTTCACCGCTCTGCCACGCAGCCGCTTCCGCAAGGTCGCCGAGTTGGAAGCACCGCTCGACCTCTTGGAGCAACTCGGCTGGATCCGTCGCGAACCTCAGCCTCCTCGCACAGGCCCAGGTCGCCGCCCATCCCCCGCCTACGCCGTCCACCCCAGCATCCGCCAGCACGGAACCGGAAGGACCACGGCCTGATGGCTGCCAAGAACCTGCGTGTGACCGAACCCACGACCGTCCACCGTCCGAGCTTCCTCACACCCGAGGAACTCGCCGAGCTGTTCACAGTCCCGCTGGAGACCGTCTACCAGTGGCGACGCAAGCACACCGGTCCCCCGGGCTTCCGAGTGGGCCGCCATCTCCGCTACGACCTCGCCGCTGTCCTCGCGTGGGTCTCCGAGCAGACCGAGATGGAGGTGAACTGACATAGCCGGACACATCCAAGATCGCTGGTACAAGACTGTGACGGGCCCGGACGGCAAACCCAAGCGGGTACGCACCAGCCGCTACGGACACGGCTCCCGGTATCGCGCCCGCTACGTGGGGCCCGATGGCACGGAGAAGAGCCAGGCCTTCCCTGACCGGCAGAAGCGCCAGGCCGAAGAGTGGCTCGCGGGGATCGCCGCCGACATGTCACGCGGGCAGTACACGGATCCTCGCGCGGCCCGTGTGACCTTCCGCCAGTTCGCCGAGAAGTGGCTCGCCGAACGGAGCGGCGACCCGAACACGCGCGCATCGATGAGCGCGCAACTGAGGCTGCATGCCTTTCCGCACCTCGGCCCACGACCGCTCGGGTCCTTCCAACCAGGGCACATCCGGGAGTGGGTCAAGCAGCTCGAAGAGAAGGGCGTGCGCGGCTCGTACGCCAGGACCATCTACTCGAACGTCCGCGCGGTGCTGAGCGCAGCCGTGGACGACGGGCACCTCCCCCGTAATCCCTGCTCAGCGCGTTCTGTGCGGGCGCCTAGCGTCGAGACGAAGCGGGTGGTGCCATGGTCGGCCGAAAGGGTCCTCGCGGTGCGTGACGCGCTCCCTGAGCGGTTTCGGGCCATGGTGGATCTGGGCGGCGGTTGCGGGTTGCGGCAGGGCGAGATCTTCGCCGTCGATGTGGACGCGCTCGACTTCGACTCGTACGTGCTGCATGTCGTCCAGCAGCTCAAGTACAGCGAGTACCGTCTCGTCCTCGCCCCGCCGAAGGGCGGCAAGCTCCGGGACGTTCCCCTGCCAGGACCCGTGGCCGACGCGATCAGGGGACACATGGAATGCTTCCCGCCGGTCGAGATCACCCTTCCCTGGGGTAACGCGAACGGCCCGCTGGTGACCAGGCGTCTGATCTTCACGCAGACAACCGGAGAAGTCGTGCGCCGGCCGAGCTTCAACAACGTCCACTGGAAGACGGCTCTCGTACGAGCAGGTGTCATCCCGAAGCGCAAGCGCGGCGAGCCGCA
The DNA here is from genome assembly GCF_044455665.1 of Nonomuraea sp. NPDC051191. Classification (NCBI taxonomy): domain Bacteria; kingdom Bacillati; phylum Actinomycetota; class Actinomycetes; order Streptosporangiales; family Streptosporangiaceae; genus Nonomuraea; species Nonomuraea sp. NPDC051191. Next base: position 45,338 of record NZ_JBITEZ010000008.1, on the reverse strand, counting down.
CCAGGCTGCACGCGAGCACGGCATGCACGCCCTGCGGCACTTCTACGCCTCAGTACTCCTGGACGCCGGCGAGAACATCAAGGCCCTCAGCGAGTACCTCGGGCACCACGATCCGGGTTTCACCCTGCGGACCTACACCCACCTCATGCCGAGCAGCCAGGACCGGACACGGAACGCCGTGGCCGCCGTGTTCGCGTCCGGCCCGAAGCTTTGACGGCCCACAGACGGCCCAGAGCAGCCGCGAAACGGCCTCTACCTCGCAGCATCGCCGCAGGTAGAGGCCGCTCTTTCTCAAGCAGACATCTTCGTCATGAGGGGACTGTAAGCCCTTTCACCGACCTGCGGAATCATGACCGACCATTCCTATGACCTGGGCAAACGCCGTCATCGCCGATCAACGTCTGTCATCGTCGACCCGCCTCGCACGGCCCAGAGACGGCCCCGAACCCGAACTAGCCAACAGACCACCCCCAGGCATGGGGATCGGCCTCCAACTTGGCCCGGTCGGGAGCTTTCTGCAGGTCACCCCCACAGGTGTGGGGATCGGTTCCTGCCGCCGACATAGCGCTCGTAGGTGGTCGGGTCACCCCCACAGGTGTGGGGATCGGCCGGGCAACGAGAACGCGGTGCCGGTGACGACCGGGCCACCCCCACAGGTGTGGGGATCGGTAGCCGAGTTCCTCCTCAAGCTGGCGTTGCACCGGGCCCCCCACAGGTGTGGGGATCGGCGAACTGGCCGCTGCGGCGATTGACTCACTGGCGGGTCACCTCCACAGGTGTGGGGATCGGGTCGGCGCGATCCAGGAGCCGACGAAGGACATCGGGTCACCCCCACAGGTGTAGGGATCGGCGCATCCACCAAGCTGCTGCCACTCCGGAGTGCGGGTCACCCCCACAGGTGTGGGGATCGGCTGTAGGCGGCCGACTGCGCCTGCTCCAGGTCCGGGTCACCCCCACAGGTGTGGGGATCGGCTGTAGGCGGCCGACTGCGCCTGCTCCAGGTCCGGGTCACCCCCACAGGTGTGGGGATCGGTATTCGTTGAAGGTGTCCAAGAGGTCCTCGGACGGGTCACCCCCACAGGTGTGGGGATCGGTCTCTGTCGGAGCGGTGAACGGGCTCGGTGAACGGGTCACCCCCACAGGTGTGGGGATCGGCTTCATCTACGCCTCCGCCTGGGGGTCGGTGCCGGGTCACCCCCACAGGTGTGGGGATCGGCAGGACACCGCATCCGATGTGTAGGAGTTACTCGGGTCACCCCCACAGGTGTGGGGATCGGTCGTAGGTCGTCTTGACCAGGTCCCCGGCCGGCGGGTCACCCCCACAGGTGTGGGGATCGGTCATCGAGCTCTCCGGCGATGGTGCAGCCGAACGGGTCACCCCCACAGGTGTGGGGATCGGCGCCGCTGATCTTGTACGTGAGTCAGCGGCTGCGGGTCACCCCCACAGGTGTGGGGATCGGAAGTCGGGGTCGGTGGAGCGGGAGTGGCGTGGCGGGTCACCCCCACAGGTGTGGGGATCGGGACCCCAATAGCGAGACCGTGTGGGCCGTCCACGGGTCACCCCCACAGGTGTGGGGATCGGTCGCCCTCCGACACGGCCGCCTCGATGGCGCGCGGGTCACCCCCACACGTGTGGGGATCGGAGGCGTTGTCGCGGCCGATACGGCGCGCGAGTCGGGTCACCCCCACAGGTGTGGGGATCGGGCCTTGACCGCCCGCGTACGGCGGTCGATCTCCGGGTCACCCCCACAGGTGTGGGGATCGGACGGCTGCCGGATCCGCGACCAAGAACAACGCCGGGTCACCCCCACAGGTGTGGGGATCGGGACCGCTTGCCGTCCTTGCCGTCCTTGTCGTCCGGGTCACCCCCACAGGTGTGGGGATCGGATGCGCCAGGCCATCACCGCTCCCCGCGAGGACGGGTCACCCCCACAGGTGTGGGGATCGGACTTCCTGAGCAGCGAGGATAGCGGCGACCTGCAGCGATGCAAGTGTCGATTTATTGTCGGAATTTTGTCTTCCGTCATGCCGAGCCAGAAGGCGCAGATCCGCTCTCAGGCGACCAGTCGTTGGTCCCCACAGCCCGGTCCCCACGCCCGTGGGGGTGATCCGATGAGCAGTTCGTCTTCGGGGTGGGTCCCCACCCGGTCCCCACGCCTCTGGGGGTGATCCGCTGGCCGACGCGTTCGCTGGTCTGACAAGCACCGATCCCCACACCCGTGGGGGTGATCCGCTTCCCGCGCCCACCAGGGCGAGTGTCATGATCCGGTCCCCACGCCCGTGGGGTGATCCGGTGAGCGGGCCATGGTGGATCTGGGCGGCGGTTGCGGGTTGCGGCAGGGCGAGATCTTCGCCGTCGATGTGAACGCGCTCGACTTCGGCTCGTACGTGCTTCATGTCGTCCAGCAGCTCAAGTACAGCGAGTACCGTCGGCTCGCCGCGCTTGCGCTTCGGAATGACACCTGCTCGTACGAGAGCCGTCTTCCAGTGGACGTTGTTGAAGCTCGGCCGGCGCAAGCACAAGGCCGCACGCGAGCACGGCATGCACGCCCTACAGCACTTCTACGCCTCAGTGCTCCTGGACGCCGGCGAGAACATCAAGGCTCTGATCGAATACCTCGGGCACCACGATCCGGGCTTCACCCTGCGGACCTACACCCACCTCATGCCGAGCAGCCAGGACCGGACGCGGAACGCCGTGACCGCCGTGTTCGCGTCCGGCCCGAAGCTTTGACGGCCCACAGACGGCCCAGAGCCGCGAAACGGCCTCTACCTCGCAGCATTGCTGCAGGTAGAGGCCGCTTTTTCTCAAGCAGACATCTTCTTCTTGAGGTTCTCGTCCAGGGCGGCCAGGAAGTCCTGGGTGGTGAGCCACTTGGCGTCGCCGCCGACCAGCAGGGCGAGGTCCTTGGTCATCTGACCGCTCTCGACGGTCTCGATGCAGACCTGCTCCAGCTTGTTGGCGAAGTCGGTCACGGCGGGCGTGTTGTCGAGCTTGCCGCGGTGGGCCAGGCCACGCGTCCACGCGAAGATCGAGGCGATCGGGTTCGTGGAGGTGGGGTTGCCCTTCTCGTGCTCGCGGAAGTGGCGGGTGACGGTGCCGTGGGCGGCCTCGGCCTCGACGGTCTGGCCGTCGGGGGTCATGAGGACGGACGTCATCAGGCCGAGCGAGCCGAAGCCCTGCGCGACGGTGTCGGACTGCACGTCGCCGTCGTAGTTCTTGGCGGCCCAGACGTAGCCGCCCTCCCACTTGAGCGCCGCGGCGACCATGTCGTCGATGAGGCGGTGCTCGTAGGTGAGCCCGGCCTTGTCGAAGTCGGCCTTGAACTCGGCCTCGAAGACCTCGGCGAAGATGTCCTTGAAGCGGCCGTCGTACGCCTTGAGGATGGTGTTCTTCGTCGACAGGTAGACCGGGTAGTTGCGGGCCAGGCCGTAGCGCATGGAGGCGCGGGCGAAGTCGCGGATCGACTCGTCGAGGTTGTACATCGCCATGGCGACGCCGCTGCCCGGGAAGTCGTACACGTCGATCTCGATCGGCTCGGAGCCGTCCTTCGGCGTGTACGTGAGGGTCAGGGTGCCCTCGCCGGGGATCTTCAGGTCGGTGGCGCGGTACTGGTCGCCGAACGCGTGACGGCCGACGACGATCGGCTTGGTCCAGCCGGGCACGAGCCGCGGCACGTTCGACATGATGATCGGCTCACGGAAGATCACGCCGCCGAGGATGTTGCGGATGGTCCCGTTGGGGGACTTCCACATCTTCTTGAGCCCGAACTCCTCGACCCGCGCCTCGTCCGGGGTGATGGTGGCGCACTTCACACCGACGCCGTACTTCTTGATGGCGTTGGCGGCGTCGATGGTGACCTGGTCGTCCGTCGAGTCACGGTACTCGATCCCCAGGTCGTAGTACTTCAGGTCGACGTCGAGGTAGGGAAGGATCAGCTGGTCCTTGATGAACTGCCAGATGATCCGGGTCATCTCGTCGCCGTCGAGCTCGACGACCGGACCCTCCACCTTGATCTTGGGCATGCGAATGGTTCCCCTTCAATGAATGGATGCGTTGAGGCTATCGGACCGTCCCGTCAACCGGCCAAAAGGGACAGAAGCCAGGCCTTGAACGCGTTGTTGTACAGCGCCAGCGAGGTCAGGGCCATCAGGAAGCCGAACGCGGTCAGCGTGATGACGTCCGTCCTCCTGTCGCGGACGGCCAGTTGCCCGTCGAATCCGGCGAACCGGAGCGCGGCGGCGACCATCAGCACGCCACCCAGCGCGAACCCGCCCCAGCGTGGGTCCACCAGCAGGATCACGAGCACGGTGACGGCCGCTCCCGCCAGGATCAGCGGGAACGGTCCCCAACGTTCGCGTTCGTTCTCTCGGCTCAACGCTCTTCTATTGGCTTCCACTTCTGATCGCGCTCGCCAATGTATTCACTGTCGGGCCGGATCAGCCTGTTGTCGGCATGCTGCTCGATCACGTGCGCGGTCCAGCCGGACATGCGGCTGATCGAGAAGACGGGGGTGAACAGGTCCGTCGGAATGCCAAGGTAGTGGTAGACGGACGCCGCGTAGAAATCGACGTTCGGATAGAGGCCCTTCGTCTCGAAGACGACCTCCTCCATCTCCTTGGACATCCGGTAGTAGGTGTCGTCGCCGGTGGACTCGGCCAGCTCGGCCGACATCCGGCGCAGATGCGTGGCGCGCGGGTCCTCGGTCTTGTAGACGCGGTGGCCGAAGCCCATGATCTTCTCGCCCGCGGCGAGCCTGTCGCGTACGGCCTGGGCCACCCCGCCCGGCGAGATCGACTCCAGCGTCTTCATGACCTGCTCGTTCGCGCCGCCGTGCAGGGGGCCCTTGAGCGTGCCGATGGCCGCGACGATGGCCGAGTGCATGTCCGACAGGGTCGCGGCGCAGACGCGGGCGGCGAACGTCGAGGCGTTCATCGTGTGGTCGGCGTGCAGCACCAGGCACTCGTCGAAGATCTCGACCGCGCGCGCCTCGGGGGCGCGGCCGGTGACCTGGAGCAGGAAGTTCCCGGCGATGCTCAGCCCGGGGTCGGCCTCGGGGACCGCGCCGCCGGTGCGGGCGGCGTGGTAGCGGGCGACCAGCACGGGCTGCTGCGCGGTCAGGCGCGCCGCCTTGCGCAGGTTGGCGTCGGGGGCGGTGGAGTCCTTGTCGGGGTCGTCGGCGCCGGAGAGGGAGACGAGCGAGCGGAGCGCCTCCATGGGTTTCTGCTTCTCGGCGATCTCGGCGACGTTCGCCGCGACCAGCGCGCCGAGCTCCCTGCCCTGCGCCAGGTCGGCCCCGTACGCCTCCAGCTCCGCCCGGCCGGGCAGCTTGCCGTACTGCAGCAGGTACGCGGTCTCCTCGAACGTCGCTCGGCCGGCCAGGTCGTGGATGTCGTATCCACGGTAGAAGAGGCGACCGGCCTTGCCGTCGATGTCGCTCAGCGCTGTGGACGCGGCGACGACATCGGCCAGGCCTTTCGTGGGCTTGTCCGCCATGAGTGATTCCTCCGCTTATCTTCCTCCGAAGTCTACCCGTGAGCAGGTAAAACCGTCCGCAGAGGTCCAGACCAATTTCACGACGGATTCTCCTTTCGGCAAAGGAGATTCCGCATCCCCTCGGTTGGGTAAGCCGGAGCTGTAGTAATAGTTACGGCGGGCTACCTGGGGAGGAACTGCCGTGGAGGGGCCGTTCATACGCATCGAGGACACCGGCGACGTGGTCCCGTTGCGCCCCGAGATCACGACGGTCGGGAGAGGCCGGGGTGTGGACATCCGGCTCACCGACCCCAGTGTGTCTCGACTCCATGCCGAGTTCGTCAGACGAGGACCCTACCTGTACGTCGTTGACCTGGGCCTGTCCCGCAACGGCACACGGGTGAACGGCAGGCCGATCGCCCGGAGGGTCCTCGACGACGGCGACGTCGTCTCGTTCGGCGCGGCGCGGGGTCGCATCGGTGGAGTCCCCCGTGAGGACTTCACCCCCGAGGTCGAGCTGCGCAGGGCGGCGGCGCCCGAGCTGACCAGGCGCGAGGTCGATGTGCTGACCTCGCTCTGCAGGCCGGCGCTGTCCGACGAGGCGTTCGTCGCTCCGGCGACGGCGCGCGAGATCGCCGACGACCTGGTCGTGACCGAAGCCGCGGTCAAGCAACACCTGCTGCGGCTGTACCAGAAGTTCAGGATTCCTGAGGGCACCAACCGCCGCACGCGCCTCGCCAACGAGGTCGTCGCGCTCGGGCTGGTGCGCCCGACCCCTGTGGTGCCACCACAGCGGTCGGCGGGCGCCGCGGCTGAGCAGCCGTCGGCGGCCGGTAGGAGGGCTTCCTAAGAGGGAGCCGGATCGCGACCGGGGCTTCGGCGAGGGGTTCCGGCAGCGTCGGAACCATCGACAGATCACCGTGCCCATCCCTGCTGGGCGCGGAACGGGCGAGGGCGGGTGACCGCGGACCGAAAAGGCCTGCGGCACGCGTGCCGTGCTTGTCGCCGGTCGGGAAACGTCCCGGCGACGCGCGCTGGTCAGCCATGCGCGCGGCGCCGGAGATGAACGTTTCCTTACCGGCGTATTTCAGATCACCCGGAACCCGTGGCTGGCCTGGCTGGTCCTGTTGGCCCGGTCGACGGCGACCGCGTAGTAGTGGTCGCCGCGCTTGCCGTCCGGGTCCGTCCAGCGGATCTGCCGGTCACCGGGCACGACGGCGACCAGGTTGCGGGCGTCGGCGAAGGCGTTCTGGCCGGCCTCGCCCGGGAAGCGGAAGATCGCGAACTGGAACGGCTCGTTCCGGCCGGTGGCGACCACGCGGACCTCGACGCCGCCGTTGCGGCGCAGCGCGTACGCCACCACCGGGCGGCGCGGCGGCTCGCCGTTCGCCAGGCGGGGCAGCACGGGCGCGAGCGCGGGCCGCTGGTAGTGGTCGTTGACGGTGGTCGTGATGGAGGCGAGCCTGTCCACCTTGACGTCGTTGGCGTTGTACCAGATGTCGCCGCCGACCTCGGGGTGGGCGCGGTTGAGCGTCAGGTGCTTCGACAGCTCGGCCGGGTTCTGCCACTCGGCGACCTGGGCCGGGTCGCCCGCCTTGTACGCGGCCTGCCCGATCCACAGCAGCGTGTTCGTGCCCGCGGCCACGTCGGACCACCACGGGACGAGCTTGGAGTAGTCGGCCGGCGGCTGCCCGATGTACCAGTAGAGCTGCGGCGCGATGTAGTCCAGCCAGCCCTTCTTGACCCAGCCGCGGGTGTCGGCGTGCAGGTTGTCGTAGGACTGGCCGCCGTTGGTCTCGGAGCCGAGCGGGTCGGTGCCCTTGTTGCGCCAGATGCCCGACGGGCTGATGCCCCAGGCGATCTCCGGCTTGGCCTGGAGGACGCGCTGCTGCATCTCGCTGACCATCAGGTCGACGTTGTTGCGCCGCCAGGAGGCCAGGTCGGGGAAGCCGGCACCGTACTTGGCGAACGTGGCGCTGTCGTCGAAAGCAGTGGTGTTGGTCGGGTAGAAGTAGTCGTCGAAGTGCAGGCCGTCGATGTCGTAGCGAGTGATCGCGTCCATCATCGCGTCCTGGCAGAACTTGCGGACCTCGGGCATGCCCGGGTTGTAGTAGAGCTTGCCGCCGAACGGGAGGATCCACTCGGGGTTCTTGCGTCCGGGGTGGTCCGGGTGCAGCTTGCTGGGGTCGGGCTGCATCGACACGCGGTAGGGGTTGAACCAGGCGTGGAAGGCCAGGCCGCGCTTGTGGGTCTCCTCGACGGCGAACCCGAGCGGGTCGTAGCCGGGGTCCTGGCCCTGGGTGCCGGTCAGGTACTGCGACCAGGGCTCGAACGGCGACGGCCAGAACGCGTCGGCGGTCGGCCTGATCTGCACGAACACGGAGTTGAGCTTGCGCTGCACGGCCACGTCGAGCCAGGCGAGGTATTCGGCCTTCTGCTCGTCGGCGCTCAGCCCCGGCTTCGAGGGCCAGTTGATGTTGACCACGGAAGCGATCCACATGCCGCGCATCTGACGCAGCGGGGGGACGTAGTCGGCCTGGGCGAAGGCCGGCAGCGGCACGGCGGACGCTGCGGCGGCGAGAGCGAGACCCTTCAGGAGAGTCCTTCTGCTGGGCATGGGGGGTGGCCTCTCGACAATGGTTGTGTCGAGGGCGACGATGACAGAAAATTACCTTCAGATCAACAACCGTGAAGGAAAATGCCGCATGAGCGCAGAGCTGGTCCGACTTGCGATGACGGTGCTCCAGCCGGGGTTCGAAGGGACGTCGCCTCCCGACTGGCTGCGCCGCGCGCTGGGCGAGGGCCTGGGGGGTGTCATCCTGTTCGCCCGCAACTCCATCGGCGAGGAGCTCGTCCGTTCGGTGCGCGCCGAGAACCCCGGCGCGATCGTCGCGATCGACGAGGAGGGCGGCGCGGTCACCCGGCTCGAAGTGGCCGCGGGCAGCTCCTTCCCCGGCAACCGGGCGCTGGGCGTGGCCGACGACGTCGACCTCACCGAGCGGGTCGGCCGGCAGATCGGCCGGATGCTCGCCGAGCTCGACATCTCCCTCGACTACGCCCCCTCCGCCGACGTGAACGCCAACCCGGAGAACCCGGTCATCGGCGTGCGGTCGTTCGGGCCCGATCCCGAGCTGGTCGCCCGGCACACGGTCGCGTACGTGGCCGGGGTGCAGGGCGCGGGCGTGGCCGCCTGCGCCAAGCACTTCCCGGGGCACGGCGACACGATCACCGACTCCCACCTGGCGCTGCCCACCGTGCACGCCTCGCGGGCGGTGCTGGACGAACGCGACCTGCCGCCGTTCCGGGCCGCCATCGCGCACGGCGTACGCACGATCATGTCCGGCCACCTGCTCGTGCCCTCGCTCGACCCGTCGATGCCGGCCACGCTCAGCCACAGCGCCCTGACCGAGCTGCTCAGGGGCGAGCTCGGCTTCGACGGCGTGGTCGTCACCGACGCGATCGAGATGCAGGCGGTGGCCGCCATGTTCAGCCCCGGCGAGATCGCGGTGCGCGCGCTGGCCGCCGGCGTCGACGTCATCTGCGCCGGCCGGGCCGACGAGCGGAGCCTGCACGAGATGCGCGACGCCGTCGTCGCGGCCGTGCGCTCGGGCACGCTGGCGGAGGAGCGGCTGGCCGAGGCGGCCGAGCGGGTGCTCGCCCTGTCCACCTGGTACGCCGAGCGGTCCGCGCTGCGCGAGAAGGCCCGCGCCGACATCGACGAGGGCGTCGGCCTGGAGGCCGCCAGGGCCGCGCTGACCACGACCGGCTCCGCCGTGCTGGACCGGGCCCCGCTGGTCGTGGAGGTCAACACCCGGCTCAGCCAGGCGGTCGATCCGGCCACGCCGACCGGCATCACGGCGGCGCTGGCCGCCCGGCTGCCGAACACCGACAGGGTGCGCCTCGACCGCGACGGCGCGCTGCCCGCCTTCGACGACCGGCCCGTGGTGCTCGTGGTGCACGACGCCGCCCGGCATCCGTGGGTGCGCGAGGCGCTGGCGCGGGCGCTGGCCGTCCGGCCCGACGCGATCGTGGTGGACACCGGCATCAGCGACGCGCCCGTGGGGGCCGCCCACCTCGCCACGCACGGCATCTCCCGCGTCTCCGCGCAGGCGGCGGCCGAATGGCTGACCCGTTGAGCGCCGAGCCCGTGAACCCGGTCGCCACCGTGCGCGCGGTGCTGCCGTCGCTGACCCCGGCGGCGCAGGCCATCGGGCGCATCATCCTGGACGACCCCGGCCTGGTCGTGCGGAGCACGATCACCGAGTTCAGCGCGGTGTCGGGCACCAGCGAGGCCACGATCGTGCGCACCGCGCGGGCGCTCGGCTTCGCCGGGTACTCGCAGATGCGCTTCGCGCTGGCCGCCGCCGTGGCCAAGCAGCCGGAACGCCTGGTGCCCGGCGACCTGGCCCCCGACGACCCGCTGACCGACGTGATCGCCAAAGTGGCGCGGGCGGAGTCCGACGCGCTGGCGGACACGGCGGCGCAGCTCGACCCCGACCAGCTCGGCGAGGTCGTCCAGGCCATCGCGATGGCCCGGCGGGTGGACGTCTACGGCGTGGCCGCCTCGGGGCTGGTGGCCGCCGACATGTCGCAGAAACTGTTGCGCATCGGCCTGTCCAGCCACCCGTTCAGCGACGCCCATCTGGCCCTGACCAGCGCCGCGCTGCTGCGGGACGGCGACGTGGCGGTGGCCATCAGCTGCAGCGGCGAGACGCCGGACGTGCTGGTCCCGGCCCGTACGGCGGCCGAGGCGGGGGCGCTGATCGTGGCCATCACCAACAACCCGCGCTCGTCGCTGGCCGACCTGGCCAGCCACACGCTGGTGTCGGCCGGCCGGGAGACCGCCTTCCGGCCCGGCGCGCTGGCCAGCCGGATCAGCCAGCTCCTGATCGTGGACTGCATCTTCGTCGGCCTGGCCCAGCGCACCTACGACCGGGCCGAGGCGGCGATCCGCGCCACCCGCGACGCCACCGACCGCTACCGCAACCGGTGAGGGAGGACCGGGCGTCAGACGCGGGTGACCGAGACCTTCACCAGGTCGGCCTCGATGCGCGCCGCCGTGGCCAGGAGCTCCGGCAGCAGTCCCTGCCTGATCTCGTGCAGGCTGGTACGGCCGGCGTGCGTGGAGACGTTCACGGCGGCGACCGTACGGCCGGCGTGGTCGCGTACGGGCGCGGCGACGGACCGCAGGCCCTCCTCCAGCTCCTGGTCCACCATGGCCCAGCCGCGCAGGCGCACCTGCTCCAGCTCGGCCCGCAGCGCGGCGGGCCGCACGACGGTCCTGGAGGTCAGCTCGCGTAACGCGGCGCGTCCCAGGTAGTCCTCCAGGCCGGCGGGCGGCAGGGCGGACAGCAGCACCCGGCCCATCGACGTGCAGTAGGCCGGGAAGCGGGTGCCGATGCTGATCGACACGCTCATGATCCGGGCGGTGGCGACGCGGGCGACGTAGACGACGTCCTCGCCGTCGAGGACCGCGACCGAGGCGGACTCGTGCACCTCGGCTGCCAGGCGTTCCAGGTGGGGTCCGGCGACCTCGGGCAACGACAGGCCGGACAGGTAGGCGTACCCCAGCTCCAGAACGCGGGGGGTGAGCGCGAACAGCCGGCCGTCGCCGCGCACGTAGCCGAGGTCGGCGAGCGTGATGAGGAAGCGCCTGGCGGCGGCGCGGCTGAGGCCGGTCGCCCGCGCTACCTGACTGAGCGTCAGCTCGGGCGCCGCGGCGCTGAACGCGCGGATCACCGCGAGCCCTCTGGCCGGCGACTGCACATGATCGACCATGGTGATCCCTTGACAGGAGCCGACAAGGGCGTAGTTTCCGCCATACCGAGCTGTTCGGACAGAGAATACCTGTGCGCATAGCGAACACCTGGGAGCAGCCGTGCGTCGCGCTCTGATCATCCTCGCCGCCGTGCTCGTGACCGCCTGCGGCGGCACGCAGCCGGGTACGCGGACGGAAGGCAAGGACGAGGTCAACGCCGGAGTGATCGCGATCGTGGACACCGCGCCCATCCACCTGGCCAGGTCCAAGGGCTTCTTCGCCGAGCAGGGCATCGACCTGACGATCCCCCCTGTGCAGGGCGGCGCGGCCGGCATCTCCGGGGCGGTCGGCGGCCAGTTCCAGTTCGCCTTCGCCAACACCACCTCGCTACTGACCGCCAAGCAGCAGGGCCTGGACGTCAAGGTGGTGGCCAACGGCGTCTCCTCGACCGGACGGCAGGGCGAGGACTTCAGCGCGGTGCTGGTCGAGCCGGGCAGCCCGATCAGGTCGGCATCGAGTTCGTCGAGCTGCCCTTCCCCGACGCGCCCGCGGCCCTGAAGAGCGGCCGGGTGGACGCCATCTGGGTGGTCGAGCCGTTCGTCAGCCAGGCGATCAGCCAGGGAGCGCGGCCGGTGGCCTGGAACTTCGCCGACGCCGCCCCCGACCTCACCGTCGCCATGTACTTCACCACCGGCCGAACCGACCCCGGCCTGACCAGGCGGTTCACGGCGGCGATGCGCAAGTCGCTGGAGTACGCCGACGGCCACCCCGACGAGGTGCGGCAGATCCTCGGGACGTACACGAAGATCGCGCCCGAGGTGATCGCGAAGATCAACCTGCCGCGGTGGCCGGTCGAGGTGAACAAGGCGTCCGTGCAGACCATCGCCGACCTGGCGCTGGCCGACGGCGTGCTGACGAAGAGGATCGACGCTCGGCGAGACCATGCGCGGCTGGGCGCTGGGGCTGGCCGTGGCGTTCTGCGCGGCGGTCGCGGCGGGCGTGCTGATCGGGACCGTGCCGGGGCTGCGGGCGCTGACCGGCTCGACGGTGGAGTTCCTGCGGCCGATCCCGTCGGTCGCGCTGGTGCCGCTGGCCACGCTGCTGTTCGGCGCCTCGCTGGGCTCGACGCTGCTGCTCGTGGTGTACGCCGCCTTCTGGCAGGTGCTCGTCCAGGTCCTGTACGGCGTCGCCGCCGTCGATCCGGTCGCCCACGACACCGCGCGCTCGTACGGACTGTCGGCCTGGTCGCGGATCAGGCACCTGGTGTGGCCGACGGCGCTGCCGTACGTGATGACCGGGCTCAGGCTGGCGGCGGCGGTGGCGTTCATCCTGGCGGTGACGGCCGAGCTGGTGATCGGCAGCCCGGGGCTCGGCGCGGAGATCCAGGTGGCGCAGAGCAGCGGGGCCGTGCCCACCGTGTACGCGCTGATCGTGGTCGCCGGGTGCGTCGGCATCGTGGTCAACGCGGCCGTGCGGCTGCTCGAACGCCGGGTGCTGGCCTGGCATCCGGCCGTGCGCTCGGAGGCGGCGGCGTGAGGGCGCTCCGGCTGGTCGCGCTGCCCGCGGTGCTCGTGCTGGTGTGGTGGGCGGCCGGCGAGCCGGTGACCGGGCCGCCGCCGCGCATGGCCGTGGTCTTCCAGGAGTACGGCCGCAGCCTGTTCCCCTGGATGACCGTGCGGCAGAACGTCGAGCTGCCGTTGAAGGAGAAGCGGGTGCCGCGCGCGCGGCGGGACGAGCTGGTGACCGGGTCGCTGACGGCCGTCGGGCTGGCCGACGTGGCCGACGCGCATCCCTGGCAGCTCTCCGGCGGCATGCAGCAGCGCGTCGCCATCGCGCGGGCCGTGGCGTACGAGCCGCAGGTGCTGCTCATGGACGAGCCGTTCGCCGCCGTGGACGCGCATGTCATGGAGGACCTCACGATCGACCTGCCGCGCGACCGCGACCAGCTCACCACCCGGTCGCTGCCGCGGTTCGGCGAGCTGCGCGGGCAGGTCTACCGGCGGATCCAGCAGGCGAGAGGGGCACAGTGAGCACAGTGAGGGCAGCGGCGTTCGAGGTGCTGCGCCGGTACGGACTGACGACGATCTTCGGCAACCCCGGATCGACCGAGGTGTCGCTGCTGACCGGCCTGCCGGACGACCTCCGCTTCGTGCTCGCGCTGCACGAGGGTTCGGTCGTCGGCCTGGCCACCGGCTGGGCGATCGGGCAGGCCGGGCCCGCGCTGGCCGTGCTGCACACCACGGCCGGGCTGGGCAACGCGGTGGGCGCCCTGGCCACGGCCCGGGTGAACCGGGTGCCCCTGGTCGTCCTGGTGGGGCAGCAGGACCGGCGGCACCTGGCGCTGGAGCCGTTCCTCGCCGGGCGGCTGGCCGGGCTGGCCGGCGACTACCCGGTGTGGACGGACCAGCCGGTACGGGCGCAGGACGTGCCCGGCGCGCTGGCCAGGGCCTTCCACGAGGCGGTCACGCACCGGGGCCCGGCGCTGGTCGTGGTGCCCATGGACGACTGGGACGCGCCCTTCGCCGGCGAGACCCCGGCCGCGCCCGTCCGGGTGCTGCGGCCCGCCGCGGTGCCGGACGCCGGCCTGGCGCCGCTGGCCGAGCTGCTGGCCGGGGCGCGGTCCCCGGCGATCGTGGCGGGCGCGGGGGCGTCGTGGGGGCCGCTGGTGGAGCTGGCCGAGCGGCTGGCGTGCCCGGTGTTCCAGGAGTCGTTCGGGGCGCTGGCGGGGTTCCCGCAGGACCATCCCCAGTACGCCGGGGTGCTGCCGGCCGACCGCGGGCGGCTGCGGGCCGCGCTCGCCCCGCACGACGTCGTGCTGGCCGTGGGGGCGCCGGTGTTCCGGCAGTACCCGTACGCGCCGGGGCCGCTCGTCGAGCCGGGGACGGCGGTCGCCGTGGTCACCGACGACCCGGCCGAGGCGCACCGGAGCGCGGCCGACCTGGCCGTCCTGGCCCCGCCGGGAGCCGTCTGCGAGCGCCTGGCGGTCCTGGTGCCCGCCCGTTCCCCCGCTCCGGTGGACGTGGCCCCGGTTCCCGAGGTGCCCGGCGGGGAGCCGATGCGGGCCGCGTACGTGCTGCGCGAGCTGGCCCGGCGGCTCCCCCGCGACGTCGTGCTGCTGGAGGAGACCCCGTCGTCCCGTCCTGACCTGCACCGGCTGGTCCCGGCCAGGAACCCGCTGGGCTTCGTCTCGGCGGCCATGGGCGGGCTCGGGTTCGCCGTGCCCGCCGCGGTCGGCCTGCGTATGGCGCTGCCCGGACGTCCGGTGGTCGCGGTCGTGGGCGACGGCTCGGCGCTCTACGGCGTGCACGCCCTGTGGAGCGCCGCCCACTACCGGGTGGGCGCGCTGTTCGTCGTGCTCGCCAACGGCCGCTATGCGGTCATGGACCGGCTGGCCGACCGGCAGGGCGGCAAGGCCCCTTGGCCGCCGTTCACCGAGGTGGACATGGGTGCGCTGGCCAGGTCGCTGGGCTGCCCGGCCCGGCGGGTGGACGGCCCCGCCGAGCTGGCAGCCGCGCTCGACGAGGTGATCCCGTCGCTGGCCGGGCGCGAGGAGCCGCTGCTGCTCGACGTCGCCGTGACCGTGGACCCGGACTTCCAGCCCTGAGCGGGCTCACCAGGCCGAAGGACGCCGCCCGTCGTCGGTCGTGGGGTCGAAGCAGAGCTCGGGGGTGGCGTCCGGCTTGAACACCTCGTCCAGGGACCATCGCTCGTACGGGCGGGCGCACGGCGGCGCGCCGGCGATCGACAGCTCGCGGGCGTCGAGGTCCATCACGACGGAGTAGACCGTGCGGCACTGCTCGGCCAGGGTGGCGTCGGGGTCGAGGTGGCGGCAGACGCCGTCGGGGAAGGAGTAGTGGTCGCGCAGGGCGGCGACGACGTGCTCCAGGCCCACCGCGCGCTCGGCGGCGGTGTCCTCCAGCAGGTGGCGCACGCGTTCGGGGCGCAGCAGAGTCAGGCCGGACCGGGCCGCCTTCATGTCCTCCAACGGCAGCTCGGCCTCGAAGTGGTTGGCGTGGGTGAGCAGGCCGTCGCGCGGCAGCAGCGCGCCGAACGCGCCGGGCGCCACCTCCAGGTCGATGGCCTCGCCTCCGGCGTCGGCGATGAGCAGGTTGCCCGAGGAGACGCGCGGCACATCGAGCACCTTGCGGTGGGCCCGGCTCATCCGCTCCGACTGCAGCACCCCGCGCAGCAGATAGTGGTACGGCACCCCCGCCCCGGCGTGGTCGCGGTCGGACTGCAGGCGGTTCGCGCACACCCCGAGCCCCGCCGAGTTGAGCCCCGACTTGGCCAGCATGCCCGCCTCGGCCAGCGTGAGCACCGCGAACCCCTCGGTGTCGCGGGTGGCCAGCAGGAAGGTGACCGCGCCCTGCTCGGGATGCCAGTCCCAGTTCTGGGCGAGCAGGGTGTGACCGTCGCGGGTGTACTTGGGCAGGACGGCGACCGAGGTGCAGCCGTCGTCGTGGTAGCCGGTGCCGTCGAGCAGCTCGGTACGGGCGTTGAGCGCCGCGATGTGCTCGACCGGCCGGCCCGCGCCCGCCGCGAGGCCCTCCAGCATGGCGGCGATGCTCGCGTCGTACGCCCTGGCCACGTCGAGGAAGGTCTGGCCCCAGCGCAGCACGTCGGCGGCGGAGAGCCCCGACTTGTCGCGGAAGCGCCGCAGGTAGGTCTCGACGCTCCGCGCGACCAGGTCGGCGGTCTGGTGGCCGATCGCGGCCCCCATCTCCTCGTAGGTGCCCTCGACAGCGATGAGCGGGGTGTCCATGAATCGGCCTTCCGTGATGGGGGTGGGGCTCGCTCTTCTTCCCATTCCCCCCATCAGGGCTTCATCCCACCGCTCAGGAACGCTCGGCGGCCTCCACCACGTTGGACAGCAGCAGCGCGCGGGTCATCGGGCCGACGCCGCCCGGGTTGGGGGTGAGGAAGCCGGCGACCTCCTCCACGTCGGGGGCCACGTCGCCGGCGATCTTGCCGTGGACCCTGGAGACGCCCACGTCGAGGACGGCCGCCCCGGGCTTGACCATGTCACGCGTGATGAGCTCGGGCACGCCGGCCGCGGCCACGACGATGTCGGCGCGGCGCACGTGGGCGGCCAGGTCTTCGGTGCCGGTGTGGCAGAGGGTCACCGTGGCGTTCTCGCTGCGGCGGGTCAGCAGCAGGCCGAGCGAGCGGCCGACGGTGATGCCACGGCCGACCACGACGACGTCGGCGCCCTTGATCGGCACGTCGTACGCCTGGAGCAGCAGCACGATGCCGTGGGGGGTGCACGGGAGCGGCGCGTCGACCATGTGGACGAGGCGGCCGAGGTTGACCGGGTGGAGGCCGTCGGCGTCTTTGGCCGGGTCCATGCGCTCCAGCAGCGCCATCGTGTCGAGGTGCTTCGGCAGCGGGAGCTGGACGATGTAGCCGGTGCAGGCCGGGGAGGCGTTGAGCTCGTCGATGGCCGCCTCGACGTCCTTCTGGGTGGCGGTGGCCGGGAGGTCGACGCGGATGGAGGCGATGCCGACCTCGGCGCAGTCGCGGTGCTTGCCCGCGACGTAGATCTGGCTGCCGGGGTCGTCGCCCACCAGGACGGTGCCCAGGCCGGGCGTGATGCCACGGTCCTTGAGCGCGGCCACCCGGGTCGCGAGGTCTGCCTTGATCCTGGCGGCTGTCGCCTTGCCGTCGAGTTTCACTGCGCTCATGCCGTCAATCCTTCCACGACTCCCCGGCCCGCCGGCACCGGCCGCGCGTTCGTCCACAGTTTTTCCACAGATGGGAGGCAGACGGCCTCCGTTGTCCACAGGGTAACGATGACATCGTTGTCATCGATCAAGGAAAGACATATCGTGGCGCCGACAGCACGCCAGACGGAGGTTCCCCTTGCCTGCCCGCTCCCCCCTGCCACGCCTCGGCGGTCGCCGCCGGCCCGGCCACCCCGTACGCGGATGAGGTGCGTACTCGCCGTCGACATCGGCGGGACCAAACTCGCCGCCGCGCTGGTCGACGAGGCCGGTTCCGTCCTGCGTCCGGCCACCCGGCCCACGCCGCGGGCCGACGTCATGGCCGCCCTGAAGGACCTCGTCGCGGAGGTGACCGGCGGGGGCCCGCCCCCGCACGCCGTCGGGGTCGGCTGCGCGGGCCCGCTCGACCTCACCACCGGCACCGTGAGCCCGGTGAACATGCCGAGCTGGCGCGGCTTCCCGCTGCGCGACGAGCTGCGGCGGCTGACCGGCCTGCCGGTGGTGCTGGCCGGCGACGCCCAGTGCATGGCGCTCGGCGAACACTGGCTGGGCGCCGGGCAGGGCAGCACCTCGCTGCTCGGAGTCGTCGTGTCCACCGGCATCGGCGGCGGCCTGGTGATCGGCGGCGCGCCGCTCCTGGGCCCGGCGGGCAACGCCGGGCACGTCGGCCACATGAGCGTCGATCCGGGCGGCGAGCGCTGCGAGTGCGGCGGCCGGGGCTGCGTCGAGCGCTACTCCAGCGGCCCCAACCTGGCCCGCTGGGCCCTGGAGAGCGGCTGGGCGCCCGTCGGCGACCGCGACGCCAGGGCGCTGGCCGCCGACGCGGCCGGCGGGCATCCGGTGGCCGTGGCGGCCTTCGAGCGCGGCGCCAGGGCGCTGGCGGGCATGATCGCCTCCACGGCGGCCGCGGTCGAGCTCGACACCGTGGTCATCGGCGGCGGCGTGTCGGCGGCAGGAGAGGTGCTCTTCGGCCCGCTGGAGCGGGCGCTCGACGACGTGGCGGGGCTGGCGTTCGTCCGGTCGGTCCGGGTGCGGCCGACCACGCTGGGCGTGCGCGCGGGGCTGGCCGGGGCCGCCCGGCTCGCGTGGCGCCTGTCGAGCTAGTCCCGCCCGGCTCGCCTGGCGCCTGTCCGGTCAGTCGCGCTCGGCGAAGCGGGCCTCGCGGCGCTCGATGATCCGCCGGGTGAAGGGGATGAGCTCGACGACGCGGCTGCCGAGGTACGCGCCCACGAAGGCGAAGACCAGGAGGACAAACGGGCTGGTCGAGAAACCGTTCATGGTCACGAAGGCGTGCAGGGTCGCGTCGAGCATGGGGACTCCGGGGGAATGAGCACGGCAGGGCGGCAATCAGGGTAACCGGGCCGGGCCGATGCTCGCCGCCGAAAACGGATAAAGGGCGACAAGTGATCTCTTGTCGCCCTTTATATGATCAACCGGTATCAACCGGCGATCAGTGGAAGAAGTGGCGGGTTCCGGTGAAGTAGAGGGTGACGCCCGCCTGCTCACAGGCGTCGATCACCTCCTGGTCCCGGATCGAGCCACCGGGCTCCACGATCGCCTTGACCCCGGCCTCGATCAGCACCTGCGGCCCGTCGGGGAACGGGAAGAACGCGTCGGAGGCGGCGACCGAGCCCGCGGCCCGCTCCCCCGCCCGGCTGACCGCGAGGCGGCAGGAGTCGACCCGGTTGACCTGGCCCATGCCCACGCCCACCGTGGCGCCGTCGGCGGCCAGCAGGATGGCGTTCGACTTCACCGAGCGCGAGGCGCGCCAGGCGAAGGCCAGGTCGGCCAGCAGCTCCGGCGAGGCCGCCGCGCCGGTCTTGAGCTCCCACGCCGACGGGTCGTCGCCGCCGGCGTCGATCCTGTCGACCGCCTGCAGCAGCAGGCCGCCGTCGATGCGGCGGAACTCCAGCGGCTGGGACGGCCCCTCCGGGCAGCGCAGCAGACGCAGGCTCTTCTTGGCCCGCAGCACCTCCAGCGCCTCCGCGCTGAAGCCGGGGGCCACGACGACCTCGGTGAACACGTCGGCGATCTGCCGGGCCAGCTCGACGGTGACCTCGCGGTTGACCGCGATCACGCCGCCGTAGGCCGAGACGGGGTCGCAGGCGTGGGCCTTGCGGTGGGCCTCGGCCACGTCGGCGCCGACGGCGATGCCGCACGGGTTCTGGTGCTTGATGATCGCCACGCACGGCTCCGCGAAGTCCCAGGCCGCCCGCCAGGCCGCGTCGGAGTCGAGGTAGTTGTTGTAGGACATCTCCTTGCCGTGGAGCTGCTCGGCGTTGGCCAGGCCGCCCGAGCCGGAGGTGTAGAGGGCGGCGCGCTGATGGGGGTTCTCGCCGTAGCGCAGGGTCGCCTTGCGCTCGTACGCGGTGCCGGTGAACTCGGGGAACTCCTCCCCGCCCGCGTACGGCCCGGCGAACCAGTTGGCCACGGCCACGTCGTAGGCGGCGGTGTGGGCGTAGGCGACACCGGCCAGGTGGCGGCGCTCGTGCAGCGTGAACCCGCCCTCGTCCAGCGCGGTGAGCACGTCGCCGTAGGCGGCGGGGTCGACCACGACCGCGCAGGTGGCGTGGTTCTTGGCGGCGCCCCTGATCATCGCGGGCCCGCCGATGTCGATCTGCTCGACGCACTCCTCGTCGGAGGCCCCGGAGGCCACCGTCTGCTGGAACGGGTAGAGGTTGACCACCACGAGCTGGAACGGGTCGATCTCCAGCTCGTCGAGCTGGGCCACGTGGTGCGGCTTGGTGAGGTCGGCCAGCAGGCCGGCGTGCACGCGCGGGTGCAGCGTCTTGACCCGGCCGTCGAGGCACTCGGGGAACCCGGTGAGCTGCTCCACCTTGGTCACCGGGATCCCGTGGGACGCGATCGCGGCGGCCGTGCCGCCGGTCGACACGATCTCCACGCCGGCGCCGTCGAGTGCCCTGGCCAGCTCTTCGAGCCCGGACTTGTCGTAGACAGCGATCAGCGCGCGCCGGATGGCGATGCGAGTCACGTGCTTTCCCCTCCTGATTGGTTGCCGATGCGGACGGTTCGTCCGCTGACCGTCCAGCCCTCACGGGCCATCCGGCCGACGATGTCGACGAGCAGGCGGCGCTCGACGGTCTTGATGCGCTCGTGCAGGACCGGCTCGTCGTCATCCGGCAGCACGGGCACCGCCTCCTGGGCGACGATCGGCCCGGTGTCGATCCCCGCGTCGGCCAGCATCACCGTGCAGCCGGTCACCTTCACCCCGTGGGCCAGCGCGTCGCGCACGCCGTGGGCGCCCGGGAAGGACGGCAGCAGCGCCGGATGGGTGTTGAGCACGGGGAACGCGTCGAGCGTGGGCGCACCCAAAATTTTCATGAAGCCCGCCGACACCACCAGGTCGGGCTCGTACGATGCGATCTCGGCGGCGAGGGCGGCATCCCAGTCCGCCCGGGTCGCATGATCGCTCAGTTTTTCAACAAATGTCGGGACATTTGCCTTGGTGGCCCTGGCCAGGCCTTCTATGCCGTCCCGATCCGCGCCCACAGCCACCACCCGCGCACCGTACGCCGGGTCGGCGGAAGCGTCCAGCAGGGCCTGTAGGTTGGTTCCAGAGCCGGAGACGAGGACGACGAGCCGCCCAGCCTTTGACACGCACACTCCAAAGAATGGAAACAGGGTGGGGCTGACAGGGTATCTGTTCCTCGCCCGGCGACGCAGAGGAGGTCAGGTGTCGACACCGGTGCAGGCACCGGCGGGCCAGCAGCCCGCCGATTCAGCGGGTCGCCGTGCGATCTGGTTGTCCATCGCGGCGCTGGCCATGACGTTCATGCTGCCGCTCGCCGGCCTGGTCATGGCCCTGTTCGCGCTCATGTCCGGGGTCCGCGCGCTGCCTCGGCTGAGGGGCGCCCACAAGCCCACGGGCACGGCCGTCGGCGGCATCACCATCTCCTCCATCGCGCTGGCCCTGTCGGCGATGGCCACGGGGATGCAGCTCTACCTGATGGACGAGTACTCCGCCTACCAGGAGTGCATGAAGGGCGCGGGCACGGTCTCGGCCCAGGGCGAGTGCTTCACCCAGTTCCGTGACGCGGCGCAGCGCAAGCTGCCGCCCGACGTCCTCCAGCTGCTCGGGGCGATGCAGCCCTAGTCACGGTCCCAGGCGTAGGGGTCGACGTAGATGACGTGACCGCCGCGGTCGTCGGACTCGTCCACGATGTCCTTGCGCGGCGGGCGGGCCGGGTCGCCGGGGCCGCCGGGCGTGGTCCCGGCCGGGCGCGGGCGGGCCTGGGCCAGGGTCTCGGCCTCCGCGGAGGCGTGCTCGTCCTGCCAGTCGTCCCTGATGACCGGGATCTCCTGGGTGTCGGCCTCGGTGGCGTCCATCCAGTGGCCGGGCAGCGGGCGCGGGTCGGACTCGGCCAGGCCCACCTTGCTGGCCGCCTTGGCGATGGCCGCGCCCGCCTTGCGGACCGGCGCGGCGGCCTTGTCGAGCGGCGCGCGGGCCTTCTTGTTGAGCAGCAGCAGGTTGGCCACGCCCGCCGAGATGCCGGCGGCCACGCCGACCTCCAGGGCCACCGACAACGCCACCTCCCACGGGGACGGGCCGATCGCCGACAGCCGGCCGCCGCCGATGGGCCCGCCGGACAGCGCGGCCAGCAGGCCGGCGACCAGGCCGGTGGAGACGCCGGTCAGGAAGCCCCACAGGGGGGCGGCCTCGTACGAGTGCGAGGGCGAGATGCGGGCCACGAACACGCCCGCCACCGCGCCCGCCGCGAACGGCAGCGCGATCACCGCCATCATCCACGCGGGCACGGGCCCGCTCTCGGGCAGCGCGCCCAGCATCGGCAGGCTGGGCACCGTGCCGAGCTGGACGCCGGTCGGGGCGACCAGCGTGTCCGCGCCGATGGCGAAGCCCGGGCCGGCGATGTACGAGGAGGCCCAGATCACGGCGTTGAGCAGGTAGAGGAGCTGGAGCAGCAACAGCAGCACGCCGCCGACGAACCCCGGCGCGAGCACGTCCGACAACTCCCTGACCTGCCCGAAGTTCAGCACGACCGCGACCAGCACCAGCCCCAGCCCGGACGCCAGCAGCGCCGTGGTGGCGACCGCCGTGCCGACCGTGACGGCCCGCAGCCGCTCGGGCAGCAGCTTGAGCATGATCCGCCACGGGCCGATCATGCGCGCGGTGGCCAGCGAGCCCGCCAGGAAGGCCAGCACGAAGTGGCTGAGCAGCGCCTCGCCGATGAACGGCTGGGTGATCTCGTTGCTCGCCACCAGCGCGATCAGCCCGGCCAGCAACGCGTAGGGGGCCGCCAGCGAGACGCCGGCCTGGCCGACCAGCACGAGCTGCGCGCGGCGGCGGGCGTTGGCCTGCTCGCGCGGGCTGTTCTTGGGCAGCCGGGCGGGCAGGCGCAGCCGCAGGTCGGCGTCGCGGGCCATCCACCGGCCGGCGCGGTAGAGCAGGAACGCGGGCAGCACCATCAGCCCGAGAGGCAGCAGCCCGACCCGGCCGCCGGGCATCGCGAACCCCGCGTGGTGCGCGGCCAGCCAGAGCTGCGCCGCGGCGCGGAACACCCCCGGCAGGCCCGCGCCGAGCGTGCCGCGCGGCGCGGCGATCCAGCCGACGAGGGTGAGCGTGGTGAGCACGGCCAGGCCGACGCCCAGCGTGCAGGCGGCGGCGAGCATCCCTGACACGGGTAGCGGCCGCCTCGTCTCGTCGTCGTCGGTCGAGACCCCGGGGAGCTTGCCGAGCACCGACTTGGGGGCGGTACGCAACTGGTCGAGAATGGCCGTCACAGATGTGATTTTCTCAATCTTTCCCAACCATCGCTTGGTTGACGCGCCGCAGCGGGTCCACTTTGTCACCGAGACACCCCCGCGAACGCGTCCCACCCCCTTGCCCAGCCCTTTACGCGCCGCCCCGACGGCCCCCGGACATGGAAAAGCCCCGCATGGCGGCGGCCAGGCGGGGCTTTTCCACGCGTGACTAGCGGGACTGCATGATCTCGCGCATCAGGCGGGCCGTCTCGGAGGGGGTCTTGCCGACGCGGACGCCGACCTTCTCCAGGGCCTCCTTCTTGGCCTGGGCGGTGCCGGCCGAGCCGGAGACGATGGCGCCGGCGTGGCCCATCGTCTTGCCCTCGGGGGCGGTGAAGCCCGCGACGTAGGCCACGACCGGCTTGGTGACGTGCTGCTCGATGTAGGCCGCGGCACGCTCCTCGGCGTCGCCGCCGATCTCACCGATCATCACGATCGCGTCGGTGTCCGGGTCGTCCTGGAACGCCTGGAGCGCGTCGATGTGCGTGGTGCCGATGACCGGGTCGCCGCCGATGCCGACCGCGGTCGAGAAACCGAAGTCGCGCAGCTCGTACATGAGCTGGTAGGTCAGCGTGCCGGACTTCGAGACCAGGCCGATGCGGCCGGCGGTGGTGATGTCGGCGGGGATGATGCCGGCGTTGGACGCGCCGGGCGAGGCGATGCCGGGGCAGTTGGGACCGATGATGCGGGTCTTGTTGCCCTTGGCCACCGCGTACGCCCAGAACTCGGTCGAGTCGTGGACCGGGATGCCCTCGGTGATCACGACGCAGAGCGGGATCTCCGCGTCGACGGCCTCCTTGACGGCGGCCTTGGTGTGGGCCGGCGGCACGAAGACGACCGACACGTCGGCGCCGGTCTGCTCCATGGCCTCCTTCACCGTGCCGAACACGGGCAGGCCCTCGTGCGTGATGCCCGCCTTGCGGGCGTTGACGCCGCCGACGACCTTCGCGCCGGAGGCGAGCATGCGGCGGGTGTGCTTGGTGCCCTCACCGCCGGTCATGCCCTGAACAATGATCTTGCTGTTCTCGGTCAGCCAGATAGCCATGACTCACGCACCTACCGCAGCGAGCTCGGCGGCCCGCTTGGCCGCGTCGTCCATCGTGTCAACCAGCTCGACCCGCGGGAGCGCGGCGTCGGCCAGGATCTGCCGCCCGAGCAGGGCGTTGTTGCCGTCGAGGCGGACCACCAGCGGGTGGGTCACGGCCTCGCCGCGGCTCTCCAGCAGCTTGAACGCCGAGACGATGCCGTTGGCGACGGCGTCGCAGGCGGTGATGCCGCCGAAGACGTTCACGAAGATCGACTTGACGCTCGGGTCGGAGAGGATGATCTCCAGGCCCGCGGCCATGACCTCGGCCGAGGCGCCGCCGCCGATGTCGAGGAAGTTCGCCGGGGACGGCTTGCCGGGGTACGCCTCACCGGCGTAGGCGACCACGTCGAGGGTGGACATGACCAGACCCGCGCCGTTGCCGATGATGCCGACGTTGCCGTCGAGCTTGACGTAGTTGAGGTCCTTCTCCTTGGCCTTGGCCTCCAGAGGGTCCTCGGCGGCCTTGTCGGCCAGCGCCTCGTGGTCGGCCTGGCGGAAGCCGGCGTTCTCGTCGAGGGTGACCTTGCCGTCGAGGGCCTTCACCTGGCCGTCGGCCGACAGGATCATCGGGTTGACCTCGACCAGCGTGGCGTCCTCGTCGACGAAGCAGTGCCACAGCTTCTCGATGAGCTCGGCGGCGCCGTCGAGCGACTTCTCGGGCAGGCCGCCGGCCACCGCGATCTCACGGGCCTTGGCGCGGTCGATGCCGTCGAGGGCCGAGACCGGCACCTTGGCGACCTTCTCGGGCGTGCTGTGGGCGACCTCTTCGATGTCCATGCCGCCGGCGGCGGAGCAGATCGCGAGGAAGGTCCGGTTGGCGCGGTCGAGCAGGAAGGAGAAGTAGTACTCCTCCGCGATCGCGCTGGCCTCCTCCACGAGCACCTTGTGGACCGTGTGGCCCTTGATGTCCATGCCGAGGATGGCGGTGGCCTTCTCGACGGCGTCGGCGGCGTCGTCGGCCACCTTCACGCCGCCGGCCTTGCCGCGACCGCCGGTCTTGACCTGGGCCTTGACGACAACGCGGCCGGTCAGCTCCTCAGCCGCCGCCCGCACCTCCTCCACGGTGTTGGCGACGATGCCGCGTGGCACCGGGATGCCGTAGTCAGCGAAGAGCTCCTTCGCCTGATGTTCGAACAGGTCCACGAGGGTCCGTCCTTGCTTATCCGACTGATGTTCGACGGCCCGGGCAACTGCGCTGACGGTCGCGTCCGCTCGCCGCTCGTGTCGGCTTCGTGCCTTGCTCTCTCACGGCGAGCTCCTACGCTCAGGGGTGCGTGCCGGGCGTTTCCGCCAGTGAAGCCTAGCCCCAAGCTTGACCTGCACAGGTCATCGGGGCACGGTTCTTCCGCTATGTGACGGTGATCTCACTTCACCATGTCCCACTCTGCACCGAAAGTGCACCAATTCGCTGCCTTATGCGGTGTCTCTCGATATATGGTCGTGATCTTCAATTGGCAGGATTCCTGCTCCCCTCATTCTTGATCTGAAGGAATCGGATGAAGCGAATTATCGCGGGCCTGGCCCTGGCCTCCGCGGCGGCGCTGGTCACCGCGACCCCGGCCCAGGCCGGGCCCGTGGACCCGGCGAAGGCGCTGAAGAAGCAGTACGTCGCCGGGCACGGCGTGCGGTTCACCGAGACGTCCCGCTCCTCGCTGGACGGCAAGAGCACCGGCGCCACGAAGACGACCGGCGTTTTCGAGTTCGGCAAGGGCGGAATCGTCGCCTCGGACGTGAGGAATCACAGCGCCGGCAAGAACTCCGACGTGTTCGCGTCGCTGATGCCGTCCCGGATGATCACTGTGGGCAAGCACGTATACGCGCAGGGCGGTCTTTACAGCGAGGGCCTGCCCGAGGGCAAGAAGTGGGTCCGCTACCCCGACACCGGCATCAGGATCAGCAACTCCAACCAGATGCTCGACGTCTTCGAGCCCAAGGTGCTGAAGGCCCTCGTCTCCCACGCCAAGAGCACCAAGGGCGGCATCTACCGCGGCTCGCTCACGGTCAAGGAGCTCGGCAAGATCTACGGCCAGCCCGTCGACAAGAAGGTCGCCAAGGTCGAGGTCTCCTACCTGCTCGCCCTGAACTCCCAGGGCCTGGTCACCAGGGTCGTCAGCGACTGGACCCTCGACTACGGCATCCTCGGCGCCAGCCACAGCACGACCGAGACCCGCTTCACCGGCTGGGGCGCCAAGGTCAAGGTCAAGGCCCCGCCGGCCGACGAGGTCGCCGACGTCTCCGAGCTCGGCGACGACAGCACGGTCCCGCAGGACATCCCGGACGGCTCGCTCAACTCGCTGGGCAACGTCAGGTAGCCCCGCAGGGTCCCTTTTTCCGAGGAAGTTCATGAAACGAATGCTCGCGGCCGCGGTGACGGCCGCGGCTCTCCTCCCGGCCGTCCCCGCACAGGCGGCCGCGGACCCGGGCACGGCACTGAAGCGGCAGTTCGTCCCCGGCCACGGCGTGACGATCTCCGAGACGATGCGCACGACGTCGGACAGACCCAGCCTTCGGGAGACCACGCGGATCACCGGGTCCGTGGAGTTCGGCAAGTCGGGCGTTGTCGCCTCCGACCTCATGGTCAGGAGCATGGGCAAGGATGCCGCCTCCACCGACTGGATGCGCGTCGTCAGCGTCGGCGGACGCTTCTACTTCCAGTCGCCGCTGATGCTCGACCGGCTGCCCATGGGCAAGACGTGGGTGCTCATGGCGTTCGAGGGCGAGCCCCTCGTCTCGTTGGCGGGCGTCGACGTCTTCAAGCCCAGGGTGCTGCGATCGCTGGTGGCCCATGCCAAGAGCGTCACGGGCGGGCTGCACCGCGGCTCGCTCACGGCCAAGGAGGCCGGGGCGCTCGGCTCCGGAGGCAGCGGGCCGTTCTCCTACCTGCTCGGCCTCGACTCCGCGGGCCTGCCGACCCGGCTCGACACCGATACCGGAGCCGGCCGTGGCAAGGACTGGACGCGAACCGCCGTCGAGACCCGGTTCACCGGCTGGGGCGCGAAGATCACGATCAAGGCGCCCTCGGAGGACGACGTGATCTCCTCCAAAGAAGCCGACGAGGCCACGATGGCGGAGCTCCTCACCGCCTTCGAGGACATCCCCGAAGGTTCCACCAGCTCGCTCGGTCTGAGCAAGTAGACCGTCGAGCTTTCATCCCCCCTCAATCCAAGGACGACAACCGCACATGAAGCGAACCCTCACCGGCGTCGCGCTGGCGACGGCCGCCGCCCTGGTGGCCGCGACCCCCGCGCTGCTGGCCACCCCCGCCCAGGCGGCGGCGCCCAAGAACCCCGTGGCCGCCGTCAAGAAGCAGCTCGTGCCCGGCAAGGGGATGAAGTTCAGCGAGCGCGTCACCGTCACCGACGGTGCGCGCAGCGAGGTCTTCGTCCGCCGCACGGGAACCTTCCAGTTCAGCAAGTCCGGCATCGCCGCCTCGGACATCACGGGCAAGCTGAACATCTCCGTGTCCGACCTGGGCGACGAGGCTCCGGAGGAGCTCAAGGCCCTGGCCAGGCCCGAGCGCACGATCCGGATCGGCACCACGTCGTACCTGTCCGGCGGCCTGTGGAGCACGGTCCTGCCGGAGGGCGAGACCTGGTTCAAGGCCCCGAACGGCCCGACGGGCGGCCTCACCGGCACCTTCGGCCAGCCGGTGAACGTCGCCGAGCAGGCCACGCTCAAGACCCTGCTCAAGACCGCCAAGCCGGTGAGCGGCGGCTACGCGGGCACGATCACCGTCCGCGACCTGCGGAAGGTCTCGCCCTGGTACCGGGCGAGCGCGCTCGACCCGAAGCCCACGGCCAAGGCGCTGAAGAGCGTCATCACCTGGAAGCTCACCCTGAACGCGGCCGGCCTGCCGGTCCGCCTGGTGTCCACGTTCCCGCAGGCCGCGATCACGGGCTCGGGCTCGGCGAAGGACGGCGTGCGGGTCGACACCCGCTTCACCGGCTGGGGCGGCGCCGTGTCGATCAAGGCTCCGACGGCTGAGGACGTCTCCAGCGAGTTCGACAACGGCAAGGACGACATCTCCTCCCTCGACCTGCCGTTCGGCGTCAGCGTCGCCAAGTAGTACCGCGCTCCGCGCCTCTCCCGTCGCCGCTTGGCGGGAGAGGCGCGGAGCCGGCCCTTCCGGGACGACCGGCGGGCAGGTCAGGTCAGGCGGGAGTCGCGCAGGGACGCCCACTCCAGCGAGTGCCTGATGCCCTCCTCGACCGTGAACCGGGCCTCCCAGCCGAGCAGCCGGCGGGCCCGGTCGCTGCGCGTGTACGCCCCCGCCACGTCACCGGGCCGGGCGGGCGCCTCGACCACGTCGATCGGCCGGTCGACCACCCGGTTGAACGCCTCGGCCAGCTCCCGGACCGTCGTGCCGACGCCGGTGCCGAGATTGATCACGTCGGCGTCCAGGGAGTCGAACCGGCGCAGCGCCTCCACGTGCGCGGCGGCCAGGTCCCAGACGTGGACGTAGTCGCGGATGCCCGTGCCGTCGCTCGTCGGGTAGCCGGTGCCGGTGATCCGGAACGGCACGCCCTCCTCGTACGCCTCAATCATCTTGCCCAGGGCGTGGCTGGGACGGCGCAGTTGCAGGCCCGTGCGCATGGCCGGGTCGGCGCCGATCGGGTTGAAGTAGCGCAGGGACAGGATGCGGATCGGGCGGGTGGCGGCGATGTCGGCGAACATGCCCTCGCAGACCGCCTTGGTCCGCGCGTACGGGCTCTGCGGGGCGAGCGGCGAGTCCTCGTCGACGGTGTGGTCCTCGCCGGTGCGGTAGATCGACGCGGACGAGCTGAAGACCATCCGCTCGCAGCCGTTGCGCAGCAGGTGGTCGGTGAACTCCAGGCTCTTGGCGACGTTCGCGCGGTAGTAGCCGACCGGGTCGGCGACGGAGTCGGGCACGACGATCAGGGCGGCGCAGTGGACGACGGCCTCGATGTCGGGGTGCTCGGCGAAGATCTTGTCGACGAGGGCGCCGTCGCCGACGTCGCCCTCGTAGAAGATGCGTCCGTCGGCGAACTCCCTGCGGCCCGTCACGAGGCTGTCGAGGATCACGGGCTCGATGCCGGCGTCGAGGCACGCCGACCCGATCGTGCTGCCGATGTAGCCCGCCCCACCGGTAATCAATACGCGCATCCCCGCACCCTACGGGCCCCCCGCGAGGGCCGCGCGCCCTGACGATGATCTTCATGACGCCCGGCCTGCGGGGAGGCCGGGCCGGTCTCCCGCTGGTCATGTCGGCCTAGCCGTGCGACATTTCCTGGTATGGGCAGGGACGTACCAGTCGTCGTGTTCAGCCGGGACGATCGCCGGAAATATCGGGAAAAGGTGCGTCGATGTCTCGACGTCTTCGCCCAGATGTTGCGCGAGTCCCGCTTCGAGTTCGAACGCCCCCGCGCGGGCCTGGAGATCGAGCTCAACATCGTGGACGCCCAGGGCGAGGCCGCCATGCGCAACGCCCAGGTGCTGGCCGCGATCGAGCAGCCGGACTGGGCCACCGAGCTGGGCCAGTTCAACATCGAGATCAACGTCGAGCCTCGGGAGCTGACCGGCGACGGCCCGCTGCACCTGGAGGAGGACGTACGGAGGCGGCTCAACCACGCCGAGGAGCGCGCCCGCTCCCAGGACGGGCACCTGATGCTGGTCGGCATCCTGCCCACGCTGCGCGAGCAGGACATCAGCGAGGGCACCCTGTCGGCCAACCCCCGCTACCGCCTGCTCAACGAGCAGATCTTCGCCGCCCGCGGCGAGGACCTGCACCTGTGCATCGAAGGCGTGGAACGCCTCGACACCCACGCCGACAGCGTCGCGCCCGAGGCCGCGTGCACGAGCGTGCAGCTCCACCTCCAGGTCAGTCCGGAGGCGTTCGCGCCGCACTGGAACGCCGCCCAGGTCATCGCGGGCCCCCAGGTCGCGGTCGCGGCCAACTCCCCCTACCTGTTCGGCAAGGAGCTGCACCGTGAGACCAGGATCGCGCTGTTCGAGCAGGCCACCGACACCCGTCCGGCCGAGCTGAAGACGCAGGGTGTGCGACCGCGGGTGTGGTTCGGGGAGCGCTGGATCACCAGCGTCTTCGACCTGTTCGAGGAGAACGTCAGCTACTACCCGGCGCTGCTCCCCCTGTGCGAGGAGGAGGACCCGCGCGCCGAACTGGCGCAGGGACGCATCCCCCACCTGCACGAGCTGACCCTGCACAACGGCACCATCTACCGCTGGAACCGGCCCGTCTACGCGGTCGTGGACGGCGTGCCGCACCTGCGCGTGGAGAACCGCGTCCTGCCCGCCGGCCCCACGGTGGCCGACATCGCCGCGAACGCCGCGTTCTACTACGGGCTGATGCGCGTGCTCCCGTCGGCCGAGCGCCCGATCTGGAGCCAGATGTCCTTCCGCACCGCCGAGGACAACCTCGCCGCCGCGGCCCGGCACGGCCTGGACGCCCGGCTCTACTGGCCGGGGCTGGGCGAGGTGCCGGCGGCCGAGCTGATCCTGCGCCGGCTGCTGCCCATGGCGCGCGCGGGCCTGGCCGAGTGGGGCGTGCACACGCCGGTGGCCGACCGGCTGCTCGGCATCATCGAGGGACGCTGCCTGACCGGCCGTACGGGCGCGACCTGGCAGGTCGAACGGGTGCGCGCGCAGGGCGGCGACCGGCACGAGGCGCTACGCGCGATGACGTTGGACTACATCAACCGCATGCACGCCAACGATCCGGTGCACACTTGGGACGTGTGAACCTCGTGCGCGCCCGTGTCCTCGTCCTGGCCCTCGTCCTGCTGCTCGCCGCCTGCGGCGACACCCGGCCCGTGTCCCGGGACGTCCAGGGGGCCGACACCTTCGAGGACGACCTGCGGACCGCGCGTACGCTCACCGAGTCGTTCTGGGCGGAGTTCTTCGACCAGCAGGGGATGACTTATCGGCCCATCGCCGCCTTCATCCCTTACTCCGGGAGTTCCGGTCCTTCGTGCGGGGGCGAGCCGTCCGTGCCGAACAACGCCTTCTACTGCCCCGAGGGCCACTACATCGCCTTCGACCGGTCGTGGATGGAGTCCCTGTGGAACGACATGGGCGACGGCTCGGTGTACGTGATCATTCCCCACGAGTTCGGGCACGCCGTCCAGGCCCAGCTCAGGACCGGTTTCGAGCTGAACGTCCAGGCCGAGCTGCAGGCCGACTGCTATGCCGGCGGGACGCTGTCGGCCCTGGTCCGCTCGGGCTCTCTGCAGGCCCAGCCCGGTGACGAGGACGAGCTCCTGACCAGCCTGGAGGCCGCCGGCGACCCCACGGACGACTGGCTGAACCCCGCCGCCCACGGCACCGCCGAGCAACGCCAGTCCGCCTTCGCCGACGGCTACGAAGGCGGCGTCGGCGGCTGCTGAGGACGGGCC
Organism: Nonomuraea sp. NPDC051191; assembly: GCF_044455665.1. NCBI lineage: Bacteria > Bacillati > Actinomycetota > Actinomycetes > Streptosporangiales > Streptosporangiaceae > Nonomuraea > Nonomuraea sp. NPDC051191. Next base: position 14,146 of record NZ_JBITEZ010000008.1, on the reverse strand, counting down.
GGGACGTCTCCTGAGGATGTACCCGTGGGTCAGCCCAGAGGATGATGCGTCTGATCATGACCTGGCTCTACGGTGGAGTCATGCCACTGGAGGAGATCGGCTGGCTGCGTAAAGGCGCGTGCAGGTCCAGCGACCCTGACCTCTTCTTCCCCCTCGCCCCCTCGCCGCTGCAGGAGGCCCGGGCGAAGGCGGTCTGCGCCCGCTGCCCGGTCGTGAACGAGTGCCGCGCCTACGCCTTACGCGAGGGCGAGACGGAAGGCATCTGGGGCGGCCTCACCCCGCAGGAACGCCGCCGCACCCGCTTCCCCGCAGGCTGGCGCAACTCCGCCGCCTCCTGACACCTCCCCCACCGACCGACGCACCCCCGTCGCCGGACGGGTTCCCGCCGGACAGCCCGCCCCGCCATCCCCCGGCGCTTCCCCGCCGGACGGTGCGACGCCGGGGTCCTGTGGCGCGACGTAGCCTGCAAGGGTGCTGTTGCGCTCGATCGCCGTCCTCACCGCCGCCAACGTCCTCAACAACAAGATCGCCCCCAGGCTCGCCCCGCTGACGTCCGTCGCCGCCACCGCCGCGCTCGTGGCCATGGCACGCCGGAGCGGCGCCTCCTGGCGGGAGCTCGGATTCGAGCAGGCCCCCAGGGGCGCGGCCGTCGGCGGCGCGCTGGCGACGGCCGTGGCCGCCGTCTACACCGTGGGTATCGCCGTACCCCGCACCCGGCCGCTCTTCCGCGACGAGCGCGCCCTGTCGCTCTCGCGCGCCCGCGCCCTGGAGGAGGCCCTGGTCCAGGTCCCTCTGGGCACGGTCCTGCTGGAGGAGGTCGGGTTCCGCGGCGCGCTGCACGCCATGCTGGCCAGGCGGCACGGCGCGGTCGCCGCCACGGCGGTCTCCTCGGCCCTGTTCGGCCTCTGGCACATCCTCCCGGCGATCGACATGGCCCGCGCGAACCCGGCGCTCGGGGCGCTGACCGCGGGCGAGTCGCCCGCCCACCTCGACGTCGCGCGGGTGGTGGCGGGCAGCGTGCTGTCCACGGCGGCGGCGGGGGTGCTCTTCTGCGAGCTCCGGCGCCGCGGCGGACTGCTCGCGCCGTCGATGCTGCATCTGGCGACCAACTCCCTCGGCTACCTCTTCGCGAGGATCTCAGCAAAGCACTGAAACCGGATGATCGGTTCCGGCCGGGTAGAGACTTGTGCCAGGCCGGGATGAGGATTCCACCTCCGAAGCTGAGGATCCTTCCACTTCCTTTGGAACGGTCCACTTGACTCGCCCCGATGGCTCTACCTTCACCCGAGACGCGCATCGCGGGAGCTCCGACGGGCTCCCTGGACGCCGCACATCAGGATCAGAGATTCGTCCGGTGGAGGTACGGAGGTGGTGGTGTATGCGTACTGTGATCGACATCGACAAGAGGCTTCTGGAGCTGGCCCAGCACGAACTGGGGACATCGACCATGAAGGAGACGGTGAACGCCGCCCTGGAGGAGGTCGCCCAGAGGGCCAAGCGACGCGAGGCCTTCGAATACTGGCGCACACGGGACAATACGGATCTCCTGGACCCGGAGCTCCTGAAGCATGCGTGGTGACCACCGGAGTGGTCTACCTCATCGACAAGAGCGCCCTGGCCCGCATGCCGCATCCGGCGGTCCATCAGGCCCTCGAAGCGCTCATGCTCGACAGGACGCTCGCCGTCTGCGAGGTCACGCAACTGGAGGTGCTCCACAGCGCCCGTGACCCCAAGGGCTACGAGAGGGACGCCCGCCACCTGCGGGAGGGCTTCCGCCTCCTGTCCATCACGCACAGAAAGGTCGGCGGCAGGGCCCTGGAGGTGCAGGCGATGCTCGCCGGCAGGTCGCACCACCAGGCGGTCGGGCTGAATGATCTGCTGATCGCCGCCTGTGCCGAGGCGCACCAGGCGACGATCCTGCACTACGACCGGGACTTCGACATCATCTCCGAGGTCACCGGGCAGCCCGCGCTCTGGGTGGCGCCGCCGGGCTCCATCCCCTGAGCCGAGGGAGGAACGTCCAGGTCAGGCCGTGGGCACGACCTGGAAACCCTCCGCGTAGTGGCCCTCGCCGAAGCCGGCCTGCTCGGCCCAGGCGGCGAAGCGGCCGCGGACGAAATCGGCGAAGCCCTCGACGTGGGCGACCTGGCTGACGTGCGACTGCAAGGCCGCGAGCTTGCGGTCCATGACCTCGGTGACGTCGACCCAGTGGTTGGGGGTCTGGCCGCCGTTCAGCCAGACCTCCCTGACCGTCCATGCCTCCAGGCCCTCGTCGCGCAGCAGCTCGGGGAAGGCATAGGGGTTGCGGGCGTCGGGGTAGACCGCGTCGAGGGCCGCGCCGCCCACGGCCCGGTGGTCAGGGTGGCTGGGGGCGACGAACTGGTAGTTGCGGTCGGGGTGGTGGGTGATGACCAGGTCCGGACGTACCTGGCGGATCACCCTGGCGATGTCGCGCCGGAGGTCGAGCGAGGGCACGACCCGGCCGTCGGAGTAGCCGAGGAAGCGTACGTCCGTCACGCCGACCGCCTTGGCGGCGGCGAGCTGCTCGGTCCTGCGGAGCTCGGCCATTCCCGAGTTGTCCAGGGTGCGCTCGTTGCCGCCGGCGTCACCGTCGGTGACCAGCAGGTACGTGACCTCCACGCCCCGATCCACGAACTGCGCCACGCTCCCCGCCGATCCGAAGTCGACGTCGTCGGGATGGGCGGTGACGACAAGTACCCGGTTGATCTCGGATTCCGGCAGCATGGCTCCCCTTCCTGGACCCTGTACGGAGGACAACCGGCACCCCGTCGGAGGCATTCCGGGCGCCGTTTGTCGGTGGCTCGTCTTAACCTAGGTGGGTGCCGACCCAAGTCTCTGTTGACCACCCCTTGCTCGACGGCCTCAACCCCCAGCAGCGCGAGGCCGTGATCCATCATGGCAGCCCGCTGCTCATCGTGGCGGGGGCGGGGTCGGGGAAGACGCGGGTGCTCACCCACCGCATCGCCTACCTGCTGGCCGAGCGCAACGCGCATCCGGGCGAGATCCTGGCCATCACCTTCACCAACAAGGCCGCCCGCGAGATGAAGGAGCGCATCGACAAGCTCGTCGGCCCGCGCTCCAAGGCGATGTGGGTGATGACGTTCCACAGCGCCTGCATGCGCATCCTGCGGCGCGAGGCCAAGCGGCTGGGCTTCCCGTCGAGTTTCTCGATCTACGACCAGGCCGACTCGCAGCGGCTGATGGCGATGGTCTGCAGGGAGATGGAGCTCGACCCGAAGCGCTACCCGCCGCGTTCGTTCTCGGCGCAGGTCAGCAACTTCAAGAACGAGCTGGTCGACTACGAGACCGCGCTGGACAGGGCGGGCTCGCACCTGGAGAAGACGCTCGCGCAGGCGTACAAGGCCTATCAGCTCAAGCTGACCGAGGCCGGCGCGATGGACTTCGACGACATCATCATGAACACGGTGACGTTGTTCCAGCTCTTCCCCGAGGTGGCCGAGCACTACCGGATGCGGTTCAGGCACGTGCTGGTCGACGAGTACCAGGACACCAACCACGCCCAGTACATCCTGATCCGCGAGCTGGTGGGCCATCCCGAGCTGCGCACCGCCGACGGCGACGTGGTGCGCTCGGGCGGCGACATGTCCGAGCTGTGCGTGGTGGGCGACGCCGACCAGTCGATCTACGCCTTCCGCGGCGCGACGATCCGCAACATCCTGGAGTTCGAGCGCGACTACCCCGACGCCCGCACGATCCTGCTGGAGCAGAACTACCGCTCCACCCAGAACATCCTGGCCGCGGCCAACGCGGTGATCGCGCGCAACGAGGGGCGCAAGCCGAAGAACCTCTGGTCCGACCAGGGCGACGGTCCCAAGATCGTGGGCTACGTCGCCGACAACGAGCACGACGAGGCCATGTTCGTGGCCCAGGAGGTCGACCGGCTCAGCGACGAGGAGGGCGTCAAGCCCAGCGAGGTCGCGGTGTTCTACCGGACCAACGCCGCCTCCCGCGTGTTCGAGGAGATCTTCATCCGCACCGGGCTGCCGTACAAGGTGGTCGGGGGCGTGCGCTTCTACGAGCGCAAGGAGGTCAAGGACCTGCTGGCCTACCTGCGGGTGCTGGCCAACCCGGCCGACGTGGTGTCGATGCGGCGCATCCTCAACGTGCCCAAGCGCGGCATCGGCGAGCGGGCCGAGGCGATGATCGAGGCGCTGTCCTCGCGCGAGCGCATCTCGTTCTGGGACGCGCTGCGCCGGGCCGACGAGGCGTACGGCATGGCGACGCGCTCGCTCAACGCGGTGCGCGAGTTCGTGGCGATGCTGGAGGAGCTGATCGCCAAGGCCGAGGGCGTGCCGCCGTCCACGCTGGCCGAGGAGATCCTCGTGGCCACCGGCTACCGCGCCGAGCTGGAGGCGTCCGAAGACCCTCAGGACGAGTCCCGCCTGGAGAACCTCAACGAGCTCGTCTCGGTGGCCTCGGAGTTCGAGGAGGCCAATCCCGAGGGCACGCTGGTGGAGTTCCTGGAGCAGGTGTCGCTGGTGGCCGACGCCGACCAGATCCCCGACGCCGAGGGCGGGCAGGGGGTCGTCACGCTGATGACCCTGCACACGGCCAAGGGGCTGGAGTTCCCGGTCGTCTTCCTGACGGCGATGGAGGACGGCGTGTTCCCGCACGTCCGGTCGCTGGGCGAGCCGAAGGAGCTGGAGGAGGAGCGGCGGCTGGCCTACGTCGGCATCACCCGGGCGCAGAAGCGGCTCTACCTCACGCGGGCGGCGGTGCGCAGCTCGTGGGGGTCGCCGTCGTTCAACCCGGCCTCGCGGTTCGTGAACGAGGTGCCGGGGCAGCTCATCGACTGGCGTACCGACCCGGAGAAGTCGGCCTGGAGCGCGGCGACGCGGCGGGAGCCGACCCCGCGGCCGGCGCCCAAGGGCGGCGGGTCGCGTCAGGTCCCGTCGCTGGCGGTGGGCGATCGGGTGACGCACGACAAGTGGGGGCTCGGCACGGTGGTGGCCGTGGACGGGGTGGCGGAGAAGACCAAGGTCAAGATCGACTTCGGTGGCGACGGGGAGAAGACGCTGCTGCTGGCGTACGCGCCCCTGGAGAAGCTCTGACCCCTGGTCAGCGGGCGCCCGGCCTTCGACGGCCGGGCTCCTGACGACATGCCCCGGCCCGGGGTCGCAGGGTGGCAGGGCTCCTGGGTGGGAGCCCTGCCGACAGGGTCACGGTCAGGGCTTGAGGGCGCTGCCCTGCTTCCACTGGGTCCAGTTGAGCTGCCAGTAGCTCCAGCCGTTGCGCCAGTCGAGCTTGCGCTTGGTTCCGGTGATCTTGACGACGTCACCGCGCTGGGCGATGCCGTAGAACCACTTGGCGCCCTCGGGGGTGGCGCGCACGCAGCCGTGGCTCTGGTTGGAGCGGCCGAGGTACTGGTAGTAGCCGGCGCTCTGGTGGACGTACTCGCCGCTGTCGGAGATGCGCACCGCCCAGGGGATCTCCTCCTTGTAGTAGCGCGGGTCCTTGGGGTCGGTCACCCCCATCCAGGACGACGTCATCGTCTCGACGGACTTCTTGCCCATCGTGAGGTGCACGCCGCTGGTGGTGAGGTAGACGTCCACGCCGTTGCGCAGCAGGCCGCCGCGGCCGGCGCTGATCGCGATCTTCTTGGCGATCTTGCCGTCCCGGTAGACCTTCATCTGGTGCTTGCGGGTGTCCACGACCGAGATGTTCGCGTTGCCGACGGCGAAGCGGCGGGTGACGTCCTCGGCCTTGTTGCCGGGGAGCTGGCTGAGGCGCGCGGTGAACAGCACCTTCTGGTGCGGCTTCCAGTACGTCTTCGTCCGGTAGATGACCTTGCGGGCCGACACCCAGCGCCAGGCGCCGTCGACCGGTTTGTCGGCTTGGACCTCCAGCAGCGCCTCGACGGCGGCCTTGTCCTTCACGTCCCGGTCGAACGTGACGATGATCGGAAAACCGACGCCGACCTTCTCCGACGTCTCCCCCATGGGAGTGATGTCGGCGATGTCGAGCTTGACCTTCTTGGCCGGAGCCGCGACGTGAGCAGCCGCGGCGGCGCCCACGGAGGCGGTCGTCCGGGCCTGCGGGACCTGCGGGGCTGGTACGCCTTCTGCTGAACAGGCCGCAGCCGACAGCAGTGCGACCATGGCAAGCAACCGGGGGACGCGATTCAAGGGGATTACTCCTGGATTATGTGCTTCTCCTTCCATGTGTGACTACTGAGACGGGCGATTCGTCTACGAATGGCCGTAACGACCTTGTAACGGTCCAGAAAGCAGGGTCAGACCAGGCGGCGCGCGGTGGCCCAGCGGGACAGCTCGTGCCGGTTGGAGAGCTGGAGCTTGCGCAGCACGGACGAGACGTGGGTCTCCACCGTCTTGACCGAGATGAACAGCTCCTTGGCGATCTCCTTGTACGCGTAACCGCGGGCGATCAGCCGCAGCACCTCGCGTTCGCGCTGGGTGAGCGAGTCGAGCTCGGGATCGATCGACGGCGCCTCGGACGAGGCGAAGGCGTCGAGGACGAACCCGGCCAGCCGCGGCGAGAAGACCGCGTCGCCGTCGGCCACCCGGCGGATGGCGTCGGTGAGCTCCTTGCCACTGATGTTCTTGGTCACGTAGCCGCGGGCGCCGCCCCTGATGACGCCGATGACGTCCTCGGCGGCGTCGGAGACCGACAGCGCGAGGAAGCGGACCTGCGAGCCGGTGCTGAGGACGCGGCGCAGCACCTCCTGGCCGCCGCCGCCGGGCATGTGCACGTCGAGCAGGACCACGTCGGGCTGGTGCTCGGCGATGGCCTTGACCGCCGTCTCGACGTCCTCCGCCTCGCCCACGACCTCGATCGAGTCGCCCAGCTCCGCGCGTACGCCGGATCTGAACAGCCGGTGGTCGTCGACGATCAACACGCGTGTCATTGCTTGTCCACCTTCATCGTCAGCATCACTTCCGTGCCCTCGCCGGGCTCGGTGCGGACCCTGGCCGTGCCGCCGTGACGTTCCATTCTCCCGATGATGGACTCCCTGATGCCCATTCTGTCGAGGGGTACCGCCTCAAGGTCGAAGCCCTTTCCGCGGTCCTTCACGAAGATGGTCACCTCCAAGCCCTCCACCTCCGCGTAGACGGAGATGGCCGGGCTCTCAGAATATTTGGCCGCGTTGACCATCGCCTGCCTGGACGCCTTGAGCATCGCCGCCAGCTTGCCCTGCGGGTCGAGGTCGAGGTCGCCGACGCAGACGACCTCGATGGGCACGCCGTGCGAGTCCTCCTCCTCGGCCGCGATCCTGCGTACGGCGGCGGCCACGGTGGCGTCGGCGTCCTGGGCGGGCTGGTAGAGCCAGTTGCGCAGCTCGCGTTCCTGTGAGCGGGCCAGCCTGGTGACCTCGCGGGGGTCGTTCGAGACGCGCTGGATGAGGGTGAGCGTGTGCAGCACCGAGTCGTGCACCATGGCGGCCACCTCGGCGCGTTCCTCCTGACGGATGCGCTCGCGGCGTTCGAGCTGGAGCTCCTTCCACAGGCCGGCCAGCCAGGGCGTCGCGATGACCGCGATGCCGCCGACCACGACGACCGTGAACATCAGGCCGGGCCTGGCCTTGGCCAGTTCGCCCTGGGCGTACAGGAAGCCGGCCGCGCCGATGACGACCAGCGTCACGCCGAGCAGCGTGCGCACGCGGTTGGTACGGATGCTCTTGGTCGCGCCGCTGACCCAGTTCTTGCGGCGTTCGGGGTCGGCCTGCTGCCAGAGGATGAGCGCGCCGATGCCGCCGACGGCGAACGGCAACATGCCGATCCCGCCCTTCGAGGCCCCGGTCAGCCAGCCGAACGCGGCCAGCGCCACGCCGATCGCGCTGAAGGCGGCGAGCTGGCTCCAGTCGCGCTGCGGCGGCTGCCCCTCGTACGGCTCACGCGGAGTGATCATCCACAGCACGGCGTAGGCCACCATGCCGACCCCGTCCACGACGCTGAGCAGCACGAACATCAGCCTGATCACGACGGGATCGAGGGAGAGCTGCGCCGCCAGCCCCTGGGCCACGCCGCCGAGCAGGCGGCCCTCCATGGGGCGGAGCATCCGGCGATAGGGTCGATCGCCGGTGGGCTCGGCAAGTGTCTTCTGGTCTGCCATAACATCGCCATCGTCACATGTCGCGGGCACTTCGGGCATCAGGGAACAACCCCCAGGGTCGAGTCAGGGGTCTCCCGGATGCGGTCACCCCGCCCGACGGTCCACGATGGTTCCATGACAGAAGCTCCGCCCAGGCAACCCGCCGCCCCGCCCCGGGAGCTGCGACGCAGCAGCGAAGGGCGCTTCCTCATGGGCGTCTGCGCCGGTCTCGGGCGGCACACCGGCATCGACCCCGTGGTGTTCCGCGTGGCGTTCGCCGTGCTCCTGCTCGGCTCGGGCATCGGGATCTTCCTGTACATCGCGGCGTTCCTGCTGATGAAGGAGCCCAACGGCGGGCCGGGGATCATCGAGCAGTGGACCCGTCGCGACTTCGACGCCGAGACCGTGATGGCGCTGCTGACGGCGGTGCTCGGGTTCGGTCTCGCGCTCAACCTCGCGACCGTGTGGCTCGACACCGGCACGCTGGTGGTCGGCGTGCTGCTGGCCGTCTCGCTGCTCGCGGCCCACTCCAGCGGCGTCGACCTGCTGGCGCTGGCCCGCTCGATGCCCGAGCGGCTCGGTCGCCGGCGCTCCCCCGACGCGGAGTCGCCCGCGCCGCCCTACGCGCCGCCCGCGACCCCGCCGGTGCGTCCCGCCGAACCCGGCTGGTCCGGCCTGGGCGACACCGCGACGGCCCACCCCGAGTCCCCCGCGCCCGCCCCCAGGACGGCAGCCCCCAGGACGACGGCCGCCGCCCACGCCGAGGCCGTGGCCGCGCGACTGCGGGCGATGTCGGCCGGACGGCAGCCCGAGGCTCCCCGTACGGACAAGCCCGAGACGCCCTCCGCTGAGGAAGAGCGGGCCGAGATGTCGAAGATCGAGGCCGCGCAGGCGATGGAGGCCGCCGGGGCCGTGACGGCGGAGCACGAGCTCCCGCAGGACGCCACCCGCCAGGCGGAAACCCCCAAGACGGACGCCCCCCGAGCGGACGCCACCCGCCAGGCTGAGGCCCCCGAAACAGATGCCCCCCGAACGGACGCCCCCCGAGCGGAGTCCCCGAAGACCCGGGTCGAGTCCCCGCGGCCGCAGGCGGCGTCGCGGCAGGAGCCGCCCGGCTACCGCCCCCAGCCCAGAACCGCGATCGACTACAGCGGCTACGGCGAGCCCTTCGCCCCGAAGGGCCCCTACCGCCCGCTCGACCCGGCCAGGCGGCAGGCCGGCTACTCGCCCTACGACCCCGCCCTGTACGGCCGCCCGGCCCCCGGCCAGGCGCACAGCCCGGCGCCACGGCAACGACGCCCCAAGTCGTTCATCGGGGTCATCACCATCTTGCTCGCGATCATAGTGGGAGGGATCGTCGTGGCGGTCCAGGCCAGGTCTGCCGCGGGTGTGAGCCCGACCATCGTCGGCGGCGCCGTGCTCATCACCATCGGCGCCGGGCTGCTCATCGCCGCCTGGTGGGGCCGCGGAGCCGGTCTCGTCGCGGCGGGCACCACGGTCGCGCTGCTGATCGGCGTGGGCCTGATGCTGGGCGGTCTGCCGCGCAACGTCGGCGACTCCACCTGGTACCTGACCAAGCCCTCGGAAGCGGGCAGGGTCTACGACGTCGGCGTCGGCGAGGGACGGCTGGACCTGACGGAGCTGAAGGCGCTGCCGGGCACGAGCCTGACGTTCGACGCCAGGGTCTCCGTGGGCGAGCTGACGGTGATCGTGCCGCCGACGGCCAGGGTCGAGGTGCACGCGTCGAACAAGGTCGGCGACATCAAGGTCGACCAGTCGATCAGGGGCGGCGTCGACATCAAGTTCGACAAGGTGCTGGAGCCCGAGATCAGGTCCGCGGACGAGGAGTTCACGATCGTGCTGAACCTGCGTGGCGGCCTCGGCGACATGGAGGTGCGGCGTGGCGCGTGACGTCGAGCGCGTCCGGCGGCTGCACCGGACCGACTGGATGGCCCTGCTGAGCGGCACGTTGTTCGTGGTGCTGGGCATTCTCGTCGTGACCCGCGAGCTCAGGGACGCGCTGATCCTGGTCGGGGTGACCGTCGTGGGGCTGGCCTTCGCGGGGGTGGTGGCGATCATCGCGCGGGTGGTCCGCGGCAAGTAACCCTTGACCGGGAAAAACACCGGCGTAGTTTCGGGTGTGTCCGCCTTTCCCCCTGCTCCTGAGGGAGGACGTATGCCCCGAATCACCGTCACCGTCGACGGGATCAAGTACGAGGAGGACGTCGAGCCGCGGCTCCTCCTCGTCCATCTACTACGTGAGCGGCTCGGCAGGACCGGCACCCCGGTCGGCTGCGACACCAGCAACTGCGGCGCGTGCACGGTCCTGCTCGACGGCAAGAGCGTCAAGAGCTGCTCGGTGCTCGCCGTCCAGGCCGACGGCGGCGACGTCGTCACCATCGAGGGCCTGGGCGCGAACGGGTCGATGCACCCGATGCAGCGGGCCTTCCACGAAGAGCACGCGCTGCAGTGCGGCTACTGCACCCCCGGCATGGTCATGGCCGCGATCGACCTGGTACGGGAGGACCCGGAGCCGTCGGAGGAGTCGATCAGGCACGGGCTGGAGGGCAACCTGTGCCGCTGCACGGGCTACTGCAACATCGTGCGCGCGGTGAAGCGCGGCGCGCAGGAGATGGGGCAGGCGGTGAGGACGCAGTGAGCGAGCCGAGCCCCGAGGCCGTCACCGGGCAGGACGCCGTCCACGAGGTGGGCCGGCCGCGCAGGCGGAAGGAGGACGCCAGGCTGCTGACGGGGCGCACGCGCTGGACGGACAACCTGTCCCGGCCCGGCACGCTGCACGTGATGTTCCTGCGCAGCCCGATGGCCCACGCCCGGATCACCCGGGTGGACGTGTCGGCGGCCCGCGGTCTGCCCGGCGTGGTGGCCGCGTTCAGCGGCCAGGACTTCGCCGGCGAGCAGGGCAGCCTGCCGTGCGCGTGGCCGGTGACCGACGACGTCGTCATCCCCGACCATCCGCCGATGGCGACCTCCGAGGTCCGGTACGTCGGCGAGGCCGTGGCCTGCGTGGTCGCGACCGACCGGTACCGGGCGGCCGACGCGCTGGAGGCCATCGAGGTCGACTACGAGCCGCTGCCCGCGGTGCTCGACATGACCGAGGCGCTGTCGCCGGACAGCCCGAAGGTGCACGAGGCGGGCAACCAGGCGTTCTCCATGAAGATCACCTCGGGTGACGTCGAGGCGGCGTTCGACGGCGCCGCGGTCGTCGTCGACCGGACGTACGTGCAGCAGCGGCTCATCCCGACGGCGATGGAACCGCGCGCGGTGCTCGTGGACACCGACGGCGACTCGTTCACGATGTGGACCTCCACCCAGATCCCGCACATCCTGCGGGTGATGCTGGCCGTCGTGACCGGCATCCCCGAGCACGACCTGCGGGTGGTCGCGCCCGACGTGGGTGGCGGGTTCGGCTCGAAGTTGCAGGTCACCGCGGAGGAGGTGCTCTGCCTGCTGATGGCGCGCAGGCTGGGCAGGCCGGTCAAGTGGACCGAGTCCCGCTCCGAGGGCAACCTGACCGTGCACCACGGCCGCGACCAGCTCCAGCGCATCCGGCTCGCCGCCGACGCCGACGGGCGCATCCGGGGGCTCCGGGTGGAGCTGCTGGCGGACATGGGCGCGTACCTGATGCTGGTGACGCCGGGGGTGCCGCTGCTCGGGGCATCCATGTTCAACGCGATCTACAAGATGGACGCGTACGAGTTCGGTTGCCGGGGCGTGTTCACCACCAAGATGCCCACGGACGCCTACCGGGGCGCGGGCCGCCCGGAGGCCACGTTCGGCATCGAGCGGACGATGGACGAGCTCGCCGCCGAGCTGGGCCTGGACCCGCTGGAGGTGCGCAGGCGCAACTGGATCAGGCACGAGGAGTTCCCGTACACGACGATCTCGGGGCTGACCTACGACTCGGGCAACTACGAGGCGGCCACGGAGAAGGCGCTGTCGCTGTTCGGCTACGACAAGCTGCGGGCCGAACAGGCCGACCGGCGGGACCGGGGCGATCCGGTGCAGCTCGGGATCGGGGTCAGCACGTACACGGAGATGTGCGGGCTGGCGCCGTCGAGGCTGCTCGGGGCGGCGAGGTTCGGGGCGGGCGGCTGGGAGCACGGCTCGGTGCGCATGCTGCCGACCGGCAAGGTCGAGGTCATCACCGGCACGTCCCCGCACGGCCAGGGGCACGTGACGGCGTGGAGCCAGATCGTGGCCGACGCGCTGGGCGTGCCGTTCGAGGACGTGCGCGTGCTGCACGGCGACACGGCCGTCGCGCACAAGGGCATGGACACCTACGGCTCGCGCTCGCTGGTCGTGGGCGGCATCGCCGTGCTGCAGGCGTGCGAGAAGGTCAGGGAGAAGGCCAGGAAGCTGGCCGCCCACATGCTCGAATGCTCGCCGGACGACCTGGAGTTCGGCGGCGGCGCGTTCAAGGTGCGCGGCACCGGGTCGAGCAGGACGATCCAGGAGCTGGCCTACGCCGCCTTCCAGGCGCACGACCTGCCCGACGGCGTGGAGGCGCGGCTCGACTCCGACGCCACGTTCGACCCGGACAACTACTCCTTCCCGCACGGCACGCACCTGTGCGCGATGGAGGTGGACACCGAGACGGGCATGAGCCGCATCCGCTCGTACGTGGCCGTGGACGACGTCGGCAAGGTGGTCAACCCGCTGATCGTCGAGGGCCAGGTGCACGGCGGCATCGCGCAGGGCGTGGCGCAGGCGCTGTACGAGGAGGCCGTCTACGACCCCGACGGCAACCTGCTGACCACGACCATGGCCGACTACCTGCTGCCGTCGGCGGCGGACCTGCCCTCGTTCACGACGGACCGGACCGAGACCCCGGCGACCGGCAACCCGCTGGGCGTCAAGGGCGTCGGCGAGGCCGGCACGATCGCCTCGACCCCGGCGGTGGTGAACGCGATCGTGGACGCGCTGCGGCCGTACGGCATCGACGACGTCCGGATGCCGTGCACGCCCGAGCGTGTCTGGCGAGCGCTGGAAGGAGCGCGGCGATGATCCCCGCACCGTTCGACTACGTGCGTCCCGACTCGCTGGCGGCGGCCTGCGCGGAGCTCGCCTCCGACGAGGACGCCAAGGTCCTGGCCGGCGGGCAGTCGTTGCTCCCGCTGCTGCGGCTGCGGCTGGCCTACCCGTCCAAGCTGGTGGACATCGGCCGCCTGCCCGGCCTGAACGGCGTGCACGACCGGGGCGACCACGTCTTCATCGGCGCGCTGGCCACGCACGACGAGGTGATGCGCTCCCCAGTGGTGAACGACGGCGTCCCGCTGGTGGCGCTGGCCACGGCCAGGGTGGCCGACCCGGCGATCAGGCACCGGGGGACGTTCGGCGGCTCGCTGGCCCACGCCGATCCGGCGGGTGACCTGCCCGCCGTGGTGCTGGCGCTGGACGGCGTGATCGTGGCCGGGTCGGCGGAGGGCGAGCGGGAGATCCCGGCCGCCGAGTTCTTCGTCGACTACCTGGAGACGTCGCTGCGGGCCGGGGAGATCCTGGTCGGGGTGAAGCTGCCGAAGCTGGGCGCGGGCTGGGGCTTCCACTACGAGAAGTTCCACCGGACCGCGCAGTCGTGGGCGATCGTCGGCGTGGCGGCCGCGGTCCGGCGTTCCGACGGCGCGATCGCCGAGGCCAGGGTCGCGCTGACGAACATGGGCCCGACGCCGGTGCGCGCCCGCGCGACGGAGGCCGCGTTGCCGGGCGTCGAGCTCGGCGACCAGGTGCGGCAGGCGTGCGAGCAGGCCGCGGACGGCACCTCCCCGCCCGCCGACCTGCACGCCCAGCCCGACTACCGCCGCCACCTGGCCCGCGTCCTGACCCACCGGGCGGTGCGCACGGCCGCCGGGTCCCCCTGAGTGAGGGGGGGGGGGGGGGGGGGGGGGGGGCCCCCCCCCCCCCCCCGGCGGGGCCCCCCCCCCCCCGCCGGCGGGGGGGGGGGGGGGGGGGGGGCCCGCCGCCGCCCCCCCCCCCCCCCCCGACCGCACGACGGCGAGGACGGCCGGCAGCGAGATCAGGGCCACCGCCCAGAACGCCG